>NC_022657.1:8115595-8430714 GCF_000494755.1 Amorphoplanes friuliensis DSM 7358
GACCGCCGACGACATGCGGCGGCTGATGTGCGGGGTCCGCCATGCCGTCGTCTCCGGGGACGACGACGGCACCGTGGCGGACCGCTATCTGACGATCATGATTGCCGGCCTGAAGCCCTAGTAGTGCTTTGTCATCTTTTGGGTGGGTGACGGTGACATATCAATGCTGATCTTGGTGTCCTGGAGGGATGGACACTGCTGAGGTTCAGCAACTGGCCGATGATCTGGACGCGTTCGTGGCGGATGTGTTCGCTTCATTGACCAGGTCGCGGTGGCAGGAGCGCGCCGAGCATTACCTGCGCGGTCTGATGTTGGACGGTCGTCGCAAGTCGATCCAGCCGATGGCGGCCCGGCTTGCCGGGCCGCACGAACAGGCGTTGAACCATTTCGTCACCAACAGTCCGTGGGATGCCGCGTTGGTGCGCCGACGGCTGGCGGTGCGGATGGACGAGGCGATCGTCCCGGCTGCGTGGGCGTTGGACGACACCGGCTGGCTCAAATACGGTACCGCGTCGGTGGGTGTGACCCGGCAATACACCGGCACGGCCGGGAAAGTGACCAACTGCCAGATCGGAGTCAGCCTGAACCTGGTCACCGACACCGCGTCGTGCCCGGTCGACTGGCGGCTGTTCGTTCCCGAGTCCTGGGACCCGGCCAGCGACAAGGCCACCTCCGAGACCCCCGAGCGCCGCCGCAAAACCGGAATGCCGGACGACGTCGTGCATCGCGAGAAGTGGCGTCTGGGCATGGACATGATCGATGAAGCCCGCGGGTGGGGGCTGACGCCGCCGTTGATCGTCGCTGATGCCGGTTACGGCGACGCCGCTGAGTTCCGCCAAGGTCTCGAGGACCGGAACCTGAGCTACGTCGTCGGCGTGAACTGCGCGCATACCGCTTTCACCATCGACGCCCAGCGCACCTCACCCCCGTATAAGGGTGCTGGCCGGCGGCCGCCGCTGATCTACCGGCAAGCCGCACCCGGCCTCAAAACCCACGTCTTGGCCGCCGGCCGCGACGCGACTCGCAGGGTCACCTGGCGCGAGGGTTCACGCCGCCGGGCCGGCAAAGCCCGGAAGATGGGCGGCAGTTTCGTGTTCCTGCGGCTGCGTCCCGCCAGCCTGGTGCATCGCCGGGCCGTCGGCTTCGACGAAGACCTGCCCGTGCGGTGGCTGATCGCCGAATGGCCACCCGGCGAGCCGGAACCGACCCGCTACTGGCTGTCGAACCTGCCCGCCACGACCCCATATCGGCACCTCGTCAGGCAGGCCAAGCTGCGCTGGCGCATCGAACACGACTACCGCGAGGTCAAAACCGGGCTCGGCCTGGACCACTACGAAGGCCGCACCTGGCAAGGCTGGCACCACCACACCACCCTGGTCTCCGCCGCTCACGCGTTTCTCACCCTGCAACGCCTGGACCCAAAAACCCGTGCGCCGGAATGACTCTCTACGCCGTACTCCGACGCCTGCAACACCTGCTGGCCCGCCTCATCGGCACCTGCCCGACCTGCCAAACCCGCTTTCCGCAACGAAAAACCCGCGCGGGAAGAGGACCATGACAAAGCACTACTAGGGGGTGTCTGGTGGATCACGGCGAGTCTGCGGCGAGGTCCAGGTTTCGCGTCGCCAGTGGGCCGGAAGCTGGGCCCGGCGCAGGCCGTCGTGATCCACCAGACACCCCCTAGAAGCGGGCGGGCTCGCGGTAGATCCCCCACTCGCCCTTGAGCGCCTCACAGATCTCGCCCAGCGTCGCCTCGGCGCGGGCGGCGTCCAGCATCGCGGGGATCATGTTCTCCTTCGTGCGGGAGACGTCGACGAGACGGGTGAGCGCCTGCTGCACGCGTACGGGATCGCGGTTGTCCTTGCGGGCACCCAGCGCGCGCTTCTGCTCGACCTCGACCTCGTGGGAGACGCGAAGGATCTCCAGATCCTTCGCGACCGTGCCGGTGTGGACGTTGACGCCGACGATGCGCTTCTCGTTCTTCTCCAGCGCCTGCTGATAGACGAAGGCCGCCTCGGCGATGTGCGAGGTGAACCAGCCGTCCTCGATGCCGCGGAGGATGCCCGAGGTCATGCTGCCGTCGTGGCCGAGCTCGCGGATGCGGGTGAAGATCTCCTCCGCCTCGGCCTCGATGCGGTCGGTGAGCGCCTCGACGTACCAGGAGCCGCCCAGCGGGTCGGCCACATTGGTCACGCCGGTCTCCTCCATCAGCACCTGCTGGGTCCGCAGGGCGATCTCGGCGGACTCGTCGGTCGGCAGGGCGAGGGTCTCGTCGAGGGCGTTGGTGTGCAGGGAGTTGGTGCCGCCGAGAATCGCGGCCAGCGCCTCGACCGCCGTGCGGACGACGTTGTTGACCGGCTGCTGGGCGGTCAGGGACACACCGGCGGTCTGGGTGTGGAACTTGAGCCAGAGCGCCTTCTCGCTGGTCGCGCCGTAGTCGTCACGCAGGTGCCGGGCCCAGATGCGGCGGGCCGCGCGGAACTTGGCGATCTCCTCGAAGAAGTCGACGTGCGCGTCGAAGAAGAAGCTCAGCCCGGGGGCGAAGGTGTTGACGTCGAGACCGCGGGACAGGCCCAGCTCGACGTACCCGAAGCCGTCCGCCAGGGTGTACGCCAGCTCCTGCGCGGCGGTCGAACCGGCCTCGCGGATGTGATAGCCGGAGACGCTGAGCGGCTTGTACTTCGGGATCTCGGCGGCGCAGTATTCCATCAGGTCGCCGATGAGGCGCAGGTGCGGCTCGGGCTCGAAGAGCCACTCCTTCTGCGCGATGTACTCCTTGAAGATGTCGGTCTGCAGCGTGCCGTCGAGTTTGCCGAGGTCGGCGCCCTGACGTTCGGCGGCGACGAGATACATCACGAAGATGGGCACGGCCGGGCCGGAGATCGTCATGCTCGTCGTGGTCTGCTGCAGGTCGATGCCGTCGAAGAGCACTTCCATGTCGGCGGCGGTGTCGATGGCAACACCGCAGTGGCCGACCTCGCCGAGTGACTGCGGATCGTCGGAGTCGCGACCCATCAGCGTCGGCATGTCGAAGGCGACGCTCAGCCCGCCACCACCGGCCGCGAGGATCATCTTGTAGCGCTCGTTCGTCTGGCGCGCGTTGCCGAAACCCGCGAACTGCCGGATGGTCCAGGTCCGTCCGCGATAACCGGTCGGATAGAGACCCCGGGTGTACGGGAACTCGCCCGGCCACCCGATCCGCTCGAAGTCCTCGACCGTGTCGCCGTCAGCGGGACCGTACACGGGGTCGACGGGCGACCCGGACAGCGTGGTGAAGTCTGCGTCCCGCTTGCGGGCGGCGTCGTAGCGCTGCTGCCAGCGCTCCCGGCCGGCGGCGATGTCGGCTGCGTCCATGGCGCACATCGTAGGCCCAAAGCTGAACGATCGCTAAGGCCTCGTCGACGTTATGACGTTTTCAGCATGTTCACAGGATGGCAATCGATCGGTAGATCTAGATGCGTGGCCACCGCCACGGTCCCCCACCGTTCAGGAGTCCCCCTTGAAACGATCTCTCGCTGCCGTCGGCTCCGCCCTGCTCATGGGCGGCCTGCTGACGGGCGTCGGAGCGACCTCGGCAGCCGCCGCGCCCGACCCCCTGTCGCCGTCCGCGCACCGCGCCGCCCTCAAGGCGAGCGCCGCGGACGCCTTTGCCGTCAAGGCCACGGCCAAGGACGCCGACGGTACGACCCACGTGCGGTACACCCGCACGTACGAGGGCCTGCGGGTTCTCGGCGGTGACCTCGTCATGCACGGCACGAAGGACGGCGCGTTCCGCCAGGCCTCCGTCGGCCTCGCCGCGCCGCTGACGCTGAGCACCACACCCAAGCGGGCCGCCTCGACCGCGAGTGCCACGGCCAAGGCCCACTTCACCGGTACGGTCAGCGCGGTGGGCGCCCCCGAGCTCGTGGTCGACGCGACCAGCGGCACCGGCACGCTGGCCTACGAGACGGTGGTCGAGGGCTTCGGCGAGGACGGGCAGACCCCCTCCAAGCTGCACGTCGTGACCGACGCGACCACCGGTGCCGTGCTCAGCTCCTGGGACACCGTGGAGACGGCGACCGGCAGCGGCCGCAGCGTCTACTCCGGGACCGTGTCACTGACCACGACCCAGGTATCCACCACCAGCTTCAGCCTGAAGGACGCGTCGCACGGCAACGGCACCACCTGCGACATGAACAACCGGACCTCAGGCACCTGCACGCTCTTCACCGACGCCGACAACACGTGGGGCACCGGGGCGACCTCCAACCGGCAGTCGGCTGCGGTCGACGCGCACTACGGCGCCGCCAAGACCTACGACTACTACAACACCACGTTCGGCCGGAAGGGCATCTTCAACAACGGCACCGGTGTGCCGTCGCGGGTGCACTACGGCAGCGCGTACGTGAACGCGTTCTGGGACGGCTCCTCGATGACCTACGGCGACGGCAGCGGCAACGCCCGCCCGCTGGTCTCGCTGGACGTGGCCGGTCACGAGATGTCGCACGGTGTCACCGAGCGCACCGCCAACCTGACCTACTCCGGTGAGTCCGGCGGTCTCAACGAGGCCACCTCCGACATCTTCGGCACGATGGTCGAGTTCTACGCCGCGAACAGCAGCGACGCCGGCGACTACCTGATCGGCGAGAAGATCAACATCAACGGCAACGGCGCGCCGCTGCGGTACATGTACAACCCGACGCTGGACGGCAAGGGCATCGGCTGCTGGTCGACGAGCACGAAGAACGTCGACGTGCACTACTCCTCGGGTGTCGGCAACCACTTCTTCTTCAACCTGGCCGAGGGCACCGGCGCCACCGCGTACGGCACCTCGCCTGTCTGCAGCGGTGCCGGCGCGGTGACGGGCATCGGGCGCAGCAAGGCCGCGGCGATCTGGTACCGCGCGCTGAGCACCTACTTCACCTCGAGCACCAACTACAAGGCGGCCCGCGGTTACACCCTCTCGGCCGCGACCGACCTCTACGGCAAGTGCGGCACCGAGTACAAGGCGGTCCAGAAGGCGTGGACGGCGGTCAACGTGACCGGAACCGACGCCGCCTGCTGATCCCGGCGCTGATGCCCGGCGATGCCTCCGCATCGCCGGGCATTAGTTTGTCGCCATGAAGATCATGCGGCTGGTCGCCGCCCTCGCGGTGGTCGCCGGTGTGGTGCTGACCGCGTCCGGGCCGGCGACACTCACCGGCCTGCTGCCGTACTTCACGATCCAGAGCAACGTCGCGTACGGGATCTTCGCGGTCTGGTCCCTGTCGGGCCGGACGACCCCACCGGCCTGGAAGGGTGCGGTGACGCTCTACGTCGCGATCACCGGGCTGGTCTACCACCTGGTGCTCGACAACCCGGCGAGCGGCTTCGCGGCCGGCCCGGTCGAACGTGCCCTGCCCGAGGCGATCGGCAACCAGCTGCTGCACACGGTCGTGCCCCTGCTCGCCGTGCTCGACTGGATCCTCTTCGACGAGCGCGGCCGCTTCCGCTGGCGGTACGCGCTCTACTGGCTGGCCTTCCCGCTCGGCTACCTGGCGTTCGCGTTGATCCGCGGGCTGATCGTGCACAGGTACCCGTACCCGTTCATCGACGTCCGGGAGCTGGGCTACGACGGCGTCGCCATCAGCGCGACCGGCTTCGCCCTGGCGTTCTGGCTCCTCGGCCTGCTCTTCGTGGCGATCGACCGCGGCAGTGCACGACTGCGCCGGCGAGCTACTTGATGCCGGCCTCGCGGCACAGCGCGGCGAAGCGGCCGGAGCAGACGGCCTTCTTCTCCACGAAGCGGTCCTTGATGACGTCGTTGATGTCTTCGAGGAAGATCGCCTGCGGGTCCTCGAGGACCGACTGCACGTAGGCGCCGGACTCGGGGTCCTTGACCCTGTCCACCGTGGTCGGCGTCTCGCCCTTGAAGAGCTTGATGGCGAGGTCGGCGGCGGCGTCGGCTTCCTTCTTGATCGCCTTGTAGACCGTCATGCACTGGTCGCCGGCGAGGATGTTCTGCAGGCCCTGGACCGTGGCGTCCTGACCGGTGACCGGGACCTTGCCGTTCATGTTGTTCTTCTTGAGGACCTCGATCGCGGCGTTGGCCAGGCCGTCGTTCGCCGCCAGCACACCGTCGATCTTCCGGCCGGTCTGGTTCCACATCTCCTGGAAGACGACGCCGGCTTCCTTGTTGTTCCAGTCGGCGACCCACTGGTCCGGGCCCTTGAGGAAGGTGCCGTCGTCGTACTTCGGCTGGAGGACCGACTCGTAGCCGTCCTTGAACAGGGTGGCGTTGTTGTCGGTCGGCGACCCGTTGAGGTCGGCGATCAGCGGGCTCTTGGCGTTCTTCTCGGTGAGACAGCGTGTCAGGCCCTTGCCCTGCTGCTCGCCGACGGCGACGTTGTCGAAGCTGACGTAGTAGTCGGCGCCGCCGTTGAGCGTCAGCCGGTCGTAGTCGATCGTCTTGATGCCGGCGGCCTTCGCCTTGTTGAGCACGGCCTTGCCGGTGCCCGAGTCGAGGTTGACGGTGATCAGGACCTTGACGCCGCCGTTGATCATGCCGTCGGCGATCGACGCGAACTTCGCCTTGTCGCCCTGCGCGTTCTGGATGTCGACGGGCACGTCCGCCGCGTCGAAGGCCGCCTTCAGCAGCTTGGGGTCGTCGGTCCCCCAGCGCTGCGAGGTGGTGGTGTCGGGGAGGATCACGCCGACCTTGCCGCCGCCACCCCCGCGGTTACCGCTTCCGCCGGAGGTGCCTCCGTCGCCGTCGTCGTCGGTGCACGCGGCCGTGCCACCGAGCGCGATCAGACCGACCGCAACCAGAGCGAACATCTTCGTACGCATCGCGACTTCCTCCCGGGCAGAGGGCGGCAAGGTTACCAGGCATTGGCCCTGCGTAACCCGTTGATCGCAAGTGCGACTGAATGGATATGGATCACTACACAAGGTCACCGGCGACGAGGATCCGGCGGTCGGTTTTAACCGCATACATCGCCATGTCGGCCTCGTGCAGCAGGCTGTCGGGATCTTGCAGACCCTGGCGGCCGGTGGCACTGCCGACGCTCGCACTGAGGCCGACGTCGACCGCGCCGATGCGGACGGTCCCGCTCAGTGCGGCGGACAGCCCGTCGGCCACCTCCTTCCGGCGGTCCACGGGCAGACCCTCCATCAGTACGGCGAACTCGTCACCGCCCAGCCGCCCGACCGTGTCGCCGTCGCGGACCTCCGCGCGCAGCCGCCGGCCCACCTCGATGAGCAACTGGTCGCCGGTCGCGTGGCCGAACGCGTCGTTGACCGGCTTGAAGTCGTCCAGGTCGACCAGGAAGACGGTCACCGGACCGGCCGCCAGGGCGTCGTGCAGCCGCTGCATGAACCGCCCGCGGTTGGCCAGGCCGGTGAGCGCGTCGTGGTAGGCCAGCCGGGACAACTCGGTGGTGAGCTTGTCGCGCTCGTCGAGCAGCTCGGTGATGGCCCGGAAGTCGCTCACCTGCCGGCCGATGACCAGCACGGTGGTCACCACCGCCCCGAGGCCGACGACCCAGGCCCGCGTGTCCAGCCCTTCGACCGCGAGCAGCAGCGCGGTCAGCAGCCACACGGCGACCATCGCGGCGTACGGGAGGATGCTGTAACGCCGCCGCGGTCCGGCCGTGACGTCCTGGCGGGCATGGCGGGCGCCGCGTTCCTGGGACCGGGCGGCGACGGCCAGGAGCGTGCTGGCCAGCACGTTGGCGCAGAGCAGCCACGGCATGAACCGCGGATCCTGGTAGATCGAGCCGGGCACCGCCTGGAGGACGACCTGCATCACCGCGGCCGTGCCACCGGTGAGCGCGGTGAGCCGGGTGAACGGTGTGCGGCCGCTCAGGATCAGCCGCACGACGGCGAAGGTCGCCACGAGGAACATCCCGGGCAGCACGAGGATCGCGGTGACGAGCCCGAAGAACCAGCCGCCTCCCCGGTCGCCGGCCGGCACCTCGAAGAGCCACAGACCGAAGGTGGTCGCGGCGGCCAGGACAGTCGCGACGTCGAGCCGCAGCCGGGACCGGGCGTTGTCCTCCATCGTGCCCAGCGGGAAGCGCAGCAGACCGGTGACCAGCACCGTGACGCCGACCGCCAGGGCACCGAACTGGAACGACGTCCCGACCACCGCCGACGGGCCCGCCGGGTGGCGGGCCACCTCGACCAGCTGCCCGGCGTCGCCGACCAGGAAGGCCGCACCGGCGATGGCGAACAGCGACCACAGGTGGCGCCCGCTGGGCCGCGACCGGGCGGCCACCCGCCACGAGGTGACCGCAAAACAGGCATGCACGGCCGCCATGAGCAGCCAGAACGTCGCGACCTGGGCCACTGTGGTGGCCCGCTGCAGCGCGAAGCCGACCGCCGTGATCAGCGCCAGCACGGCCAGGACCACGAGCAGCGGATCCACGCGCAGACCTCGGCGCGCGTCCGGCCGGTGCATGGCCACCTCGTTCGTTGTCGGGCACCCGTCGGTCGACGGGACGGCTGAACGGTGTGATCGGCGGCCGGCCCGGCGACCTGAGGCGTTCAGCCGATCCGGTGGTCGAGGATCCAGGCCTGGGGATTGCCCTTGCGATAGAGCAGCCGCATGACCAGCGGTGTCATGGCGTCCCGGAGCACCGCGCCGACCGGACCGGCGGCCTTGGTGCTGCCGCTGCGCTTCCCGTACGCGACGACCTTCTCGACCCGTCCCCGCCGCAGCCCTTCGTACTCGGCGAGCGCCGCCCCGACGTCGGACCGGGCTTCCAGGCAACGGCCCAGGACAACGGCGTCCTCGATGGCCATCGACGCACCCTGGCCCGAGGACGGCGAGACGGCGTGCGCGGCATCACCGATCAGCACCGTCCGGTCGTCACGCCAGACCGGCACCCGCGGCAGGTCCCAGGTGTTCCACGGCCCGACGATCTCGTCGCTGGCCTCGATGATCGCCGCCGCCGGCATCCCGTCGCCGGCGACCAGCTCGAGCAGGCGCGCCTTCCAGGTGGCGGGCGTCCACGCGGCCGGGTCCACGGGCTGTTTGCTCGGCGGGTTGGCGAACCACCACACCGAGCCGTCCGGCGCCGTGGCCCAGCCGAAGAACGCCTTCCGCCCGAACGCCATCTGCATGACACCGGGTTCGGGTGCGAGCGCCGGAGCGACCGGACCGGCCGTGAAGCCGCCGGCGTTGAGCAGTCCTAGGTAGCGCGGTGCCGGTGCGGCCGGGTCCAGGGCCGTCCGTGTCCGCGAGTGGAGACCGTCCGCGCCGACCAGCAGATCGGCGTTGACGGCGCTGCCGTCCTCGAAGTGGGCGGTCACACCGCCGTCCCGCCGCGTCCGGCCGGTGAGGCGTTTGCCGTACGCGATCGTGATGCCGCGGCGCACGGCCTCGGCGCGCAGGGCCAGGTAGAGGTCCGCACGCCGGATCGTGGTGGTCGTGGTGCCCAGCGGCAGCTCGGCCAGCGGTTTCCCGGCCGCGGTCAGCAGCGCCATGGCCGGGGTGGCGAACCCGGCGGAGAAGACCTGCCGCGGGTCGAGGCCGAGCGCCTCGAGAGCGGACAGGCCGTTCTCGGCGACCGTGACGAACGCGCCGCGCTCGTCGGCTCCGCGGTCGTGGGCCTCGTGGATCAGTGGTGTGAACCCGGCCCGGTGCAGGGCCAGGGCGACGACGGTGCCGGCGATGCCACCACCGGCGACGACTGCTGTCTTAGTCATAGAATGACTATGCATGCCATGACTATGGCTGGCAACCCCGGGGAAACCCCTAGGCTGTGGACCATGACGTCTGCGCTGCCTCGCCGGTCGACCCTGGCGATGGTGCTGCTGGCTCTGCTGGCCGAGGCGCCCATGCACCCGTACCGGATGCAGCAGATGATCAAGGAGCGCGGGCAGGACCAACTGGTCAACGTCGCCCAGCGCAACAGCGTCTATCAGGCGCTCGACCGGCTGGTCCGCGACGGTCTGGCCCGGCCCGGCGGCACCGCGCGGGAGGCCGGGCGCCCCGAACGCACGGTCTACGAGATCACCGAGGCCGGCGGCGCCACCCTGCGGCGCTGGCTGACCGAGATGCTGCCCACGCCGGCCCGCGAGTTCCCGGAATTCCCGGCCGCGCTGGCGTTCCTTCCGATCCTGGACCCGGCTGAAGTCCGCACCCTGCTCGAACGCCGCGCCACGACACTGCGGGAAAAGCTGGCGCAGATCGACGCCCAGGCGCCACCCGGGCTGCCGCGGCTCTTCCTGATCGAGGACGAGTACCGCTCGGCGATGCTGCGCGCGGAGCTGACCTGGCTCGACGCGCTCGTCGACGACCTCGCCTCGGGCCGCCTGAGCTGGGACGAGAACCTGATCGTGGAGACGCTCGCGGAGTTCGGCTAGAGGTCCTTGATCAGCGACTCGGCTGCTGCGTACGGGTCGAGCCCGCCGGCGGCCACACGCGCGGCGAGGTCGCTCAGCGCCGTACCCTCGCGCAATGAGCCCAGGCGGGCACGGAGCGTGCCGAGCGCGATGGCCTCGACCTCCGCGGCGGCCCGCGCCTCCCGCCGGGCTTGGAGCCGGCCGGACGACTCCAGCCACGCCCGGTGTTTTTCGATGGCGGCGACAACGTCGTCGACACCTTCACCCTTGACCGCCACGGCCCGCACGACCTGCGGCCGCCACTCGCCCGGACTGCGCTCGCCGAGCGAGAGCATGCCCTGGATGTCGCGGTAGGTCGCATCGGCGCCCGGCCGGTCGGCCTTGTTGACCACAAAAACGTCGGCGATCTCGAGGATGCCCGCCTTGACCGCCTGGATCGCGTCGCCCATCCCGGGCGCGAGCAGCACCAGCGTGGTGTCGGCCAGCGAGGCGATCTCCACCTCGGCCTGGCCCACACCGACCGTCTCGACGAGCACCACGTCACAGCCCGCGCCTTCGAGCACGCGCACGGCCTGCGGGGTCGCCGCGGCGAGACCACCGAGCTGACCGCGGCTCGACATCGACCGGATGTAGACGCCGGGGTCGGTGGTGTGGTCCTGCATCCGGATCCGGTCACCCAGGATCGCGCCCCCGGTGAACGGGCTCGACGGGTCGACCGCGAGCACACCGACGCGGTGCCCGGCCTTGCGCAACGCGCGGACCAGCTCGTTCGTGGTCGTGGACTTGCCCACCCCAGGAGATCCGGTCAGGCCCACCACCTGAGCCCGGCCCGCGTACGGGGCCAGCGCCGCGGCGACCTCGGCGAGCTTCGGGTCGCCGTTCTCGACCAGGGTGATCAGGCGCGCGACCGACCGGGGATCGCCCTCCCGCGCACGGGCCACCAGCGTCGGAACGTCCCGGGTCCTCACCCTCGCATCCTGCCTCACGATCAAGCGGTGGGCACCTTGATGAGCAGCGCGTCGCCCTGCCCGCCGCCACCACAGAGAGCGGCCGCACCGAGCCCGCCACCGCGCCGCTTGAGCTCCAGCGCCAGCGTGAGCACCAGGCGGGCGCCCGACATGCCGATCGGGTGGCCGAGGGCGATCGCGCCGCCGTTGACGTTGACGATCTCCTCGCTCACCTTGAGCTCGCGCATCGAGTGCAGCACGACCTGGGCGAAGGCCTCGTTCATCTCGATCAGGTCGAGGTCACCGACGGCCAGGCCGGCCTTGCCGAGCGCGTGCCTGATCGCGTTGGCCGGCTGGGCCTGCAGCGAGGCGTCCGGGCCCGCGACGTTGCCGTGCGCGCCGATCTCGGCCAGCCAGGTCAGCCCGAGCTCCTCGGCCTTGGCCCTGCTCATCACGACGACCGCGGCGGCGCCGTCGGAGATCGGCGAGGCGCTGCCGGCGGTGATCGTGCCGTCCTTGGAGAACGCGGGCCGCAGGGCGCCCAGCGACTCGGCTGTCGCGTCGGGACGCACACCCTCGTCGGTGTCGATCAGCTTGTCGACCCCGCGCAGGCCCGCCTTGACCGGAACGATCTCCTCGGCGAAGTGGCCGTTCTGCTGGGCCGCCGCGGCCCGCTGGTGGCTGAGCGCCGCGAAGGCGTCCTGCTCCTCACGGGTGATCCCGAGGCCGGCGCCGCTGCGCTCGGTGGACTCGCCCATCGAGATGCCGTCCCACGGATCCATCAGGCCGTCGAACGCGGTGTGGTCACGGACGAGGATGTCGCCGTACTTCTTGCCCTGGCGCTGACCCATCAGCAGGTGCGGGGCGTTGGTCATCGACTCCATGCCACCCGCCACGACGATGTCGAACTCGCCGGCGCGGATCAGCTGGTCGGCCAGGGCGATCGCGTCGAGGCCAGAAAGACAGACCTTGTTGACCGTCACGGCCGGAGTGGTCATCGGGATGCCCGCGGCGACGGCGGCCTGCCGTGCGGTGATCTGCCCGGTGCCGGCCTGCAGCACCTGACCCATGATCACGTACTGGACCTGGTCCGGCGCGACACCGCCGCGCTCGAGCGCTGCCGCGATGGCGTACCCGCCGAGGGCGGTGGCCGGCAGGTTCTTGAGGTTGCCGAGGAGGCGGCCCATGGGCGTACGGGCGCCGCTGACGATCACCGAGCTGGTCACGGGAGGCTTCGCTTTCTCCTGAACGATGGTTAGGTCAGCGTAACCGGATGGCCGTTCTGTTACTCCCCGGGGACCGCCGCGAGAATGTCACACTCTCCGACATGGAATCACTTCGCGACCTGGACTCGCTGCCCGAGGTGGGCCTGCTCCGCGTCGATCACGTCGGCATCGCGGTGCCCGACCTGGACGAGGCGATCTTGTTCTACGCCCAGATCTTCGGCATGCGCTGCGTCCACGAGGAGACGAACGAGGACCAGGGCGTCCGCGAGGCGATGCTCGTGGCCGGCGACGACGGCACGGGCGCGCGCATCCAGCTGCTCGCGCCGCTGCGCCCCGACTCGGCGATCGCGAAGTTCCTCGACCGCAGCGGCCCGGGACTGCAGCAACTGGCCTACACGGTGGCGGATGTCGAGGCCACCAGCGACGCGTTGCGGGCCCGCGGGCTGCGACTGCTCTACGACGAGCCGAAACGCGGCACGGCCGGCTCGCGCATCAACTTCGTGCACCCGAAGGACGCCGGCGGTGTCCTGGTCGAGTTGGTGCAACCCTCCTGATTAGTACGCCTTGCGGGTGAAAAGTCCTGACGTTACTGCTGCGGACTGGCAGGATCGTCGGCAACAGCGAGCGCCGCGGGGCGACCGTGTGCGACGATCTTCCGATTCCGGGCGGCACAGCAGGTAGCGGCGTGACGACGCTGTGCGGGCAACCACCCCGCGACGCCATCCGAACGGCCGACATCGGCCTCCGGGAGCCCGGTCGAAGGTGATCTCGGGCGGGAATACCCGGCCCGTACGGTCTTGCGTGGCCCCCTGGGGGGTCTGCCAGTATGTCCCAATGCCCCAGCAGCAGGATGCCAATCTCGCGTTCTTCGAAAGCGCAAATTCGCAGCACGACTTCACGGTTGTCCTGCGTGGATACGACCGCGGGCAGGTGGATGCCCATCTCGGCCGGCTCGTCGCCGCCCTGAACCAGTCCGAGCAGGCCCGCGGTGAGGCCGAGCAGCGGATGAACGACGCGCAGCGCCGGCTGCGCCAGGCGGAGCAGCGTCTCAACGCCCTCGAGCAGAAGCTGGCCGACAGCAACAAGCTCCTCGAGGAGAACAACCGGCCGACCCTCTCCGGGCTGGGCACCCGGGTCGAGCAGATCCTCCGGCTGGCCGAGGAACAGGCCAACGACCACCGTAGCGAGGCCAAGCGGGAGTCCGAGGGCATCCTCTCCGCGGCCCGCCTCGAAGCACGCGAGATCACCGACAAGGCCCGTGCCGAGGCCGCCGCGATGAAGGCGACCGCCGAGCGTGAGGCGGGGCAGGTCCGCACGCAGGCCGAGCGCGAGTCCGCGGAAAATCGCGTGCAGGCCCGGCGCGAGGCGGACACGCTGCGCTCGGACGCCGACCGCGAGACCAAGCAGCTGCGCACGGTCACCGCGCACGAGGTCGCCGAGCTCAAGTCGACCGTCGAGCGGGAGGTCGCCTCGCTGCGGGCCACCGCCGAGCGGGAGATCACCCAGCTGCGGGCCAAGGCAGCCCGTGAGGCCGAGGAGAAGCGCGCCGAGGCCACCAAGATGCTGACCGACGCCCGCGACAAGCGCGACAAGGACCTGCAGGCCCTCGCGCTGGAGACCGCGGAGCGCCGGGAGAAGAGCGAGCGCGAGGAGTCGCAGCGCCACGCCGCCCAGGTCAACGCCACCCAGAAGATGGTGGCCGAGGCCGAGGAGCGCGCCCGCGCCGCCGAGGACCGCGCCAAGGAGATCGAGCAGCGCGCCGAGAGCCGCCGCGTCGAGTCCGAGCGCACCGCCATCGAGACGGTCGAGAAGGCCCGCGCCCTGGCGGAGAAGACGGTCACCGAGGCTCGTTCCGAGTCCAGCCGTCTGCTCAGCGAGGCCCGCACGGAGGCCGAGCTGACCACGCAGGCCGCCAAGCGTGAGGTCGACGACCTGACCCGTCAGAAGGACGCGGTCACCAACCAGCTGGGCCAGATGCTCTCCGGCCTCTCCGGCCTGGTGCCGACGGTCGGTGCCGCGGCCAAGGCCGCCGAGGTCGTCAAGCAGGCCGAGGCCAAGTCCGACGCCCCGGCGCCGCGCGAGCCCGAGGCCGAGGAAGCCGGCCAGCCCGAGGCGGTCGCCAAGTCCAGCTGAGTCGTTTGCCACTCGGTTCCCGGTTGCGCCACCCTTGCGCTTGCGTAACGGTTGAAGGAACCGGGCCGGTTGTGCGAAGGCGTTTGCGGGCCGTACCGGAGCTCCTCCGGTGCGGCCCGTTTGTTTCCACACGTAGCCTGGGCACAGACAAATCACAACCAGACGCACAGTCCCGCCAGGCCGGTGTGTATCGGCACGTCACGGGACGATGCGTATGTGAGGATGGAAAGTATGTCGCACGGCGGGGAAATCTTCGGTCTCGGTGGAGACGCAGCCTCCGAGCCCAGCTTCGAGACCGCCCTGCGGGGTTATGAGAAAAAGCAGGTCGAACGCTATGTCGCGCGGGCCGAGAACGAGATAGCGGCTCTGGCGAGCGAGCGCGAGCAGGCCTACTCGCAGATCCAGGCGATGGCCGGACAGATCGACCGGCTTCAGCAGGAGGCCAACCAGGCGCGGCGCCGGCCGGGCATGGGCGCCGAGGTCTCGTTCCGCCATCTGGGACCCAAGGTCGAGGAAATACTGGCCAAGGCCGAAGAAGTCGCCGCGGACATCAAGAGTTCCGCCACCGACGACATCGCCGCCCGTCTGGCCGAGGCCGAGCGGATCCGGGCGGAGGCCGAGGCCCACGCCCACGACGGCATCCGCGACTTCGAGATCGCGCTGGCCGCCCGCCGCGCCGACGAGGAAAAAGCCGACGTCGCCCGGCGTGCCGCCGCCGAGAAGTCGCTGGCGACCAGCCGTCAGGCCGCCGAGCAGCTGCGCGCGGAGGCCGAGTCCACGCTCGCCCGCGCCCGTTCGGAGGCCCAGCAGCTCACCGAGCGCACCGCGCAGGAGTCCCAGCGGGCCCGCGCCGAGGCCGACGGTTACGTCAAGTCGACCCGGATGCAGGCCGACCAGGAGCTCAAGGCGCTGCGGGACAAGACCCAGCAGGACGTCGCCAAGCTGCGCGCGGACGCCGAGCGGGAGCGCGCCGAGCTCAAGGCGACCGTCGACCGCGAGGTCGCCCAGCGCCGCCAGGAGCTGACGCAGGAGCTGACCCAGATGCGGTCCGCCGTCGAGAAGCAGTGCGCCGACCTGCGCAGCGAGGCCGACAAATATGCGGAGGAGGTGCTGCGCCGCTCCGACGAGCAGGCCACCGCCATCCGCAAGGAGATCGCCGCTCAGCAGGACAAGATCGCCGGCGCCGGCCGGGATCTCGCGGCGGCGCAGGCCAAGACCGCCGAGGCCGAGAAGAAGGTCGCCGAGGCGAACGCCCGCGCGAAGGCCGCCGAGACCGAGGCGGAACGCATGCAGCAGCGCCTGGCCGACGTGAAGAAGGAGCTCGAGGCCGAGCTCGTGCACGTCGCCGAGGCGAAGCGGGCGGGTGAGGCCGCGGAGCGCCGCGCCACCGACGTCCGCCGCCAGGTGCAAAAGGAGGCCAAGCGGGTCGCCGAGCTCGCCGCCGCCGCGGTCCTGGCTGCGGCTGCCTCGCCCGACGGCGAGGACGATTACGACGACGAGGATCTGTCGTCGCCCAGTGTGGCCGCGGCAGCCGCCTCGGTCGCGCCGGTGGCCACCGGTCACGCCGCTGTTGTTCCGCCGTCGTCCGCACCGCAGACCACCACCTCGGGCGGCGGCCAGCACGCGGCTCCCGAGAAGGCCTCCACGACCACGGACAAGGCCGCGACGCCTGCATCGGGCCCGGCCACTCCGGCTGCAGCGGCCGCACCGGCCAAGGTGACCGCCTCGGCGAAGGTGACGGCCCGGCCGACCGACAGCCGCGTCGGCGTCGACGCCGACTGAGCAGGAGCACTTCACTCCCGGCGGGTGGCGGCACGGGGTCCGTACCGCTAAATTGCCCGCCGGGAAGTTCGTTCACCGTCCCGGTCGCCGACCGCCGCACGGACCTCCCGATGGTCCCCTGTGGAGGTTCCGGTGACGGCCGACGACAGCCCGGCGGAGGCGGAAGCCGTGCACCCGCCGGCCGACGACCCCGAGCCGTCCGCGGACGCCCCTGAGGAGCCGAAGGGCCCCGGTCAGTTCGGGCGTCCCGGTCCGCCGCTCAGCCGGCGTAACCCGTTCCTGATCGGCCTCCTGGGTGGGCTCGGGCTCATCACCGCGTACGGGATCTTCCTCGGTCTGCGCAACGCGGCCTCGATCCTGGTCCTGATCTTCATCGCGCTGTTCCTGGCGATCGGGCTCAACCCGGCGGTGACCCGGCTGCGCGCGTGGGGGCTGCCGCGCGGGCCGGCCGTGGCCGTGCTGGCCCTGGGCATCGTGCTACTGCTCTGCGGCGGGGTGTTCGCGCTGGTGCCGCCGCTGGTGACCCAGACCGGGCAGCTGATCCAGAACGTCCCGAGTTTCATCGAGAGTCTCCAGCGCAACGAGACCGTCAACGACCTGGTCCAGCGGTACGACGTCCTGAGCAAGGTCCAGAGCGCGCTGAACGCGGGCACGGTCACGAACGCCCTGGGCGGTGTGGTCGGCGGCGCGAGGCTGCTCTTCGGCACGATCTTCAACGTCCTGACCGTGATCGTGCTGGTCATCTACTTCATGGCGGCCTTCGACCGGATCAAGGAAGGCGGGTACGCCCTGGTCCCGCGCAGCCGCCGCGACCGGGTACGCCTGCTCACCGACGAGATCCTCAGCAAGGTCGGCGCGTACATGGTCGGCGCCATCGCCATCGCGGTGCTGGCAGGTCTCAGCACCTGGGTCTTCGCGATGATCGTCGGCCTGGCCTACCCGTTCGCGCTGGCCGTGGTGGTGGCCGTCTGCGACCTGATCCCGCAGATCGGTGCCACCCTGGGTGCGGTGATCGTCAGCCTGGTCGGCTTCGCCTCGTCGCTGACCACCGGGATCGTCTGCCTCGTGTTCTTCCTGATCTATCAGCAGGTGGAGAACTACCTGATCTACCCCAACGTGATGCGGCGCTCGGTCAAGGTCAGCGACGTGGCCGCCGTGACAGCGGCGCTGCTGGGAGTGGGCCTCTTCGGCGTCATCGGCGCCCTGATCGCCATCCCGATGGTGGCGGCGATCCAGCTGATCGTGCGCGAGGTCGTGAACCCCAGCATGGAGGAGAAGTAGCGGTCAGTCCCGGAGAGGCTTGGGCACCGGGACGTCCGAGAACGCCGCGACCGTGCGGTTCGCGTAGGCGTTCATGTCACCGGACTCCATCGGACCGTCCCAGGTGCGGGGCAGCGGCACCTCGACATCGGGCGCGACCCGGCGCACGACCTCGTCCAGCACGGTCTCGGCGTCACCCACCCACAGGTGCTTGGCGCCCGGCACCCCGACAACCTCGGCCTGCGGGATCGCGGCGAATCGTTCGCGGGCCTCCGGCGGGCGCAGGTAGTCGTCGAACTCCGGCACCAGCGCGGTGACCGGCTTGCCGCTGCCGCCCCAGGCGGTCAGGTGCGACTCCGACAAGAAGCGCAGCGGCGGCGACAGCAGGATCGCGCCCGTGACGGCCGGGTCCAGGCCGTGCATCAGCGTGAGGTCGGTGCCGAACGACCAGCCGAGCAACCAGATGTTCGGCAGGTCCTGGAACTCGGCGTACTCGATGGCCGCCGCGACGTCGTACTTCTCCTCGACGGCCGACGAGAACTCGCCCTCGCTGGTGCCGCGCACACTCGACGTGCCGCGGGTGTTGAAGCGGAGCACCGCCAGCCCCGCCAGCGCCGGGAGACGCCAGGCGGCCTTGCGAAAGACGTGGCTGTCCATCATCCCGCCGTGGGTGGGCAGCGGGTGCAGGCAGACCAGGGTGGCGACCGGCTCACCGGACTCCGGGCGGGCCAGCTCGCCGACCAGGGTCAGTCCGTCGGCGGTGTGGAGTTCGATGTCCTCACGGTGCGCCGGCAGGACGGAGTTGGCACGGATCTGATTGGTCACGGTCGTCATCCTCGCCCATAGCGTGGTGCGTTGCGGGAGCGTTCCACCGTCGGGCCGCGGCGGTCGCGGGCCCGCCAGCAGCCCGTGTGCCAGTGGCGGCGGTCGCTCTCGTCGCCCCGGTCGTCGGCCGGCCAGGCCACGATGTGCGCGACACCCGGGCGGATCTCCTGCATGCAACCAGGACATTTGTACGTCTTGGTCGCCGCGCCGCCGAAGATCGACCGGACCATCCACTCGCCGTCCTGATACTGCTGGACACCCTCGATGCCACGACGGCTGCCCTCCTCGCGCAGCGCAGGTGCTTCTGCGTCGCGACGGGGGCGATTACGGCGAGGACTCACGACAATCAAGCGTACGTGTGAGGTACGGCACGGTGAATGCGACCTAGACTCACGTTCATGACGGCTACCCGTACACCCGGCATGCCCGTGGTCGAGGACGGCTTCCTCGTCTCGACCAGCCCTGCGACCGGTGCCGAGGCGGGCCGCCTCCCGGTCTCGGACGCCGAGGCGGTCGGTGCGACCGTCGACCGCGCGCGGACAGCGGGCGCCTGGTGGGCCTCACTCGGCTTCGACGAGCGCAAGGTGCGGCTGCTGCGCTGGCGGGCACTGCTCGCCGAGCGCATCGAGGAACTGGCCGAGCTCACCCGGGCCGAGACGGGCAAGCCGCTCGCCGATGCCATCGTCGAGGCGACCGCGGCGATCGAGCACATCGACTGGGCCGCCCGGAACGCCAAGCGGGTGCTCGGCCCTCGCCGCACGAAGACCCGGCTGCTGGTCGCGGAGCACTCCGGCCACCTGGAATACCAGCCGTACGGCGTGATCGGCGTGATCGGCCCGTGGAACTACCCGATCCTGACGCCGCTCGGACCGATCAGCGGCGCGCTGGCCGCGGGCAACGCGGTGGTGCTGAAGCCCAGCGAGTACACCCCGGCGGTCGGTCAGTGGCTGGCCGACAGCTTCGCCGAGGTCGTGACCGAGCAGCCGGTGTTCCAGACGGTGCACGGGCTGGGTGACGTCGGCGCCGCGCTGTGCCGTTCCGGTGTCGGCAAGGTCGCCTTCACCGGCTCGACCGCCACCGCGAAGAAGGTCATGGCCGCCTGCGCGGAGACCCTGACACCGGTGGTCATCGAGGCGGGCGGCAAGGACGCGCTCATCGTCGACGCCGACGCGGATGTCACCGCCGCCGCCGAGGCCGCCGTCTGGGGCGCGATGACCAACGCCGGGCAGACCTGCATCGGCATCGAGCGGGCGTACGCCGTCGCACCGGTCTATGACGCGTTCGTGGCCGCCGTCGTGGAGAAGGCCGGCAAGCTGCGGCTCGGCGAGGAGATCGGCCCGATCACCATGCCCGGGCAGGTCGACATCATCCGCCGCCACATCGACGACGCCCTCGCGAGCGGTGGCCGGGCGGTGCTCGGTGGCGCCGACGCGGTCCAGCCGCCGAACGTCGCGCCGACCGTGCTCGTGGACGTTCCCGAGGACTCCGCCGCCATCCGCGAGGAGACCTTCGGCCCGACCCTGACCATCACCCGGGTCGCCGACGCCGACGAGGCGATCACCAAGGCCAATGCCCTCCCGTACGGCCTGGGTGGCGCCGTCTTCGGCAAGGCCAACGGCATCCGGATCGCCCGGCGGCTGCACACCGGCATGGTCGCGGTGAACTCGACACTGAGCTTCGTCGGCATGGCCACGCTGCCCTTCGGTGGTGTCGGCGACTCCGGTTTCGGCCGCATCCACGGCGAGGACGGGCTGCGCGAGTTCGGCCGGGCGAAGTCCATCACCGTGCGCCGGGCGCCGTCGCTGCTGCCCGCGATGACCTTCGAGCGGACACCCGCGCAGGTGCAGCGCATCGTCAAGGCGGTCAAGCTGCTGTACGGCCGCCGCCCCTGACCGCGTTTGCTAGCGTCACCCGGTGGATCATTCCGCGATCGAGGTCCGCGACCTGTCCGTGAGCTACGGCTCCACGCCCGTGCTGGTGGACGTCCAGCTGACCGTGCCGGTCGGTGCGGGCGTGTGCGTGACCGGGGAGAACGGCATCGGCAAGTCGACACTGCTGCGCTGCATCTCCAGCCTGCAGAAGGCCGACGCCGGTGAGATCGAGGTCTTCGGCGGCCCGCCCGGGTCCACACCGGAGTTCTGGCGTGCCGTGGTCACCACCGTCGAGCCTCCGACCTGGTACCCGGGCCTGACCGCCCGCGAGCACGCCGAACTGGTCTGTCGCGCGCACGGCCTGAGCCCGGAGGACGCCGGCCTCGACGAGTCGCTGGAACGCTTCGGGATCGCCTCGCACGCCGACGCCATCCCGCCGTCGCTCTCGTCGGGCCAGAAGCAGCGGCTGACACTCGCCCTGGCGCTGCTGCGGCCGAGCAAGCTGCTGATCCTCGACGAGCCCGAGCAGCGCCTCGACCCCGACGGCCGCGCGATGGTGGCCGGCCTGCTGAGCGACTACCTGGCCGGCGGTGGCACCGTGCTGATGGCCAGCCACGACGACACGTTCGCGGCGGCGGCCGGCACCGGCCTGGTGAGCATGGCCGACCTGCACGCCGCCGGCCTCCCGTGACCGCCACCGCCCACCCGGTCAGCGTCGCGGAGCTGCGGCGCTGGTTACGCCGCACCCAGTCCGCGCACCGCGAGCGCGGCGAGACCCTCGGCAACGTCTACTTCGCCGTGCTGTTCGTGCTGATCGTCGGCGGCATCGTGCACAAGCAGATCCTCGCCGTCGTCTGGCCCGCCGAGGCGAACGCGTCCGAACTGGCCGGGTACTCCCTGATGCTGGTCCTGACCGGCGGGCTCTACCTGACCCTGCGCCGGCTCGGCCCGCTCGCGCTGAGCCGGCCGGCCGCCTCCTGGCTGCTCACGGCACCGGTGAGCCGACGGCGGCTGTTGCTCCCCTCCCTCTGGGTGGCCCTGATCGGTGCCGCCGTCGCGGGTGCGGCCGGTGGGCTGACCGTCCTCGGCCACGTCGCCGCCCGGCCGGTGCCGGGTGCGGACGGGCTGCTCCCGCTGGTCGGTTCCCTGCTCGGGGGTGCGTTGCTGCTGGTCGCGCTGGGCGCTCAGGCCGAACGCCGGTGGTCGTCCTGGTCGGACCGTGCGGCGTCCGTGCTGGTGGCGGCCGGGCTGGCCGGGTTGCTCGCCGACTCGGCGCTGGGTGCGCCGCGCGCGGAGCCCGGATGGCCCGCCGAGCCGGTCGTCACCACGCTGGCGGTCGCACTCCTGGTGCTCGTCGTGGGGCTCCTCCTGGCGGCCGTCCGCCGGCTCGCCGGCACCCCGAACGAGCGGATCCTGGAGGCGTCCAAGACCGCCGGCACCCTGTTCGACTCGGCGTACGGCGTGGAGCCGTCCTTCATCACCGAGATGGTCGAGCGCCGCTACTGGGCCCATCGCAAGCTCAGGTCCCGCCGGCTGTGGCACCGCGTTCCCGTGCTCGTGGCGCAGGACCTGCTGATGCTGCGCCGCCGCCCGGGCCGGGTGCTGTGGGTCGCCGCCGCGGCCACCCTGCCGGTCCTGCTGGGCAACGCTCCCGGCTGGGTCGTCGGCCTCGCCGTGCTGGCCGGCGGTCTGCTGCCCGGTGGTGTGACGGCCGGGACGATCCGGACCGACGCCGGCAACCCGTTCATGCTGCGGCTCCTCGGCCTCAGCTCGTACGAGGCCATCAAGCAGCGACTCTGGGTGCCCGGTGTGCTCTCCGGCCTCTGGTACGCCGTTGCGCTGGGTCTCCTCCAGGCGCTCGGTGACCTGCCGGCCGGACCGTGGTGGGCGCTGGGTCTGGCGCTGGGCCCGGTGGGCGCGGCGGCGACGATGCGCCGCTCCCGGGTCGGTTTTGTCGACAACGGGCTGATGCCGCTGGACACCCCGATGGGCTCGATGTCGACCGGCCCGGTGCTCAACGCCGTCGCCGGGCTCGACGTGCTGCTGCTCGGGCTGCCGGTGATCGTGCTGATCGCCGTGGGCGAACCGCTGACCTGGACCGGCGTCCTCGTCCAGATCGCCCTGGGAGTGCTCGGCGCCCGGGCCTATCTGCACGCGACCACCGAGAAGGACCGCGTCGAGCTGAGCGGACGCTAGAAGAGCGTCAGCTCGTTGCGTTCCATGCCGCGCAGCTTGTCGTAATCGACGACCACACAGCGGATGCCGCGGTCGGTCGCCAGCACCCGCGCCTGCGGCTTGATCTCCTGCGCCGCGAAGACACCCTGCACCGGGGAGAGCAGCGGGTCGCGGTTCATCAGCTCGAGATAACGGGTGAGCTGCTCGACACCGTCGATGTCGCCGCGCCGCTTGATCTCGACCGCCACCGCACCGCCGGCGGCGTCGCGGCAGAGCAGGTCGACCGGGCCGATGGCGGTCATGTACTCGCGGCGGACCAGGGTCCAGCCCTCACCGAAGGTCGACGGGTGGGCGGCCAGCAGCTCCTGCAGGTGCGCCTCGACGCCGTCCTTGACCAGGCCGGGATCGACACCCAGCTCGTACGAGGTGTCCTGGAAGATCTCCTCCAGGGTGATCCGGAGCTCTTCGCCGGCCTTGTTGACGACCTTCCACACCCCCGGGGCCTCCTGCAGTTTGCAGGGCGGGCTCATCCAGTTGAGGGGTTTGTAGGCGCGGTCGTCGGCGTGGATCGACACCGAGCCGTCGGCCTTGACCATCAGCAGCCGGGTCGCCGGCGGTAGGTGGGCGGAGAGGCGGCCGACGTAGTCCACGGAGCATTTCGCAATGACCAGGCGCACCCGACGAGGGTAGCCGCTGCCGGATGCCGGGCTCGCGTGGCGGTGCCATGCTGAGGACGTGCTCGAAGCGCTCACCGGAACCGGCCTGGCGGCATCCGCCGGGCTCAATGCCTACATCCCGCTGCTCACGATGGGTCTGCTGGCCCGTTACTCCGACCTGATCGATCTCCCCAGCGGCTGGCAGTGGCTCTCGAACGGGTGGGTGATCGGCATCCTCGCCCTGCTGCTCGCCGTCGAGGTCGTCGCCGACAAGGTGCCGGTGGTCGACCACGTCAACGACATCGTGCAGACGGTGGTCCGCCCGACCGCCGGCGGGCTCGCGTTCGGGGCGGGCTCGTCCTCGGAGACGGTGACGGTGACCGACCCGGGCTCGTTCTTCAGCTCGCACCAGTGGGTGCCGATCGTCATCGGCATGGTGCTCGCCTTCGGGGTGCACACGGTGAAGGCCGCCTCGAGACCAGTGGTGAACGCCACTACCGGCGGTGTGGGCGCGCCGGTCGCCAGCACGGCCGAAGACTTCGGCAGCGTCGTGTTGTCCCTGCTCGCGATCGTCCTGCCGGTGCTGGTCCTCGTCGGTCTCGTGCTGATGGTGCTCGCCACGTGGTGGGTGATCAGGCGGCGAAAGCGGCGCAAGCGGGAACGGCAGCCGCTCGAGGGTGTCGAGACCCAGCGCTTGTTTGGTTGACTGCTGCGGTGCCCGCGCTCGCCGTACCCGCTTTTGCCCTGACCTGGTGGCTGGGTTGTTACCTGGTGGGCCGTGATCCCACCCGCGCGCTGCTGTGGCGGGCGGCGGGAGCGCTGATCGCGTACGCCGTGGCGGTGGTCGCCTGGATGCTCAGTCCGGCCTCCGCCGCGGCTCAGCTGCTGCTCTGCCTGCCGGCGCTGTTCTGGGCCGGTGTGGCGGTGGCGCTGCTCCCCCGCAACATTCCTGAGCACCGGCAGGTCGACCGCGGCTGGCTGATCCTGTCGGCGGTGTTCCTGGGTCTTGCCGTCGTTCTGCCCGGGGTCGGCAAGCTGGTCGCGCTTGCCCCGCTGGCGGGCGGGATGGTCCTGCTGGTGCGTTACCGCGACCGGGTACGCCCCGGCACCCTCCCGGCCGCCCTCGCCGGCGCGGCCGCCCTCTACGCCCTCGGGCTTGTTGTGGTCCTCGCCCCGATCGACCTGGGCGCGCCGATGCTCGTGCTCGCCGCGATCGGCCTCGACCTGCTGCTGATGGGCTTCCTGGTCGCGGTGGCCGACACGGTCGACGCGGGCGAGCGCCTCCTGCCCGACCTCCGCCGCTCGCTGATCTCCGCCGTCGTGGCCGTGCTGCTGCTGGGTGGTCCGGCGGCGCTGACCATGCTCGCCGCACCCGGCCTGCGCGCGGTCACGGTGCTGCAGTTCGTGCTGGTCGCGCTGGCGCTGAGCGCGGTCGGCCTGGCCGGACAGCTGCGGGCGGGCCTGGATCGCCTGGCGTTCCTGCAGGACGACCGGCTGCGGCTGGACCGCGGTGCGCTGATGCTGGCCGCCGACGCATTGCCCCGGCGGCGCGAGCGGCACCGGATGATCGCGCTGGACGCCGACGAGTTCCAGCGGCTGACCCGGCGCGCGCTGGAGGACTTCGGCGACGTGGGCCGGCTGCTGCGCAACCCCCTGATCGACCTGCCCACGGTGGACCGGAGGCTGGCCGCGCGCGGGCCCGGGGTCGCCGAGCAGCCACTGGTCCGGGCCGTGGAGCTGCGGGCCGTGCTGAGCGAGCACGTGACGCGGCTCAAGCCGTCCGGTGCGTTCGGGACCACCGAGGAGTGGCGGTTCTACAACGCGCTGCACTACTGCTGCGTGCTCGGACTGCGGCCGTACCAGCGTCAGCCGCAACCGGAAGGGCTGGACCGGGACGCCCGCCGGGCGGTCGACTGGTTCCGCCGTTACGTGCCGCGTCGTTCGCTGCGCCGCTGGCAGTCCGAGGGCGCCACCATGGTCGCCGCGCACCTGTGGCGCGACCTCGTCAGCAGTGATCCGCGCTGGCTGACCGGGGCCGGTGGGACGGCCCGCCGTGAACCCGTGCGGTGACGCTTCGACTGCGACACGCGCCACATAAGGTCGGTAAGGCCCTCAAACTGGTTAAAATCCCCCATCGTGACTTCCGGGGGGTGCTGTGGGTAGCCACCGCAACGCGCTGGTCGCCGTCGTCCGGCAGGAACTGGCCGAGGCGCGGGGCACCGCCCGAGCCGTGCTGGCCGCGGCCGAGACGGCCCGCAGTGAGGCACTGCGCCGCAAACAGCTGATCAGGGACGCCTACTCGACCTGTCTGGCTCAGCTGGCCGAGGCGCGCGAGGCGGCCCGGCAGGACATCCTGCGCCGCACCAAGACCGAGGCCGCCCGGCTGACCCGCAACGTGGAGTCGCTGGCCGCGAGCTGTGCCTCCGGCGCCGCGACCAGTTCCTGGCGCTACTGGACACCCACCGAGCCCGACCGGGTCACCCGGCCCGGGCTGCTGCGGATCGGTTCCGTCAGCTACGACATGGGCGACGGCGACCGGCGGCTGCCCGCGCTCGTGCCGCTGCTGGACCACGCCCACGTGAACATCGTGGGCGACCAGCGGACCGCCGACGGGGTCATCTCCGGGCTGCTGCTGCGCGCCCTGGGCACCACCCGTCCGGGTGAGGTCCGGCTCACCGTCTACGACCCCGAGCAGCTCGGCGGCACCCTCGCGGCGTTCGCGCCGCTCGGGAACGCGGGCCTGCTCTCGTTCGTCGGGCCGGGCGGGCTCAGCGCGGTGCTCGACGACCTGGTCGAGCAGATCTGCCGTGTCAACGAGACCGTGCTGGCCGGCGAGTACGCCTCCCTCGCCGACCTGACCGCCGCCACCACCGGCCCACGCCCCGAACCGTGGCGCATCGTCGTGCTCCTCGCCGACGCCGAGCTCACCCCGGCCCAGCGGGCGCAGCTCGACCGCATCGCCCGCACCGGCGTGGCCTGCGGCGTCCACCTGGTCGTCCGGGGGCTGGAGCTCCAGCCGCATCCGACGGTCGAGCACATCACCGTGCACGAGGGCACCGCGACCTGCGACACCACCGGCGAGCTGACCGTCGACCTGGACGCGGCCCCGCCCGCGGACCGCATCGCCGGTTTTGCCCGCACGACCGCCGAGCGCCTGCGCCAGGGCCCACCACCGGCCAGCTTCGCCGACCTGGAGCCGGAGAAGCTGTGGACGGAGTCGTCGGCGCACGGCCTGGTGGCCCCGATCGGCGACAGCACCGACGGGCCGCTCATCTCGGTGCCGCTGGGCGACGACCCGCCGCACGCCCTCATCGGCGGCCCGTCCGGCTCCGGCAAGACCAACCTGATCTACGCCTGGATCGGCTCGCTGGCCGCCCGGTACAGCCCCGACGAGCTGGCGTTCTACCTGCTGGACTTCAAGGAGGGCGTGTCGTTCGCGCGGTTCACGCCCGGCCCGCGCGACCCGAGCTGGCTGCCGCAGGTGCGGCTGGCGGGCATCAACGTCAACGGCGACCGCGAGTTCGGCCTGGCGATGCTGCGCCACCTCGGCGAGGAGCTGCGGGCCCGGGCCCAGGCCGCCAAACGGTACGAGGCGTCGAAGCTGGCCGAACTACGCGCCGAGGACCCCCGCGGGCACTGGCCGCGGATCGTCGCCGTCATCGACGAGTTCCAGGTGCTGCTGGCCGGTCGTGACGCCCTCGCCGACGAGGCCGTGTCGCTGCTGGAGGACCTCGCCCGGCGTGGTCGCTCCCAGGGCATCCACCTGGTGCTGGCCAGCCAGGACGTCTCCGGCATCGAGGCGCTGTGGGGCCGCTCCGGCCTCATCGGGCAGTTCACCCTGCGCATCGCGCTGCCCAAGGCGCGGCGCATCCTCGCCGACACCAACCTGGCTGCCGCGGTCATCCCGCGCTTCCACGCGGTCGTGAACGCCGACTCGGGCGCGGCCGGGGCGAACCACATCGTCCGGCTGCCCGACGCCGGCGACCGGACCGCCTGGCGCACCCTCCAGCGCAAGCTCTGGCACAGCCGCCCGGACACCTGTGTGGCGCCGCGGCTCTTCGACGGTGACGCCGTTCCCCGGCTGCCCGAGGCGTACCGGCCGGCCGGGCGGGTGCCGAACGTGACGTCCGACATCGGCTCGTCCCCCGGCGCGGTGCTCGGTGAGCGGATCGACGTCTCCGCCCGGCCCGCGCGGCTGCGGCTGGGACGGATGCCCGGGCGCAACCTCGCCGTGCTGGGCACCCGCACCGACGAGGCCTGCGACGTGCTGGCCTCCGCCGCGCTGTCGCTGGCCGCGCAGGGGCCGGCGCGGTTCAGCGTCGTCTGTCTCGAGCCCGGGGCCGAGCGGTCCGCCGCCCGGCTGGTCGCCGAACTACCCCAGGCGGACTGGTACGGACCGGCCGACCTGGACCAGTTCTTCGGATCCCTCACACCGGACGGCATCCCGCACTACGTCCTCGGCTACGCGCTGGACGCCGCCGGGCCGTCCTACCGGGACCGGCTGCGGTCGCTGCTGACCGACGGGCCCGAGGACCGCACCCACGTGCTCGGCTGGTGGCGCTCGGTCCCCCGGCTGCGCGACGACCTCGGTGGTGTCGGCGCCCGGCTGGACACCATCGGCGCCTGGGTCGCCCTCGACGTGCAGGGCCCCGAGCTCAGCCCGCTCTCACCGCAGCCCGGCGGCCCGGTCTGGTACCCCCGACCGCGCCGGGCCCTCTTCTTCGACCGCTCGGTACACCGCCATCCGGAAGTGATCATCCCGTACGAGGTGAACAGTGACCACACGTGACCGCGACTACCAGCTGATGATGAACGCGCTCGCCGACGTCGCCCGGCGGCGGGACGAGGCACTGGAGAACGCCGAGCAGGCCTACCAGACCAGCTCGGCGCAGGCGGCCGGTGAACTCTCCCGGGCGGAGAACGACGCCATCTCGGCCGACCGCTGGGCCGGCGCGGCGGCGGCACAGGTGCTCGATGTGGACCGGGAGGCAGCCCGGCTCTGGGACGAGCTGCGCCGGGCCCGGGGAATGCGGGTGAAGGCGCTGGGCGAGCTGCCCGAACCCGCCGCGGTCGAGGCGCTGCCCCGCGTCGCCCTCGAAAGCTCCCCGGACTCCGGCGCAGCGGCCCCGGCACCGCGGCAGTCGGCCCGCACGCTGCTCTCCCGGGCGGCCGACCGCATCGACGTGACCGTACGCCCGTCCCAGCGCCGTTCCCTGCCACGCTGGGCGCTGCCCCTGCTCCCACTGCTGGGTGCCTTTGTCGCGGGGCTGTGCGGGCTGATCGCGGCCGGGCTGGTTACCTTCGGGGGTACGGGCATCCCCGGTGGGGCCGTGCTGCGAGGGCTGGGCTGGCTGGCGTTCGTGGTGGCGCCTTCTGCGGGCGTACCGGTGGCTGCGGCCCTGGCTCACCGCAGGCTGCGCTCCCGGCTCGACATCGGCGGCATCGGGCTGACCCTGCTCGGCGGCATGCTGGCGGCCACGGTCCTCTCCGTGACCTTCGCGTCCTCGCGGTGAGGCCGTAGGGTTCCTCTCCATGAGGGAGCCCGCCATCGAGGTCAATGGCTTGCGGAAGGTCTACGGCGACACCGTCGCGGTGGACGGCCTGGACCTGACCGTGGCCCGCGGTGAGATCTTCGCGCTGCTCGGGCCCAACGGCGCCGGCAAGACGACGACGGTCGAGATCCTGGAGGGCTACCGCCGCCGAGACGGTGGTGACGTCACTGTGCTGGGCGTCGACCCGGCCGTGGTCCACAGCCGCGGAGCCCGCACCGACGTGTCCGCGCGGCGCTGGCGCGAGCGGGTCGGCATCGTCCTGCAGGGCACCGGCGAGTTCGACGAGCTCACGGTGGGCGAGGTCGTCAACCACTTCGCGCGCTTCTACCCGGACCCGGACGACCCGGCGTCGGTCATCGACCGCGTGGGTCTGGGCGCCAAGGCGAAGGCCCGCACCCACACGCTCTCCGGCGGCCAGAAGCGCCGCCTCGACGTCGCCCTGGGCATCATCGGGCGTCCCGAGCTGCTCTTCCTGGACGAGCCGACGACCGGCTTCGACCCCGAGGCGCGGCGGGAGTTCTGGGCGCTGATCCGGGACCTGGCCGGGGGCGGTACGACGATCGTGCTGACCACGCACTACCTGGAGGAGGCGGAGACGCTGGCGGACCGGGTCGGTGTCATCGCCGCGGGTCGCCTGATCGCCGTCGACAGCCCCCGGCAGCTCGGCAATCGTGACTCGGCGCTGGCGACCGTCTCCTGGCGTACCGGGGAAGGGGTCTGGGAGCACGAGCAGAGCGCGACCCCGACCGTGCTGGTCGCCGAGCTCGCGGAGCGGTTCGGCGGTGAGGTGCCGGGGCTGACCGTCACCCGGCCGACGCTCGAGGACATCTATCTCACGATGATCGGAGCCGCATGAGCGCTGCGAAGCTGGGGCTCGGCCAGGGCGGCCTGGAGGTCAAGCAGTTCCTGCGGAGCCGGGAGCAGGTGATGTTCACGCTGGCCTTCCCGGCGATCCTCCTGCTGGTCTTCGGCTCGATCTTCAAGGGCGACATCGGGCAGGGCGTGAAGTTCACGCAGTACTTCGTCACCGGCATGATCGCGACCGGGCTGATGACCGCCGGCTTCCAGGCGCTGGCCATCCAGATCCCGATGGAACGCGACCGCGGTGTGCTCAAGCGGCTGCTCGGCACGCCCATGCCGAAGTGGGTCTACTTCGCCGGCAAGGTGCTGATGGTGGCCTTCATCGCGGTGCTGGAGACGGCCATCCTGCTCGCCGTGGCGACGCTGCTCTTCGGCCTCGACCTGCCGGACACCGGCGCCAAGTGGCTGACGTTCCTCTGGGTGTCAGCGCTGGGCATCACCGCTTGCACGCTCTGCGGGGTCGCCTTCTCGTCGCTGGCGCGGACGGGACGCAGTGCGCCGGCCGTGGTGACCCCGGTGGCGCTGATCCTGCAGTTCACCTCCGGGGTGTTCTTCGTCTTCACCGACCTGCCGGCCTGGATGCAAAATCTGGCGTCGCTCTTCCCGCTGAAGTGGATGTGCCAGGGGCTGCGGTCGGTCTTCCTGCCGGAGTCGTTCGGCGCGCGCGAGCCCGGCGGCTCCTACGACCTGCCGATGGTCGCGCTGGTGCTGGGGGTGTGGTGCCTGGTGGCCCTCGTCCTGTGCCTGACCACGTTCCGATGGACCACCAAGCGCGACGGCTGACCCGCGTCTCAGTAGGTGTAGAAGCCCTTGCCGGTCTTGCGGCCCAGGTCGCCCGCGGTGACCATCCGCTGGAGCAGCTCCGGCGGGAAGAACTTCTCGTCGCCGGTGTCGCGGTGGATGTTGCCGGCGGCGTTGAGCATCACGTCGAGGCCGGTGAGGTCGACGGTGGCCAGCGGGCCCATGGCGTGCCCGAAGCCCAGCTTCATCACGGTGTCGAGGTCGGCGGCCGACACCACACCGTTCTCGACCAGCTTGATCGCCTCGACCAGCAGCGCGGAGAAGAGCCGGTTGGAGACGAAGCCGGCGACGTCACGCTTGACCTCGACGCAGGTCTTGCCGACCTCCTCGGCGAAGTTCCGCGCGCTCGCCAGCGTCTCGTCGGAGGTCTGGTAGCCCCGGACCAGCTCGACGAGCTTCATCATCGGCACCGGTGAGAAGAAGTGGATGCCGACGACCGACTCGGGACGCGAGGTGACCGCCGCGATCTGGGTGATCGGGATGGCGGAGGTGTTGGTGCCGAGCACCGCGCCGGGCTTGCAGATCTTGTCGAGGGCCCGGAAGACCTCGTGTTTCGCCTCGAGCTTCTCGTAGATCGCCTCGACCACCACGTCGGCGTCGGCCATCGCGTCCAGCTCGGTGGTCGTGGTGATCCGCCCGACCGCCGCCTCGGCGTCCTCGGCCGAGATCTTGCCCTTGTTCGCGAAGCGCCCGAGGGAGTCCCGGATCGCCGCCACACCCCGGCTCAGCGAGGCCTCGTCCAGGTCCCGCATGGTGACCTGCCACCCCGCCTGGGCGGCCACCTGGGCGATGCCCGAACCCATCAGACCGGAGCCGATGACCGCGAGTCGACCCGCCATGTGTGCTCTCCTTCTCTCCACGTTGAGATTCCCCGGACAGCCTAGCGGCCCTGCTTAACGCTGACTCAGGGCCTCGATCGGGGCAAATCCCCGGAAATGACTCGTCGCCGGTGCCAGACTATGCCCATGCCACCTAGCGACGGCTGGTACCTGCTCGGCCCCTTCATAGCCGTCGCGCTGGTGGGGTTCCTCGGCGCGATCTTCTGGCGCATGGGCCTGCAGTGGACGCAGGCCCGCGAGGACCCCCTGCGCGAGCTCTACGAGGGCCTGGCCATCTTCGGCGACGCCGAGGACTACGGCCTGCTCTGCCCCGCCGCCGCCACGGACGACCCCGGCATCGCCGAGGAGATCCGTAGCCTGCTGTCGGCGGCCGGCATCCGCTCCACCTCGGCCGAACGCCCCGACGGCCGCCTGCTCGTCCTCGTCTTTCCCGAGGAGGTCGACGAAGCCCGGCGATTGGTCGGCGGCTCCCCGGCCCTCTGAGGCGGTCCAACCATTACCGTCGATGCATGACCGACGCCTTCAAGCTGCCCGCGCTCCCCTTTGCCGTCACCGCGTCGCCTCCCGAGGTGTGGCGCCGGGACGACACCGCGGACGCGGTTGTCGCCGATGCGCCCGCCCACACCGACTTCTACATCAACCCCGGTGGTCCGGACTCGGCCGATGCCGAGACGATCCTCAACGCCCCGAGCCTGCTCGGTTCCCCGCCCAGCGGCGACTTCCAGCTCACGGCCCGGGTCAGCGTCGACTTCCGTTCCCAGTACGACGCCGGCGTCCTGCTGCTGTGGGCCGACGATAAGCACTGGGCGAAGTTCTGCTTCGAGTTCTCACCAGCCTCGTCGCCCATGGTCGTCTCGGTGGTGACCCGGGAGGTCTCCGACGACGCCAACGCCTTCACCGTCGACAGCAACACGGTCTGGCTGCGGCTGTCCCGCATCGACCGGGCGTACGCCTTCCACGCCTCGACCGACGGCACGACCTGGCAGCTGATCCGCTTCTTCCACCTGGGCGACGACACGGGCACCCATCAGATCGGCTTCGAAGGCCAGTCACCCACGGGCGAAGGCTGCACGGTCACCTTCGACCGCATCACCTTCACCCCGCAGCGGCTGGCTGAGCTGCGCGACGGCTCCTGAGAGGCCTCAGAAATCGAACGTGGGCTCGGTGACCACACCACGTTCGACGTCGACGCCGAGGTTGGCCAGGTCGGAGACGAAGTCGGGGTACCCGCGGTCGATGTGGTGCACCTCGCCGACCTCGGTGACGCCGTCCGCGCACAGACCGGCGATGACCAGGCCCGCACCCGCGCGGATGTCGGTCGCCCGCACCGGCGCGCCGGAGAGCCGCTCGCGGCCGTTGACCACGGCGTGGTGGCCGTCGGTGCGGATGTCGGCGCCCAGGCGGACCATCTCGTTCACGAACATGAAGCGGCCGTCGAAGATGTTCTCGGTGATCAGCGACGAGCCGGAGCTCACCGCGGCCAGACCGATGGCCATCGGCAGCAGGTCGGTCGCAAACCCCGGATAGGGCAGGGTCACGATGTCGACGGCCTTCGGGCGGTCGTCCATGCGTACGCGGAACTGGTTGTCACCCGGCTCGACCACCGCGCCGGCGGAGACGAGCTTGTCCAGGGCGATCGCCAGGTATTCGGGCCGGACACCGTGGATCGTGACGTCGCCGCGGGTCATCGCCGCGCCGAAGGCCCAGGTCCCGCCGACGATGCGGTCGCCGACCGTGGTGTGCTGGACCGGCTTGAGGCCGTCGACGCCCTCGATGGTCAGCGTGGAAGTGCCGGCGCCCGTGATCTGGGCGCCCATGGCGGTGAGCATGTCGCAGATGTCGACGATCTCCGGCTCGCGGGCCGCGTTGTCGATCTCGGTGACGCCCTTGGCCAGAACGGCGGCCATCAGGAGGTTCTCGGTGGCGCCGACGCTCGGGAAGTCCAGCCAGATCTTGCCGCCGTGCAGACCGCCGGGGGCCGAGGCGATGACAAAACCGTGCTCGCCGGAGATCTCGGCGCCCATCCGGGCCAGACCGGCCACGTGCATGTCGAGACCGCGCGAGCCGATCGCGTCACCGCCCGGGTGCGCCACCCGGACGTAGCCGCGGCGGGCCAGCAGCGGGCCCAGCACGCAGATGGACGCACGCAGCCGGCGGACGAGGTCGTAATCCGTCTCGCTGCCCGGCTCGGCGGGCACGTCGATGGTCGCCTCGCCGTTCTCCAGCGACACCTCGCAGCCCAGCCGGCGCAGCACCTCGGCCATGATGGCGACGTCGGTGATGCGCGGGACATTCGACACCACGCTGCGGCCCTCGGCCAGCAGGGCGACCGCCATCAGCTTGAGTGCGGAATTCTTCGCACCACCCACCGAGACATCGCCGGAGAGACGCGCGCCGCCCTTGACCCTGATCACATCCACGCGGGCCATCGTATGGGGCGGCGAACGGCGACCTCCGTAGGGTGGGGGGCATGGCTGTGCATCTCACCCGCATCTACACCCGCACCGGCGACGCCGGTGCGACCCGGCTGGGCAACAACGAGGTCGCCGCGAAGACCGATCCGCGGGTCGCGGCGTACGCGGACGCCGACGAGTGCAACGCGGCGATCGGTGTCGCGCTGGCCCTGGGCGCGCTCGCCCCGGACGTGAAGAGCGTGCTCACGGCCGTGCAGAACGACCTGTTCGATGTGGGCGCCGACCTGTGCAACCCGCTGGCCGACGACCCGCCGTACCCGCCGCTGCGCATCAACGAGGCCTACGTGACGCGTCTCGAGGGCTGGTGCGACGAATACAACGACCAGCTGCCGGCACTCGATTCTTTTGTGCTGCCGGGTGGCACCCCGGGCGCGGCGCTGCTGCACGTGGCCCGGACGGTCGCCCGCCGCGCTGAGCGGTCGGCGTGGGCGCTCTACGAACTGGACGAGGCCCGCACGTCGCTGCTGCCGGCGAAGTACCTGAACCGGCTCTCGGACCTGCTCTTCATTTTGGCGCGCACGGCAAACCCGAGCGGCGACGTGAAGTGGGTCCCCGGAGGGGTGTCTCAGTAGTCCGCAGGCCGGGGCGTGATGGTCGGGCGCGGTGCGACCGAGCCCGGCTGTCCCGGAGGCCCGGCCTCGAGCCAGGACAGGAAGCCGGTCACGGTGGACTCGGCCATCGCGATCTCGAGCTGGGCGCGCCCGGTGGTGCAGAGCAGGATGACCCAGTGGCCCGGCATCGTGAGGCGCTCGGGACCCTCGGGCAGCCGCCGGCGGCCGACCTCGAGCGTGCGGCGGTTCAGCACACGTTTGGGCCGGATGCCGAAGCTGAACATCCGGTGGAAGCGCAGCTCGTCACCGACGAACTGACCGATGCCGGAGGACCAGCCGCGGCCCGGCACCATCGTGCTGACCCGGACCTGCAGGCGAATGGTTCCGCCGCCGGCCATGAGCAGCCGGCGGCGGAGGAAGATCGCGAGAAGGACGACGAGCAGCGCAGCGACGCAGATTCCGAAGATTCCCAGAACCCGCATCGTCGGCGTCAGTGCGCGTCGGGGGTGGCGGCGGTGGCGCTCTCGGCCAGGACCGTGACGCCGTTGGCGTCGACGGAGAGGAAGCCGCCGGTCACGTCGTAGGTCAGCTGCTCGCCACCGGCGAGCTTGACCCGGACCTGGGATGGCTCCTTGAGCAGGCCGAGAAGCGGCGAGTGGCCGGGAAGCACGCCGAGCTCGCCCTCGGTGGTGCGGGCGACGAGCATCTCGGCGTCACCGGACCAGACCTTCTCCTCGACGGCGACGACCTGAACGTGCAGCTGATTGGCCACGCTGTCTCCTTGTAAGCCTGCGGACGCTCTTGCGGTGAAGTCTAAACGGCTGGGTGACATGGCGGTGCCGGGGGTGGTGACCGCCACTCGCCGGGCCTCAGAGTTTCTGGAAGAACTCCGGGTGTTCGATCAGGAACGTGGCGATCGAGTCGTTGTCGACGGACTTGAAGAAGTCGTCGGCCGAGGACTCGAGCGACTCGCCGAGGTACCTGCCGTTCTGGATGTCGCTGCGACCGGGCAGCTTGACCAGCGTCATGTCGTCGGCCCTGAGCCCCTTGAGCGCCAGACCCCAGTCGACGACGGTGTGACCGTTGCCGTCGAAGATCAGCGCGTCACCAGCAGCGCGCAGCACGCTGTCGAGCTTGATGGGGTTGGTGATGACGTTCTTGCTGAGCGCCTGCGAGGCCATGGCCTTGATGAACTGCTGCTGGTGCCGCTGGCGGTCGTAGTCGCTGCGGGGCAGGCCGTACCGCTGCCGCACGTAGTCGAGCGCCTGCCAGCCCTCCAGGTGGTAGGTGCCCTTCTTGTACGTCGCCTGCGGCCCGACGTACGGGTGCTCGCAGTTGTTGGACGCACACTCCGGACGCCGCGGCCGGGGCTTGCCGTTCGGCTGCAGGTGCTCCGACTTCACGTTCTGGTCGATCGTCATCGTGACGCCGCCCATCGCGTCGACGATGTCCTTGAAGCCGTTGAAGTTGATGATCGCGCCGGCGTCGAACTTCTTGATGCCCGTGAGCTTGCTGACCGTCTTGGCGAGCAGGTCGAAGCCCTGGGCCACGTCGTGCTTGCCGTTGCCGACCGAGCTGCCGTACGACATCGCGGCGTTGATCTTCGACGTGCCGCCCCGGAAGCCGGTCTTCTGGAAGGGCGGGATCTCGACCCTCAGGTCCCGCGGGATCGAGAAGAGGTACGCCTGGTTCAGTCCCTTGGGGATGTGCACCACGATGATCGAGTCGGACAGGGGCGCCGTCGTGTCGTTGCGGGGGTCGATGCCCACCAGCAGGATGTTGAGCGGGCCCTTGATGTCGCTCACCGGCGCCTTGGTCGCGCCGTTGGCGGCGTTGCCGAAGAGGTCCTTGGTCTCGACCGCGCCGGCATATCGCGACACCAGCACCTGGCTCGTGACCAGCGCACCACCGCTGACGACCATCAGGACGCACCCGAAGATCGCGCAAAGCCGCGCCCACAGAGGCGCGCGCCGCTTGGTCTTCGGTTCACTGCTCTTCGCCACTCGATCCCCAACCATGCCGTCGGTCCCGTCTCGCGATCAACGGGCATGATCGCAGGGCTGCGCACCAGCAGTGACAAGCGTATCCGAACAACAGAAGAAACTTTCGCGTCCGATATCACCCGCACTACGCAGCTAAACGGACATAACGGGCTAGAGAAACGCATGAGCCGCGCCGACAAAAGTCGGCGCGGCTCACAGGGTGATCGCTGAGATCAGCCCTTCATCAGCTCGTGTGCGTTCTTCTCGAGGTCCTCGAGGCCACCGCACATGAAGAAGGCCTGCTCGGGGTAGTTGTCGTACTCCCCCTCGCTGATCTTCTTGAACGCCTCGATGGTCTCCTTCAGCGGGACCGTCGAGCCGGGGACGCCGGTGAACTGCTCCGCGGCGTACGTGTTCTGCGAGAGGAAACGCTCGATGCGGCGGGCCCGCTGCACCGTGACTTTGTCCTCCTCGGAGAGCTCGTCCATACCGAGGATGGCGATGATGTCCTGCAGGTCCTTGTACTTCTGCAGGATCCGCTGCACCTCACGGGCGACCGCGTAGTGCTCGGCACCGACGAACTCGGGCGCCAGGATCCGCGAGCTGGAGGCCAGCGGGTCCACGGCCGGGTAGATGCCCTTGTCGGAGATCGACCGCTCGAGGTTCGTGGTCGCGTCCAGGTGGGCGAACGTGGTCGCCGGCGCCGGGTCGGTGTAGTCGTCGGCGGGCACGTAGATCGCCTGCAGCGAGGTGATCGCCTTGCCCTTGACCGACGTGATCCGCTCCTGGAGCTCGCCCATCTCGTCCGCCAGCGTGGGCTGGTAACCCACGGCGGACGGCATGCGGCCGAGCAGCGTCGAGACCTCGGAACCGGCCTGCGTGAACCGGAAGATGTTGTCGATGAAGAGCAGCACCTCCTGGTTCTGCACGTCACGGAAGTACTCCGCCATGGTCAGCGCGGAGAGGGCGACGCGGAGCCGGGTGCCCGGCGGCTCGTCCATCTGGCCGAAGACGAGCGCGGTCTTGTCGAGCACGCCACCCTCGTCCATCTCGAGGATGAGGTCGTTGCCCTCACGGGTGCGCTCACCCACGCCGGCGAACACCGACGTACCACCGAAGTTCCGGGCGACACGGATGATCATCTCCTGGATGAGCACCGTCTTGCCGACGCCGGCACCGCCGAACAGGCCGATCTTGCCACCGCGCACGTACGGCGCGAGCAGGTCGAGCACCTTGATGCCGGTCTCCAGCATCTCGGTCTTCGGCTCGAGGTCGGCGAACTTCGGGGGCTTGCGGTGGATCGGCCAGCGCTCGGTGATGTTCAGCGTGGACGGGTCCACGTTGAGCACCTCGCCGAGGGCGTTGAACACGTGGCCCTTGGTCACGTCGCCGACGGGCACCGAGATCGGCGCGCCGGTGTCGGTGACCTCGGCGCCCCGGATCAGGCCGTCGGTCGGCTGCATCGAGATGGCGCGGACCACGTTGTCACCCAGGTGCTGGGCGATCTCCAGGGTCAGCGTCTTCGTACCCCCGGAGAGGGTCACGTCGACGTGCAGCGCGTTGTAGATCTCCGGCATGGCGTCACGCGGGAACTCGGCGTCGACGACCGGGCCGATGACCCGGACTACGCGGCCGACGCCGGCCTGCGTCTTGGTGGGCTCAGCAACAGCAGTCATCACTCATCACTTCCCGCCGCGGCCAGCGCGTTGGCGCCGCCGACGATCTCACTGATTTCCTGGGTGATCGCAGCCTGCCGCGCGGAGTTCATCTCGCGCGTGTACCGCTTGAGCAGGTCGTCCGCGTTGTCCGACGCACTCTTCATCGCCCGGCGCCGGGACGCCGACTCGCTGGCCGCCGAGCTCAGCAACGCCGCGTAGATCCGCGTGTTGAGATATTTCGGCAGCAGCGCCTCGAGCAGCTCCTCGGCCTCGGGCTCGAACTCGTAGGCCGGACGCAGCCCGGGCTCGCGCTCGCGCTCCTCGACCTGCATCGGCGCCAGGAAGCGCGCCTCCGCCGACTGGGTCATCAGCGACTTGAACTGGGTGCTGACGATGTGGAGCTCGTCGACGCCCTGGATGCCGTCCGGGCCGTAGTGCTCGTCGGTGTCGTCCGCACCGGCGACGAACGCCTCGAGCAGCGCGTCACCGATCTTGCGAGCGTCGTCGAACGACGGCCGCTCCGAGAACCCGGTCCAGCTGGTCTCGATCGGCCGGTTACGGAACCGGTAGTACCCGACGCCCTTGCGGCCGACGATGTACAGCGCCACGTCCTTGCCGTCCGCCCGCAGCCGTGCCATCAGCTGCTCGGCGGTGCGGATCGCGTTGGCGTTGTAGGCGCCGGCCAGGCCCCGGTCGCTGGTGATCAGCAGGACACCCGCCCGCCGCACCCGCTCGCGCGGCTGCAGCAGGGGGTTGTCGATCGACGCGTTGGACGCGAGCGCCGTCAGGACCTGCGTGATCGCCTCCGCGTACGGCTTGGAGGCGGTGACCCGCTCCTGAGCCTTGGCGATGCGGCTCGTCGCGACGAGCTCCTGCGCCTTGGCGATCTTCTTGGTGGACTTGACGGTGCGGATGCGCCGCCGAAGTGCCTGTACCTGACCGGCCATGGCTTAGCTCTCGTCCGCGGCGGGACGGACCTCGCGGGTCACCGTCTCCCGGCCCTCGCTGCCGTCGGCCATGGGCTCGGCCTGGGCCTCGTTGCCGGCACCGCTACCGGTCTCGCCCTGCTTGAAGAGCTCCTTGAACTCGTTCACGCCGGTCTGGAGAGTCTCGACCTGCTCGTCGGTCAGCTGCCCCGTCGACTCGATCGCGGTGAAGGTGTCGTTGCGGTTGCGCTTGACCCAGTCGAGCAGCTCACCCTCGAAGCGGCGGACGTCGCCGACCGGGATGTCGTCGAGCTGGCCCGTGGTGCCGGCCCAGATGATGATCGTCTGCTCGGCCACCGAGTACGGGGAGTACTGCGGCTGCTTGAGCAGCTCGACCAGGCGGACGCCCTTGTCCAGCTGCGCCCGCGACGCCCGGTCCAGGTCGGAGGCGAAGGCCGAGAAGGCCTCCAGCTCACGGAACTGGGCGAGGTCGAGGCGGAGCCGGCCGGAGACCCGCCGCATGGCCTTGACCTGCGCCGAGCCGCCGACCCGCGACACCGAGGTGCCGACGTTGATGGCCGGGCGCACACCCGAGGCGAACAGGTCGGCCTCGAGGAAGATCTGGCCGTCGGTGATCGAGATGACGTTCGTCGGGATGTAGGCCGAGATGTCGTTGGCCTTCGTCTCGATGATCGGCAGACCGGTCATCGAACCCGCGCCCAGCTCGTTCGAGAGCTTCGCGCAGCGCTCGAGCAGGCGGGAGTGCAGGTAGAAGACGTCACCCGGGTAGGCCTCACGGCCCGGCGGGCGGCGCAGCAGCAGCGACACGGCGCGGTACGCCTCGGCCTGCTTGGTCAGGTCGTCGAAGACGATCAGGACGTGCTTGCCGTTGTACATCCAGTGCTGCCCGATGGACGAGCCGGTGTACGGGGCGATGTACTTGAAGCCGGCCGGGTCGGACGCCGGCGAGGCCACGATCGTCGTGTACTCCAGGGCGCCCTGCTCCTCGAGCGTGCCCCGGATGCTGGCGATCGTCGTCGCCTTCTGGCCGATGGCGACGTAGATGCAGCGGACCTGCTTCTCCGGGTCGCCCGACTCCCAGTTGGCGCGCTGGTTGATGATCGTGTCGAGCGCGACCGTGGTCTTACCGGTCTTGCGGTCGCCGATGATCAGCTGGCGCTGGCCGCGGCCGATCGGCGTCATGGCGTCGATCGCCTTGATGCCGGTCTGCAGCGGCTGCTTCACGGGCTGGCGCGACATGACGTTCGGGGCCTGGAGCTCGAGCTCGCGGAAGCCCTCGCTCTCGATCGGGCCACGGTCGTCGATCGGGTTGCCCAGGGCGTCCACGACACGACCCAGGTAGGCGTCGCCGACCGGGACCGAGAGGACACGACCGGTGCGCTTGACGCGCTGGCCTTCCTCGATGCCGGTGTAGTCGCCCAGGACCACGGCGCCGATCTCGCGGACGTCGAGGTTCAGGGCGACACCCAGCGTGCCGTCCTCGAATTCCAGAAGTTCGTTCGCCATCGCCGAGGGCAGGCCCTCGACGTGCGCGATCCCGTCGCCCGCATCGGAGACGATGCCGACCTCCTCGCGGGAGACCTCGGGCGTGTAGGACGAGACGTAGCGCTCTAGCGCCCCCCGGATCTCGTCCGAGGAGATGGTCAGCTCGGCCATCCTCTGCCTTCTCTAGTCGGCTCGGGGCGTCGCCGCCGCCGAGGGCGTGCTCGGGACGTCGCCGTCACCGAGGGGAAGAAACTATTTAGCGAACGCCTGCCGGGCTTCGTTGAGTCGCCGCAGGATCGTGCCGTCGTAGAGGTCGGAGCCGACACGGACGCTGACGCCACCGACGATGCTCGGATCCACATCGACCTTCAGCGAGACCTGCCGACCGTAGATGTCGGACAACTTGGCGGCGAGCGCCTGCTCCTCGGCCTCACCGAGCAGCTTGGCGACCGTTACGTAGGCGACCTCGCGGTCCCGCTTCGCGGCGGTCAGCTCGACCAGCCGGCTCAGCGAGGACTCGAAGCTGCGCCCGCCGAAACCCTCGAGCGCCACCGCGATGAGCTGGATCGTCGCCGCCTGGGCCTTGCCTTTCAGCAGGTCCTGAGCAAGCTTAACCCGCTGCTCGGCCGGTGCGCTCGGGTCACTGAGCGTGACGGCGAGCTCGGCGTTGCCCGAGACGATCTGACCGAAGCGGAACAGCTCGTCCTCGACCTCGGCGAGCGTCCCGGCCTTGTCGGCCGACGACAGGACCGTGTCGACCCCGAGCCGCTCCGACGCGTCCAGCAGCTCGGACGGCCGGGAGAAACGCCCGGACACCAGGGTCGCGAGCGTGTCCACGGTGGTGTCGCCGAGCTTGCCGGCCAGGATCGAGCGGACCAGCTCGGCCCGGTCGCCACCGCTGCGCGACGGGTCGGTCAGCGCACGCCGCAGGCGCGGCTCGCCGCGCAGCAGCCGCGCCACCGACAGGAACTCGTCGGCGGTCGTGGCGAGCTGCGCGGCGGTTGCCTGCTGCGTGGCCGCGGTCAGCTTCTCCGCGGCGGCCGCGTACGACTCCCGGTTGACGGACGCCATCAGCGCCGCCCGTTACCCGTGCCGGCGCCGAGCTCGGTGATGAACCGGTCGACGGTGCCCCGGCTGCGCGCCTCGTCGGCGAGAGACTCGCCGACGATCTTGGAGGCAAGGTCCACGGCCAGCGTGCCGAGATCGGCACGCAGTTCACGGACGATGCTCTCGCGCTGAGTGGCGAGCTGGTCGCGACCGGCCGCGATGATGCGGTCGGACTCCTCGCGGGCCTTGGCGAGGACGTCCTGACGGATGCCCTCCGCGTCGGCACGCGCCTCGTCACGGATGCGCGCGGCCTCCGTGCGAGCCTCCGACAGCTGCGCGCGGTACTGCTCGAGCAGCTCGTTGGCCTCGGCCTGAGCGGCCTCGGCACGCTTGATCCCACCCTCGATCGCGTCGACCCGCGCCGCGAACGTCTTCTCCATCATGGGGAAGACGAACTTCATCAGCACGAAGCAGAGCACCGCAAAAGCAACGGTGCCGACGACGATCTCCTGCCAGACAGGAATGATCGGATTGTGGGCTGACTCACCGGCCTCAGCGGCCAGATACCTGAGCATGACGACCTCCCATCGAGGCTGAAGGGCTTACTAGCCGGCCCAGATGAAGCCGAAAGCGATGCCCAGCAGGGCCAGCGCCTCGATGACGGCGAAGCCGATCCAGACGTACGGGAGGGTCAGACGCGACGACTCCGGCTGGCGGGCGGTCGACTGGATGTAAGCCGAGAAGACCAGACCGACACCGATACCGGGGCCGATCGCGGCGAGGCCGTAGCCGATCGCGGCGGTGCTGCCCTCAACGGCGGCAAAAAGCTCCATTACCTTTTCCTCCTGGAATCTCGCGTGACTATCACGCGGGACGACAACGGGGTGTTACGCAAGTAGCTCAGTGCTCGTCGGCGAGCGCGCCCTGGACGTAGCTGGCGGTCAGCACCGTGAACACGTAGGCCTGGAGGCAGATGACCAGGAACTCCAGGAACGTCAGCGCGATCGTCATGATCCACGAGACGATGGAGAACGGCGCGAACCAGACGTTCGCACTGATCATTGCAAAGCCGCCGAGAGTGAAGACCAGCAGCAGCATGTGCCCGGCGAACATGTTGGCGAAAAGCCGGACCGCCAGGGAGAACGGGCGGACCAGGAAGTTCGAGAAGAACTCGATCGGGATCAGCAGCGGCAGGATGAACCACGGCGCCGGCGGGATGAGCGCCGACTTCATGTACTTGAAGAAGCTGCCGTGGTGCCGGATGCCGACATAGATGAACATCACATAGCTGATGACCGCGAGAATCGCCGGGAACGCGATGTGCGAGTTCGGCGAGATCTGGATCAGCGGCACGATGCTGAAGAAGTTCATCACGAGGATGAAGCAGAAGAGCGTCGTGAGGTAGGGCGCGAAAGCAACGCCTCGCGGCCCGATCATCTCGACCGAGATGTTGTTCCGCACGAATCCGTAGAGGCTCTCGGCGAGCCACTGCTTCTTCGTCGGAACCAGCTGCGGCTTCCGGTAGGACACCAGGAAATAGATGATGATCAGGGCGACTGCCACCCAGACCAACAACGTGATCTTGGTGAACCAGTACGAGTCGTGAGCGCCCCACGGCAGGATGCTGGGCAGGTAGAAGTCCTCGACACTGGGCGGGAACTCCGCTGCGAGGACCGTCGACTGACCGATCACCGTAGCCCTTTCCTGTCAGGCGCCGAGACGGCGCACGATGAGGTAGACACCGCCGGCGATGCCAACGACAGCGCCGATGCCGGCGAAAATGCCCTTGGTCCCGACGTAGTGGTCGACCAACCAGCCGATCCCACCCCAGACCAACATGCCCCCGAGGAGATAGCTGACCGCCGTCATTCCCATGCCCGTGTCGGGCGGATTCTGACCGTCGTCGCCGTGGGGGTTGCTGGGAGGTTTTTGACCGGTCATGACGGCCCGAACGATATCAGCAGGAAACACGAAGCTAAGCGGGACCCCCCGCACAACCGCAGTTGTCCAGGCGTCAGGGGTCTCGCAACTCGGCCTCACGCTACTCCCCCTCCGCCAGAACCGGACAACTTCGGCGTGCGACAGTCACCGGATCGTGGACAGAGGCCTTTCAAAGGGGCACTGACCAGTCGAAACTCGGGTGCTGAAGATCACTTTGAGAGGCTCGTGCGAGCAACCCACCAGATCTGCACAGCCGTCCAGCCGAGCACACCCGCGACAACACCCCAGCCCATCGCGAGCCGGCCCGGCCACTCCGAGGAGATCACAAACGCCAGGATCACGCCGAGCAATGAGTACTTCACCACGTACGTCATGAGCCCCAGGGGCATCAGGAGTGCCGGCCGGACGGTGTCCGCCCACGCCAGCACGAGCGTCGACATGGTGAAGCTGACCGTGACGATCGCGACGCCGGCCGCGGCACCCACCGCCGCCGGCCCGCCGTCGGCAAAAAAGCCCACGGACGCCGCGCAGATCATCAGAGCGATCGAGAACGCGGTCAGGAACGGCAGATGCTCGATACGCCAGCGCGGATCCGCCGGCAGCGGCGGCAGATCGGGCAGCGGCGTGTCGTCCTCCAGCTTGTCCTCGGGCAGCGGCTGGGCGGGGATGACCTGATCAGCGGCGTTCTTCTTCACGCGGGCACTCCCACCTGCGCGTACGCGGGAAAGCGCCGAGCGAGCGCCGAGACCTCGTCGGCGACGTCGCGCAGGGCGGCTGCGCCCGTGACCGAGGCCGGGTCGGCGCGCGTCGCGGCGGCGATCAGACCGGCGATCTGGCGCATCTCGCCCTCGCGCATGCCCTGGGTCGTCACCGCGGGCGAGCCCACCCGGATGCCCGAGGCCGTCATCGGCTTCTCCGGGTCGTACGGGATGGCGTTCTTGTTGAGGTTGATGTGCGCACGCTCGCAGCGGGCCTCGGCGTCACGGCCGCTGACCCCGGTGTCGCGCAGGTCGAGCAGGGCCAGGTGGGTGTCGGTGCCGCCGGAGACGGGACGCATGCCCTCCGAGGCCAGCCCGGCAGCCAGCGCCTGACTGTTCTTGACGACCTGGTGGGCGTAGGACTGGAAGTCGGGCAGTGCCGCCTCGCGCAGGGCGACGGCCTTCGCGGCGATGGTGTGCATCATCGGGCCGCCCTGCGTGAACGGGAAGACGGCCTTGTCGATGCGTGCGGCAAGCTCCTCACGGCACAGGATCATGCCGCCCCGCGGGCCGCGCAGCACCTTGTGGGTGGTGCAGCACACGACATCGGCATGCGCTACGGGCGACGGGGCAGCGCGGCCGGCGACCAGCCCGATGAAGTGCGCGGCGTCGACCATCAGATACGCACCGACCTCGTCGGCGATGTCCCGGAACACCTTGAAGTCGATGAGCCGGGGGTACGCGGTCGCGCCGCAGACGATCAGCTTGGGGCGGTGGGCGAGGGCCAGGTCGCGGACCTCGTCGTAATCGATGAGCTCGGTGTCGCGGCGCACGGTGTAACCGACCGGGTGGAACCACTTGCCGGAGAAGTTGACCCGGCTGCCGTGCGTGAGGTGACCGCCGTGCGGCAGGTCCATGGCCAGCACGGTGTCGCCGGGCTGGATCAGCGCCGCGTACGCCGCCATGTTGGCCGCCGAGCCGGAGTGCGGCTGGACGTTCGCGTGGTCGGCGCCGAACAGCTCCTTGGCGCGGTCGATCGCCAGCTCCTCGGCCCGGTCGACTTCGGCGCAGCCCCCGTAGTAGCGCCGGCCGGGGTAACCCTCGGCGTACTTGTTGGTCAGCGTGGAGCCGAGCGCGGCCAGCACCGCGGGTGAGGTGAAGTTTTCGCTGGCGATGAGCTGCAGGCCGCCGCGCTGGCGGTCCAGCTCGCCGAGGACCACTTCCGCGATCTCCGGATCCTCGCGTTCGAGCGCGCCGAAGTCGGGACCCCAGAAAGTCTCCATGGCGCGCTCCCTCACGTCGGCGACGCTGCCGGATTCGAGCATATGGCTTGTGAGGCTCTGCCTGCGGGCACAGTGGTGTTATGCGTTCACTCGTCACCGGCGCCACCGGCTACATCGGCGGCCGTCTGGCACCGCGGCTGCTCGAGGCCGGCCACGCCGTCCGCTGCCTCTCCCGCAGTGCCGCACGCCTGCGCGACGTGCCGTGGGCCGGGCAGGTCGAGGTGGTCGAGGGCGATTTGTCCGATCCGAGCACGCTCCCGGCCGCCTTCGAGGGCGTCGACGTGGCGTACTTCCTCATGCACTCGCTCGGTCACCGCGACTTCGAGCGCATCGACCGGGAGGCGGCCCGCAACTTCGCGACCGCGGCCAAGGCGGCCGGGGTCAAACGGATCATCTACCTCGGCGGCCCCGAACCGCCCGCCGACGAACACCCCTCGGCCCACCTGCGGTCCCGGGCCGAGGTCGCGAAGATCCTGCTGGACAGCGGCGTACCCACGGCGGTGCTGCGGGCACCGGTGATCATCGGCTCGGGTTCGGCATCGTTCGAGATGCTCCGCTACCTGACCGAGCGCCTGCCCGTCATGATCACCCCGCGCTGGGTCCGCAACCGGATCCAGCCCATCGCCGTCCGCGACGTGCTGCGGTACCTGATCAGGAGCGCCGAGCTGCCCGCGGACGTCAACCGCGGTTTTGACATCGGTGGCACGGACGTCCTGACCTACCTGGAAATGATGCGCCGGTACGCCCGTGTCGCGGGCCTGCGCCGCCGGGTCATCATGCCGCTGCGCCCGCTGAGTCCCTGGCTCTCCGCGCACTGGGTCGGCGCTGTCACCCCGGTGCCGAACGCCATCGCCCGTCCCCTGGTCGGCAGCCTGATCCACGAGGCCTTCGCGCACGAGCACGACATCGCCCGGTACATCCCCGACGAAGGCCTGCTCGGCTTCGACGAGTCCGTCCGCCTCGCCCTCGGCAAGGTGCGGGACGCGAACGTGGAGACCCGGTGGTCCACCGCCGTCGGCCGGGACGCCGCGGCGGAACCCCTGCCCAGCGACCCGGACTGGTCCGGCGGCAGCATCTACGTCGACGAACGCCGCCGTGTGGTCGACGCGCCGCCCCGGGCCCTCTGGCGGGTCATCGAGGGTGTCGGCGGGGAGAACGGCTGGTACTCGTTCCCGCTCGCGTGGTCCGTCCGCGGCTGGCTGGACCGCCTGGTCGGTGGTGTCGGCCTGCGGCGTGGCCGGCGCGACCGCAACCACCTCTTCGTCGGCGAGGCGCTGGACTGGTGGCGCGTCGAGGAGATCAAGCCCGGCGAGCTGCTGCGGCTGCGCGCCGAGATGAAGGTGCCGGGCCGCGCCTGGCTGGAGATGTCCGCCGAACCGGGCCCGGACGGGACGAGCGTCTACCGCCAGCGGGCCATCTTCGTGCCGCGCGGACTCGCCGGGCACGCGTACTGGGCGAGCGTCGTGCCGTTCCACGGGATCATCTTCAGCGGCATGGCCCGGAACATCGCCAAGGGCGCTACGACGCTGCCGCCCGGCGCAGCCGGTCCCGCACAGCCAGCCACTCCTCCGACTCCGGCGGGGCCTGCACGATGATCGTGGCCACGCCGGCGTCGTCGAGGCGGTGCAGCGCGGCGTAGAGGTCGGCCGCATACTCCCGCGGATCCACGCTGAGCACCTCGGCGACGAGGCCGTCGGCGAAGTCCTCGACGCTCTCGTAACTGAGCACGGCCACCGGACCGGCCAGGCCCTGGTGCTCGACCTCGCTCACGTCCTTGGCCAGGATGACGGTCGCCTTCGGTGCGTAGTGCCGCCGGCTCATGCCCGGTGAGGACCGCGCCGCGCCGTCCGTGACCTCGTCCGGCAGGGCGATCGTCCCCGTGATCTCGCGCAGTGCCCGCAGGCCGAGCGCGCCGGGGCGCAGCAGTTTGGGTGTCTCCCCCGTCAGGTCGACCACCGTGGACTCGATGCCCCACGACGCCGGACCGCCGTCGAGCACGAGCGGGACGTCGGGCAGGCTCCGCAGCACGTGCTCGGCCGTCGTCGGCGAGATGCCCTCGGACCGGTTGGCGCTCGGCGCGGCCAGCGGCAGCCCGGAGGCGTCCAGCAGCTTCAGCGCGACGTCGTGCGCGGGGACCCGGATCGCGATCGTGCCGGTCTCGGCCCCGACGCCGGCCAGGTGGCCCGCGCGCTTCACGACCAGGGTCAGCGGACCCGGCCAGAACTGCGCCGCCAGGTCGTTGGCCAGATCGGGCCACTCCTCGGCCAGCGCCCGGGCGGCCACCACACCGGAGACGTGCACGATCAACGGGTTCCACGACGGGCGGTTCTTCAGGCGGTAGACCTCGGCGACGGCCTTCGGCGAGAAGGCGTGTGCACCGAGGCCGTACACGGTCTCGGTCGGGAAGGCGACCACGCAGTCCTGGTGCAGGAGGTCCACCGCCCGGCGCAGGCCGTCGGCGTCCGGCGCGACGATGCTCACGCGGGCCTCGGAGCTCCCGGCCACAGGGCGTCGACCAGCGCGTACACGGACTCGTCGATGTCGTCGGCGATGCGCTGGAACGTCTGGTCGCCGCGACCCCACGGGTCGTCGAGGTCGTCACCGGGCAGCGGCTCGTCGTCGCCGCGGTGCGCGTGAGCGGCCGCCACCAGGGCGGTGGCCCGCGCGGCGAAGGACTCCGGACCGGCGCCGACCGGCGGCAGGGCCGAGAGGTCCAGCTCCCGCAGCAGCCGGCCGAGGTGACCGAGCACAAACGTGCGGGCGTCCGAGCCGGGCACCAGCGCGTGGACGTAATCGCTCTGGTCGGCGGTCGCGGTGAGGATGAGATCGGCCCCCTCGAGCTGCGCGATCGTCAGCTTGCGGGCCGCGAAGCCGTCGGTGCTGCCGCCGCGCACGGTGATCTGCCGGGCCGCGGGCGGGTTCATCTCCTCGCCCTCGTGCCAGCCGCCCGTACCGGCGCTGGCGCTGGCGAGCAGCTCGTCGAGCTTCGCCTCGGGGTCGATCTTGCCCAGGCGCTGCGCGGCGGCGAGCACGAGCAGCCGCTCGGCCATCGGGGACCGGCAGATGTTGCCCATGCACACGTGGAGCACGGTGAACGGCATCGTCACGCTCCCGCGGCCAGGATGTCGGGCACGACGTCACGCAGCTTCTCGAACGGGATCGCCCCGTCACGCAGCACCCGCGGGACGTCCCCGGTGACATCGATGATCGTGGACGGCGCCGGGTCGGCGGCCTGTCCCGCCTCGAGGTAGATCCGGACGGCGTACTCGAGCTGGTCGCGGGCCTCCTCGGCGGTGCCGGGCGAGGGCTGACCGATCTTGTTGGCCGTGGTCACCGCCATCGGGCCGACCTCCCGCAGCACCTCCAGCGCCACCGGGTGCAGCGGCATCCGCACCGCGACGACCCCGCCGGTGTCGCCCAGGTCCCACTGCAGGCTGGGTGAGTGCTCGACCAGGATCGTCAGGGCACCCGGCCAGAACGCGTCGGCCAGCTCCCGGGCGGCCTTGGGCAGCGAGTAGACCAGGCCGTCCAGGGTGTGGCGCGAGCCGACCAGCACCGGTGGCGGCACCCGGCGGTCCGCGCCGCGAGCGTTCTGCAGGGAGTTGACGGCGTGCGGGGTGAACGCGTCCGCGCCGACGCCGTAGACGGTGTCGGTGGGCAGGACGACGAGCTCACCGCTCTTGACCGCCTCGACGGCCGCGGCGATGCCGCGATCGCGTTCGGCCACGGCGCGGCAGTCATAGAGCATCACGAGATGCAGTCTGCCATGGCCCGGGTGACCTGCCCTACACGCGGCGGGCCGTCGCAAAACGTGGACGGTCCGAGAAGTCCCGATGGGCCGTCACGTCGATGAAGCGGCCGTCCGAGCGCAGCAGGTCCGGCACCGCCGACGCGTGCACGTCGTCGTGCTCGATCCCGACCACGCCGCCCGGCCGCAACAGGGCCGCCGCCAGGGCGATGACCGGCCGGATCACGACCAGGCCGTCGGCGCCGCCGAAGACGGCCTCCGCCGGGTCGTGCTCGGCGACCTCCGCGGGCACGACGGTCCCGTCCGGCACGTACGGCGGGTTGCAGAGCAGCACGTCGACCTCACCCCGGCACTCCGCGAGCAGCCCGAGGTCGGTGACGTCCCCCTGGACGACCTGCACCGCCGGGAAATCCGCCGCGTTCCGGCGCAGGTAGGCCAGGGCCGCGGCCGAACGCTCGACGGCGAGGACCCGCGCCGGCTCGGCCTCGTCAGCCACCGAGAGCGCGATCGCACCCGTACCGCTGCACAGGTCGACCACGGTCGCGCCGGGCACGGTGTGCTCGATCCCCCAGCCGGCCAGCAGCTCGGTCTCGGGCCGCGGCACAAAAACACCGTCGCCGACCGCGAGCTCCAGATGCCGGAACGCGGCCGTGCCCAGCAGGTGCTGCAACGGGATCCGCCGGGCCCGTTCGGCGACGAGTTCGTCGAATCGACGCAGCTCAGTGCCGCGCAGAGTGTCGATGAGCAGCAGGCGCCCGCGACCGACGCCGAGAGCGTGCGCGGCGAGCAACTCGGCATCGACACGCGGTGATGCGACACCCGCCTCGGCCAGCCGTGCGGTGGCCCGGGCCAGCACAGGCGCCAACCGCGTCCGTTCCGTCCCCTCCGAGGGGTGTTCGTGCGTCGGCGTCACGGCATAATCATGGAACGTCGTCTCTCGACGGTGACCGGCCGGGTCACCCATCGATGAACGGCGTCGGCAGGAGGGGCCTGGATGGCCGTGGCGGCACCATGACGTGGCTGGATCAGCTCCCGGACTCCGTCGACGAGCTGCGTGACGCCGGCAATTTCCAGCAGGTCGGCCGGTCCGCCGAGGCGCTCGCGATCCTCGACAAGGTGCTCGCCACCACCGCCGACCCGCTGACCCGGGCGTACGCACTGGTCCAGCGGTTCGGTGCGCTCATCAACCTGGGCCGGGCCGCCGAGTTCGCGACCGCGATGACGCTGGCCAGCAACGCCGTCCGGGAGACCTCCGACCCGTACCTGCGCGGTCAGATGCACGCGTTCGCCGCCCTCGGCGCCCATCTGCAGAGTGCCCTCGACCGCGGTGTCACGCACCTCGTGCAGGCGTCCCGTGCGCTGGCGGCGGTGCCGGACGGTGACTCCGAGACCGCCTGGGGCTGGCACGACCTCGCCATGGCGTACAGCTATCTCGGTTTTCACGGCCATGCGCTGACGGCGATCGAGCAGGCCCGGCAGGTCGGTGCGGCCGCGGGCATGGCGAGCGAGGTCTTCGCCGCACCGGGCATCCGCCTGCGCAACGCCGTGTCGCTGGACCACCAGGGTGACACCGACGGCTGTCTGCGGGTGCTGCGCGACATCGACGCCGAGCTGACCCGCTATGTCGCCAGCGGCGCCGACGTGCGGCTGCGGCCGAGCAGCCGGCCCGTCTACGGCTATGCCCTGGCCCGCCGGGCCGCCCTGGGCGAGTCGACGGAGGCCGACGTGGCCGGGCTGCTGACCGGTGGTGGTGACAGCGTCCGCTCCCGCGATCTGCGGCACCTCGGCACGGTCTGCCTGGACATCGCCGCCGACCGCCCCGCCGACGCCCTGCGCCGGCTCGACGCCGTCCCGGTCTCCCCCGAGATCCTCGGGCCCGCCGAGCCGGCCCGCCTGCGCAGCATCTGTTACGCCTCGGCGGGCAACCACGAGGCGGCGCACACCGCCGACCGGCACGCGTTCCGGCTGGCCGCCCAGCGCATCGACCGGCTCCGCGACGGTTACCTCGACGGTGTCGCCGCCCGGCTGGACGCCCAGGAGACGCAGCGCGACGTCGGCCGCTACGGCGACGAGACCCTCACCGACCCGCTCACCGGCCTGCCCAACCGCCGGCAGCTCGAGCGGTACGTCGCGGCGATGCTGGCCCGCGGCGAACGTGCGGCGATCGGCGTCTGCGACCTGATCGGCTTCACCGCGGTCAACGCACGGCACGGCCGGCACTGCGGTGACCTGGTGCTCCAGCGCATCGCCGGTGTGCTCAACAGGGTCATGCGCCGCGGCGACTTCGTGGCCCGTTTTGCCGGTGACGAGTTCGTGGTGGTGCTGCCGGGCGCGGGCCCGACCCAGGCGGCCGAGGTCTCCCGGCGGATCAGCGCGGCGGCCGCCGGTGAGAACTGGCAGGTGCTCGTCCCCGGCACCCCGATCGGCCTGGCCGCGGGCTGGTCCGAGGTCGGCACCAACGGCCGCAGTCTCAGCGCCGCCCTGGCCGCCGCAGCCTCCAACCGCACCCCCGCCTGACCAGCGTTGGAAACCCCTAGGCTCGCGGTATGACCGTCATCGAGCTGGGGCTCGTGACGGATGGCGGGGATCAGCCGCTGTCCGATCACGAGCGGCGCCCGCTCGGCCGGCGTGACGTCCGGCGGGCCCTCGTCGCGGTCGTCGCCCTCTTCAGCGTCCTGACGGTCACCGGCTCGGCGCGGCCCGATCCGAAAGGACTCCCGCAGCTCTGGAGCATCCCGTACACCGAGGGCGCCGACACGTTCATGCTGGACGCCGGCAACGTCTACGTGCTGTCGCAGCCGGACGGGAGCCGCATCACGGCGTACGACTCCCGGACCGGCGCCCGGCGGTGGTCGACGCAGGGTGTCACGGACACGACGTGGATGGGCTGGGCCCGATCCGGGGTGCTGCTGATGCCGGCCGGGTTCACGACCACGCGGTACCAGGACGTGGACGGCTCCGAGGTGTCGCGCGAGTTCAGCCGGGAGACCGTGGCCCTGGACACCGCCACCGGGCGGGTCCTCTGGCGCCGCACCGGCGAGTTCTCGGTGGCGGTGAGCGGCCGTGCCCTGCTGACCGAGTGGAACGCGGAGGGCAGCAAGGCCCGCACGTTCCAGGTGGTCCGGGTCAGCGACGGCGCCACCGTCTGGTCACGCCCGGCGGCGGGCCTGGAGACCTGGGCGACCGACTGGATGAACCACGACAGCTCCGACCGGCTGGTCGCGGCGGCGCCCGACGGCCGCATCGAGGTGTTCGACCTGTCCGACGGCCGGCTGGTCGCCGGCGGCACCGTCCCGTGGGTCCGGCAGTCCACCGCCGACAACGAGTTCACGTCGCTGAGCATCGACGGCCATCGCCTCTACATCGATCGCAGCATGCGGGAGCGGACCGCGGTCACGGCGTACGACACCGAGACGCTGGGCAGGCTGTGGGAGGTCGAACGCCCGTCGTCCGGTGGTGTCTACGGCTGCGGGCCGGTGCTCTGCGTCAACGGCCCGGACGACACCGCCGGGTACGACCGCGACACCGGGGAGGTGCGGTGGCGGCTCGCCGGGGCGGCCAACGGCTTCCCGATGCCCGGCGGGCGGGTGCTGCTCGACGACGACGAGACCGGGGCACGCCACCACCTCGTCGACGGTGCGACGGGCAAGCGGCTGGCCGACCTCGGCGCGGCCGTCCCCGTGTGGAACGCCACCGCGACCGACCTGCCCTACCTGCTGCGTCGCACCAAGGAGCCACCCGGGCTGATGTCGATCAGCCGGATCGACGAGAACACCGGTGAGGAACTGCTGCGCGGCACGCTCCCGCAGGTCCTCGATTACGGCTGTCAGAGCGAGGACGACCTGCTCGTGTGCGCGACCCCGGACAGCCGCCTGGTCGTCACGGACGTCGGCTGATCTCGGTCCCACCGGCCAGGCGGGCCGCCCGGTCGGCCTCCCCGAGCGCGTCCAGCACCGCGTCGAGCTCGCCGCCGAGCACCAGGTCCAGGTTGTACGCGGTGTAGCCGATCCGGTGGTCGCTGATGCGGTTCTGCGGGAAGTTGTAGGTGCGGATGCGCTCGGAGCGGTCCACCGTGCGCACCTGGAGCTTGCGGGCGTCGGAGGCGGCCGCGTCGGCCTGCTCCTGCGCCAGGGCGAGCAGCCGCGACCGCAGGATGCGCATGGCCGACTCCCGGTTCTGGAGCTGGCTCTTCTCGTTCTGGCAGCTCACGACCGTACCGGTGGGCAGGTGGGTGATGCGGACGGCCGAGTCCGTGGTGTTGACGGACTGACCGCCGGGGCCCGACGAGCGGAAGACGTCGACCCGGATGTCGCCCGGCTCGATGTGCACGTCGACGTCCTCGGCCTCGGGCAGCACCAGGACACCGGCGGCGCTGGTGTGGATCCGGCCCTGGGACTCGGTGACCGGCACCCGCTGGACCCGGTGCACACCGCCCTCCCACTTCAGGCGGGACCACACCCCGTGACCACCCTCGGGTACGCCCTTGGTCTTCACGGCCACGGACACGTCCTTGACGCCGCCGAGGTCGGAGTCCTGGGAGTCGATGATCTCGACGATCCAGCCGTGCTTCTCGGCGTACCGGGTGTACATCCGCAGCAGGTCGCCCGCGAACAGCGCCGACTCCTGGCCGCCCTCGCCGGCCTTGATCTCGACGATCACGTCCTTGGCGTCGTGCGGGTCCCGCGGGATCAGCATCTCGCCGAGCTTTTCCTCCAGGGGCTGGAGGGCGGCGGCGACCGCCTCGACCTCGCCGGCGAAGGACGGGTCCTCCGCGGCGAGTTCCTTGGCCGCGGCCAGGTCGGCGCGGGCCGCCTCGAGCTCGACGTTGGCGGTGTAGAGCGGCGCCAGTTCCGCAAAACGGCGGCCGACACGGCGAACCAGGGCCTGGTCGGAGTGGATGGAGGGATCCTCCATCTGCTTCTCGAGGTCCGCGTACTCCGCGAGCAGCATGCTCAACCGGTCGGTGCTCATGAATTGCCGCCTTTGCTGGTCGTTGCGCCGAGACACACGAACGGCGCCCGACCCCGGAATCCCGGGGTGGGCGCCGTCGAGGCAGCTACTTCTTCTTGGCCGCGTTGACCTTGGCGTACTTGGCCTGGAACTTGGCGACCCGGCCCGCGGTGTCCAGCACACGCTGCTTGCCCGTGTAGAACGGGTGGCAGGCTGCGCAGGTCTCGACGCGGATCTCGCCGCCCTTGGCGGTCGAACGGGTCGTGAACGTGCTACCGCAGGAGCAGATGACCTCGGTCGAGGTGTACTCCGGGTGGATACCGCTCTTCATGGTTTCTCGGTCCCTCTCGATGATGTGGTCGCCGGGTCGCCGTCAGCACCGAACCGCCCCGCTAGGGCGGACGACTCGAGCGTGAACCGGAACCTTTGCTGGCCGATGGACCAGTCTGCCATGTCACATGCCCTGATCAGAAATCAGGAGGCGTTCCTGTGTCCTTGGTCGATAACGTGAGCAGCCCTCAGCGCATTCCCGTACGGAAGGAAAGGTGTCATGACGCTGCTCGCGGACGTCCTCGACCCGGTCGAACTGGCCACGGCGGTCGAAATCGGTCACGTCCGGATCCAGCGTCACCCCAGCCGGCCCTACGTGATCTACAACTACACCGAGGCCTGCCAGTACGCCGCGGCGTGGACGCCGGTCACCCTGGCCTGCCGCGGCCTGATCGCCGACGGTGACACCGTGCTCGCGCGGCCCTTCCCGAAGTTCTTCAACCACACGGAGAGCCACGCGCCGGAGCTGATCGCGGACGCGGCGGTCACGGTGACCGACAAGGCCGACGGTTCGCTCGGGATCATCTACCGCGACGGCGCCGACCTGGCCGTCGCCACCCGCGGCTCGTTCGCGTCGGACCAGGCCCGGCACGCGACCGAGATCCTGCGCACCCGGTACGCGGACTTCGAGCCGCCGGCCGGGCTGACCGTGCTGGTCGAGATCGTGTACCCGGAGAACCGCATCGTGCTCGACTACGGCGGCCTGGACGACCTGATCCTGCTCGGCGCGGTCGAGATCGCCTCCGGCCGCACGCTCGGACCGGCGGCGGTGCCGCAGTGGCCGGGACCGGTCGTCGACTCGTTCGCCTACGCGACGCTGGCCGAGGCGCTCGCCGCCCCGCCCCGCGACGGTCGTGAGGGGCTCGTCGTTCACTTCACGGGCACCGACGAGCGCGTGAAGATCAAGTACGCCGAGTACGTGCGGCTGCACCGGCTGGTGACGGGGCTCTCCGCCCGTACCGTCTGGGAAGTGCTCGTCGCGGGCGGCGACCTGGACGCGCTGACGGAACCCCTGCCGGACGAGTTCCACGCGTGGGTCACCGGTGTCGCCACCGAGCTGACCGACGAGGTGGAAGCGCTGGCGAAGGCCGTCGAGGCGGAGTTCACGACGATCGTGGCCGGGCTGCCGGACGGCTGGGGCCGGCGCGAGTTCGCGGGTCAGGCCGTGCGGAGCGAGCACCGCGGGGCGCTCTTCCTGCGGCTCGACGGCAAGGACTACCGTCCCGGCCTGTGGCAGCTCGTGCGGCCGGCCGGCGATCTGACGCCCCAGGGCACCGGAGGTGAGTGAGGAATGACCAGACTGCTGATCACGCGAGGCCTGCCCGCCTCCGGCAAGACCACGTTCGCGCGCAAGCTCCAGCCGGGTGTCGTCCGGGTCAACCGTGACGACCTGCGGCTGATGCTGCACGGGCAGCGGCTCTTCACGCAGTGGGCGGAGGGGCAGGTGACGCGCGCCCAGCGGGCCGCGGTGGAGGCGTTGCTGCGGGCGCACGCCGACGTCATCGTCGACGATACCAACCTGCGGGCCAAGACCGTCCGTGAGTGGGCCGAGATGGCGGCGCGGTTCCGGGCGTCGTTCGAGGTGCACGACTTCACCGACGTGCCGCTGGAGGAGTGCCTGCGCCGCGATGCCGGGCGCGACGGTGACGAGCGGGTCGGCGAGGAGGGCATCCGGCGGATGCACGAGCGTTACCTCGCGGGCAAGAACACCCCACTGCCCATCCCGTACGTGGAGACGGGCGGTCCTGGTGTCGTCTACGACCCCGATCCGGAGTTGCCGCCGGTGGTCCTCGTGGACATCGACGGCACGGTCGCGCTGATGAACGGCCGAAGCCCGTACGACTGGGGTCGTGTCGGTGAGGACGCGCCGAACCCGGCGGTGATCGCGGCGGTCCGGGCGATGCACGCGGCCGGGCACGCGATCGTCTTCTGCTCGGGGCGCGACGCCGTGTGCCGGGCCGAGACCGAGGCCTGGCTGGACCTTTACGTCGATGTGCCGTACGAAGGACTCTTCATGCGGCCCGAGGGCGACTCCCGCAAGGATGCGATCGTGAAGCGGGAGATCTTCGACCGGGAGATCCGTGACCGCTGGCGGGTCATCGGTGTCTTCGACGACCGCATGCAGGTCGTGCAGATGTGGCGCGCGCTGGGACTGACGGTGTTCCAGGTGGCAGAGGGAGACTTCTGATGGACGGGCAGGGCGGAAAGTACCCGCGGACTTTCCACCTGCCCGACTCGCCCGGCGCGACCAGCGACGACCGCATCCAGCAGGATCTGTCCTGGCTGGACGGTGAGCTGGTCGTCACCGAAAAACTCGACGGCGGCAACCTCACCTTCACCCGTGACGCGATGTACGCCCGGTCCCTCGACTCGGGCACCCAGCCGTGGGACCGCCCGGCGAAGGCGCTGTGGGCGATGACGGCCTACCGCATCCCGGACGACTGGCGGGTGTGCGGCGAGTCGATGTGGGCGCGCCGCAGCATCGCGTACACCGATCTGCCCGGGGTTTTCATCGTCTTCGGGATCTGGGACGAGACCGACACCCTTCTGGGCTGGGACGACACCGTGGACTGGGCTCAGCGGCTGGAGCTGCCGGTGGTCCCCGTGCTCTACCGCGGCGGCAGCCTCACCGAGGCGCGGGCGGCCTGGGCCGGCCAACGAGACCTCGAGACCTCCGAGGGTTTTGTGGTCCGCAGTGCCGGCCGCATCCCGGCCAAGGAGTTCTCCCACCGGCTCCTCAAGTGGGTACGCGCCGGCCACGTCCGCACCGACGCGGCCTGGCGCCACCGCGACGACTTCCCGCTGAACGAGTTCGCCTAGCCGGTGTAGGAGCAGCCGGATCTGGACAGTGACTGGGCTTCCGGGTCCAGGTAGAAGTTCGGGCGCAGGTCCAGTTCGTCGTAGTACCGGTGGAAGACCGGCGTGATCCCGCCCGACACCGGCGGCACGATCCACGTCCAGTCCGCCGGCACCCGGCGGCCCGCCTTCTCCTCGTTGCGCAGATGCGTGATGAAACGCTGCGACTCCGTGTGATGGTCCGTGATCTTCATGCCGGCCTGCTCGAACGAGTGCAGCACCGCGCGGTTCAGCTCGATCAGCGCCCGGTCCCGCCACAACGTCGACTCGCGGCTGGTGTCCAGACCCATCCGCGCCGCCACGATCGGCACCATGTTGTACCGGTCCTCGTCGGCGAGATTACGGGCGCCGATCTCCGTACCCATGTACCAGCCGTTGAACGGCGCCAGCGGGTACTGCACACCGCCGATGGTCAGCCGCATGTTCGAGATCGCCGGTACGGCGTGCCAGCGCAGCCCCAGCTCGGCGAACCAGCCGAACTCCGGGTGTGTCAGCGGGACCTCGTGGATGGCGCGTTCGGGGAGCTCGTAGAGGCGTACGCCCTCGGCGGGTGTCTCGATGGCCAGGGGCAGCACGTCGAACGCCTCACCCTTGCCCCGCCAGCCGAAACCCTGCAGCGCCTCGGTGAACTCCTTGTTGCGCGGGTCGCCCACGGAACTGCCGTCCTCGGTGCGGTAACCCGCGTACCGGATGAGTTGCTCGTTCCAGACCCTGGCGTACGGCTGACCCGGCAGCGCCGGCGCGAAGATGCTGATCACCGGGCGGATCGCACCGGTCCCACCGGCGGTGTTCAGGTGATGGACGAGCAGCGAGAAGATCTCGTCGGCGGTGCGGGCGCGGCGGCGGTCCAGCACCATCAGGCTGCGCCAGTACAGCCGCCCGATGCACCGGCTCGAGTTGCGCCACGCCATCTTCGCGCCGTACGAGAGCTCCTCCGTGGTGTGCACGTAACCGCCGGTCGCCGCGATCTGCGCGCGCACGATGGCCAGGCGGGGTTCGACGGGGCCGAGGCGCGGGTTCTCGACGTAACACTGCCGGAGGAAGTCCTCGGCCTCACCCGGATCGACCGGAGCGATCGGATCCCATCGCTCGGTCGGATGGTCCCGGTACCCAGGAACGATCATCGGGTGTCCTCCCCACGTTGAGCTGAGGTGCCAGGGGAGGTTCGCACGACCCTATATGGGCACAAACGCACATGTTGTGCGACGAAGGGGCAGCCACCTCGCGGTGACTGCCCCTTTATGCCGTTTTCGGGCGTTTACTCGCCAGGCGTGGACTTGGCGATCTGCATCAGGAACTCGATGTTCGTCCGGGACTGCTTGAGCCGGTCGAGCAGGAGGTCCAGAGCGGCCGAGGACTCCAGCGAGCTCAGCACCTTGCGCAGCTTGTGGACGATCGCCAGCTCTTCCTTGCCGAGCAGGATCTCTTCCTTACGCGTACCCGACGGGTGGATGTCGATGGCCGGGAACGTACGCCGGTCCGCGATCTTCCGGTCGAGCTTGAGCTCCGCGTTGCCGGTGCCCTTGAACTCCTCGAAGATGACCGTGTCCATCATCGAGCCGGTCTCCACCAGCGCCGTCGCGAGAATGGTGAGCGAACCACCGTTCTCGATGTTGCGCGCCGCACCGAGGAACCGCTTCGGCGGGTAGAGCGCCGTCGAATCGATACCACCGGACATGATGCGGCCGGAGGCCGGAGCCGCCAGGTTGTACGACCGGCCGAGCCGCGTCACCGAGTCGAGCAGCACGACCACGTCGTGGCCCAGCTCGACCAGGCGCTTGGCCCGCTCGATCGCCAGCTCGGCGACCGTGGTGTGGTCCTGCGGCGGCCGGTCGAACGTGGCCGCGATGACCTCGCCCTTGACCGAGCGCTGCATGTCGGTGACCTCTTCGGGGCGCTCGTCGACAAGCACGACCATCAGGTGGCACTCGGGGTTGTTGTGGGTGATCGCGTTGGCGATCGCCTGCAGCACCATCGTCTTACCGGCCTTCGGCGGCGAGACGATCAGGGCGCGCTGGCCCTTGCCGAGCGGCATGACCAGGTCGATGACCCGCGTGGTGAGGATGTGCGCCTCGGTCTCGAGACGCAGCCTCTCCTGCGGGTACAGCGGGGTCAGCTTGTAGAACTCGGGACGCCGGCGGGCCTCCTCGGGCTCCATGCCGTTGATGGTGTCCAGCCGGACCAGCGGGTTGTACTTGTCGCGGCGCTGGTCGCCACTGCCCTCGTTGCGCGGGGCCGCCCGCACGGCGCCGGTGACCGCGTCACCGCGGCGCAGCCCGTGCTTCTTGACCTGCGACATCGAGACGTAGACGTCGTTGGGGCCGGAGAGGTAACCCGTCGTGCGGACGAACGCGTAGTTGTCCAGCACGTCGAGGATGCCTGCCACCGGCACGAGGACGTCGTCGTCGTTGACGTGGGGCTCGCGGCCACCGTCGCGGCCACTGTCGCGCCCGCCCTCACGGCCGCCGTCGCGGCCACCACCGCCACCGGCCTCGCCGTCACGGTCGCGGCCACGGCGGCGGTCACGGAACCGGCTGCGCCGGCTGCGCCGACCGCCCTCGCCGTTGTCGCCGTCCTCGTCGTCGTTGCTGTCGTTGCGCGGACCGTTGTCGTTGCGCGGCGCGTTGTCATTGCGGGGCGCGTTGTCGTTCCGCGGACCGTTGTCGTTCCGGGGCCCGTTGTCGTTCCGCGGGCCGTTCTCGGTGCGCGGGCCGCGGTCGTTGCGCTCGCCACGATCGGGGCGATCCCCGCGATCGTTCCGGTCGTTGCGCTCGCCGCCCTCGGACCGCGGGTTGCGCTGACGGTCCCGGTTGCGCTCGCCACGCTCGGGCCGGTCACCGCGATCGGTCCGCTCGGTGCGCTCGCCGTCGCCCTGGCCGTCGGCCGGAGCGTTGTCACGGTTCTGATCGCGGCGGCTGCGGCGGCCGGACTCACCCTCGGTCGCGGGCTGCTCGGTCGTCGCGGGAGCCGCGGACCGGTCAGCGACGCTCGGGGCGGCCTCGGCCACAGGGGCCTGAGCAGCCGGAGCCTGAGCCTGGACGGCCGGGGCCTGAGCAGCCTCGGGCTGGGCAGCGGAAGCCTGAACAGCCGGGGCCTGCACTGCAGCGGCCTGCGCCGGCGGGGCCTTCGCCACGGGGGCGGCGACCGGCGGAGCCGTCACGGGCTCGACAACTGCCGCAGCAGCGGCGGAGCCGTTCGTGCTGCGCGTACGGGGGGTGCTCTTGGCGGGCGCGGCCGGAGCCCCGCCGTTCTGACGCTCCGAGATGGCGGTGATGAGCTCGCCCTTGCGCATCCGCGCGGTGCCGGAGATGCCGAGGGACGCGGCGAGACTCTGCAACTCGGGCAGCAGCATCGCCGACAGCCCGGTGCCGCCACGACGACGCTTGGTGACAGCCGCGGTGGTGGCGCCGTCGTCAGCGACGTCAGAAACACCCGACGTCACGTCGGTGGTGTCGCTCAATGGATTCCTTCCGTCGAAAAAGCCAAGTCCACCCGGGTCTGCAGCCTGGTGGCCGGGTGCCCTCGGAACCCGCTTCGCACCTGCGGCGCGGGAGTTTTGCAGCACGGCAGCTCGACGGTTTCCCGACCCGTCGGACATTGACGGATAGGTCTCGGCGAGTGCAGCGATCTGAGGATCCGCTGCTCGGCGTGTGCCTGGAGAAGATTGAGACCGGCAGAATGCCATGAATCTCGGGGGTGCGCGCCGAACCGCTAGAGATCGCTTGCTTCGCGGCTGTGCCAGATCTTCAAGCTGCTAGGTCTTGAGCGTAGTCAACTCTGACGACCTGCGGCAACAGGGCCCCGCTCGGCGTGTTCCACCATACTCCCTTTGACAAGAGCACCGGTGCTATCCACGCCCAACGACTCCGCGCGCCAGGCCGAACCCGGATGGAAATCCCCTGGCACAGGCGTCAGAGCCAGCACCGTGGGACCCGCACCGCTGACAACTGCCGCAACCCCGACAGAACGCAACGAGGCCACCAGCGACGCCGTCCCCGGCATCGCCTCGGCCCGGTAACCCTGGTGCAAACGGTCCTCGGTGGCCGCCAGCAGAAGCGCAGGCTCCCTGGTCAGCGCGTGCACGAGCAGAGCCGTCCGCCCCGCATTGAACGCGGCGTCTGCGTGCGGCACGGCACTGGGCAGCGCCGCCCGCGCCGTCGAGGTCAGCCCCCGTTCCTCCGGAACAAAAACCGTCGCCTGTACGCCGTCAGCAACGTCCAGGCGTACGGCCCGGGACCCGGCGCCCTCCGTCCACGCAATGGTGAAGCCCCCGAGCAGGCACGGCGCGACATTGTCCGGATGCCCCTCGAGCCGCGCGGCGATCCGCAGGGCATCCTCGTCACTCAGCTGCTCCCGCACCAGCGCCCGCGCCAGCTGAACCCCGCCGACGATGGCCGCCGACGACGACCCCAGCCCGCGCGCCTGAGGGATGCGATTGACGCACTCGACAGCCACACCCTTCGGACGTTCACCCAGCTCATCGAAGGTGGCGAGCATGGCCCGCACAACCAGATGCGACTCGTCGGCCGGCAGCTCCCCCGCACCCTCACCACTCACGGACACGGTGAACGAATCACCGGTCACCCGCGCCGACAGGTCGTCGTAGAGCGTGAGCGCGAGGCCCAGCGAGTCGAACCCCGGCCCGAGGTTGGCGCTGGTGGCCGGCGTACTCACCCGTACCGGCTCGGAGACGAAGGTCAGGCCCATTCGGCCCATGCTAGGGGTTGATCATCAACCGCGCGTCACCGGAATGTCGCACCCACCGGTTACGGTGCCGACCATGACGATCGGGTACGTCTTCTCCATCGCCCTCGGGCACCTGCCGCTGCTGGCGGTGCTGATCGCGGGCTTCGTCGTGCTCGCCACCCGAAAAAATCGCCTCAACCCCCGCAGCGTCCTGCTGGCCCGGCTCGGGCTGGGTGCGCTCGCGCTCGGCTCGATCTTCCAGCTGCTCTGGACAGTGTCCTTCCCGTGGATGATCCGCGCGGCCGACTTCTCATCGACCCGCTTCGGGGTGGTGAGCGGCATCATCGGGCTGATCACCTCGGTGGTCTCGGCGGGCGGGGTCGGCCTGCTCATCGCCGCGATCGCCACCCGCAACTCCGGCGCCGGCAGCGCGGCTGCTCCGGGCGGCTACGGCGGCGGCTCGGGTGCCGGCGGCTATCCCGGCGCTGCGCCTGACGGCTACGGCGGCTCGGGCCCTGGCGGTTACCCCGGCGCCGCGCCTGACGGCTACGGCGGCTCAGGCCCCGGACCTGCCGGCTATGGCAGCTCGAATCCCGGACTCGGCGGTTACCCCGGCGGCGCACCTGCCGGTTTCGGCACCCCATCCGGGCCCGGCCCATACCCCGGCGCTGCACCTGCCGGCGGCGCCGCACCTGCCGGCGCTGCACTTGCTGGCGGCGATGCACCTGTCGGCGCTGCACCTACGGGCGGCGATGCACCTGGAGTCGGCGCTGCGCCGGGAGTCGGCGGATATCCAGGCGCCGCAGCTGCCGGCTACAGCGGCACGGCACCCGGACCCGGCGCGTTCTCCGGCGCCGCCCCGGGTGGTTATCCCGGTGCAGCGGCGGACGCCCACTCCGACTCAGCACCTGGCGGCTACGACGGTCCCGGTCCTGGCAGCGGGATGCCTTCAGGAGGCGTCGCTCCGGGTGGAGTCACACCAGCCGGAGTCACATCGGAATGGGCAGCTCCGGACCGAGCAGCTCCCGACGGTGTTGCCACGGACAGCGGATTCGGTTCGGGCGCCGAAGTTTCGTCCGGAGGCAACACCGGCCCTGGTGATGGCACCGGCCAAAACAACGACCCCCGTTCGACCGGCGGAAATCTCTGACCCCTTGACCCCACCCCGGCCGACTACCTACTGCCGCCCCCTGCCGCCCACCGCGGGCCGCCTCGGCCACGCTTCGCGCGAGACCGCCACGGCCAGCAGCCACCGCTTACCGCCGGCCGGTGCCCGCCGGCTACCTCGGCCATCGCCGGCCGCTGCCGCCCACCTCCGGCCACAGGCAGCCGACCGCCGACCACCACCGGCCTGGTGGCCTCAGTCCTTGGGGCTTTCTACTTGCGTGACGGACACATCAGAGGCCGATGCGTCGTCGACCCGGGTGGTGTCGGTGGTCGGAGCGGGTGTGGCCGGTGGCAGCGCCGGTTCCTCCGGTGCCGGCGGTGATGCCGGGTCGGCCAGCGACAGGTTGCGGGTGGCGATGCGCCAGCCGATGGCGTACAGCAGAGTGATCAGGCCGCAGGCCGCGAGGATCACGTGCTCGTCGACGTGGTCCACGAAGAAGGCCGCGCCGAGCTGGCTCACCGAGATGGCCAGGGTGGCGAGCATCATGTCGGTGGCGAAGACCCTGCCCCGCAGGCGGTCCGGGACTTCGCCCTGCAGGGCGTAGTTGGACAAAACCCAGTTCGTGCCGCCGGCGAAGTGGGCCACGAAGACCAGCACGAGCACCAGCGGGAACCACGGTGCGAAGGCGACCCCGATGTAGCCGAGGCCGTACAGGCTCATCGACAGGGCGAGGCCGGGCAGGAGCCAGGTGCGGTGGTTCAGGACGGGGCGCATGACGAGCGGGCCGACCAGGGCGCCGGCGCCGCGGACGGCGAAGAGCAGGCCGGCGCCCAGGGCGCCCACGCCGTACAGGCCGGCCAGCAGGGGAAACACGGTCAGGACGCCGTTGCCGAGGCCGACTGCGGATTTCACCGTGACCAGGGCGCGGATCCGGGGCCGCGCGCCGATGTAGCGCAGGGCTTCGATCAGGGCGGACCAGGCGCGGACGGGTACGGCCGACGGGTCGCGGGGTGCCTGCAGTGGCCGGCGGATCAGTGTGGTGAGGACGGCGGCGGCGAAGAGGCTGACGCCGGCGACCGCGAAGCTCACGTACGGGCCGAAGGCGCTGCTGACGATGCCGCCGAGGGACGCCCCGACGATGGTCATCGTGCCCCAGGCGGAGCCGGCGACCGAGTTGGCCGCGGCGAGGTCGTCCGGGTCGACGACGTTCGGGAGGGCGGCGGATGCGGCCGGCGAGTAAAAGGCCTTGGCCACGGCGACCGCGCCGATCGCCACGAGGGCCAGCGGTGCGGTGGCCTCGGATCGGACGGTGAAGAGCAGCAGCGTGGCGAGCAGCGCCGCGATGTTCGACACGATCAAAATCGTGCGGCGGTCGAGGCGGTCGGCGATGGTTCCGGTGTACGGGAGCAGCAGCGCGGTGATCCCCGTGTCGGCGGCGAGCACCAGCGCGCCCCAGACGCCGCTGCCGGTGAGTTCCGGGAGCAGGACCAGCAGCGGCACCATCACGAACCAGTCGGCGCCGAAGACAACTAGCTCGGCCGCGAACAGGCGCCGGAAGTCGCGGTTGCGGGTAAGGACCGAGAAGGGAGTCGCCACGTACCGGAATCTACCGGCAGCGGCGGCCGGCCCTGATCGGACCGGCCGCCGCGGCGGTTGTGCAACAAACAGGGTCAGGCGGTCGGCGGGTTTGCCGGGCGCCGCGGCATCTTCAGAACCTCGAACTGGTCCGTGTATCCGCGCAGCGCACCGCTCTGCGGATCGGCCGAGGACCGGGCCGGGCTTCCGGCCGGCTCACCCTCGGGCGCCTCGTGCGCGCCGCCGCTGGACGCCGGAGTCGGGTCGTCGGCCGGGACGACCACTTCCGGCTCGTCGGCCGCGTGCTTGGGCGCGTCCCCACCGGCTCCGCTGGATTCGACCGCCTTCAGGGCCCGCTTGCGTTCGCGGCGGGTGCGGGCCTTGAGCTTGGTGTTCTCCGCCATCGTGTAGAGCGTCGGCACCAGGACCAGCGTCAGCAGCGTCGAGCTCACCAGACCGCCGATGACCACAATGGCCAGTGGCTGAGAGATGAAGCCGCCCTCGCCGGTGAGGCCCAGGGCCATCGGCAGCAGCGCGAAGATGGTCGCGATCGCCGTCATGAGAATCGGGCGCAGCCGGTGCCGGCCACCCTCGATGACCGCCTCCTGAACGCCCAGTCCCGCCTGGCGGTAATGGTTGATCAGGTCCATGAGGACGATCGCGTTGGTGACCACGATGCCGACGAGCATCAGTACGCCGATCAACGCCGGTACGCCGAGCGGGGTTCCGGTCGCGAGCAGCAGCGCGATCGCACCGGTGGCCGCGAACGGGATGGAGACGAGCAGCAGCAGCGGCTGGAGCAGGCTGCGGAACGTGGCCACCATGATCACGAAGACGATCGCGATGGCCGCGAGCACGGCCAGACCGAGGTCCGCGAACGCGTCCGCCTGATCCTGGCTCACCCCGCCGATCTCGTACGACGCGCCGGGCGGCAACTGCAGGTCGTCGAGCCGTGCCGTCAGGTCGGCGGTCGTCTTGCTCAGATTCGAGCCGGTGGCGGTGCCGTTGACCGTGACGCTGCGGTTGCCGTCGATCCGGGTGACCTCTTCGGGGCCGTCGACCTCACTGACGTCGGCGACCGAGTCGAGCGTGACGACCTGACCGTTCGGAGCCGTCAGGGGAAGGTTGCGCAGGGCAGCGGCGTCCTTGGGCGGTGCGCCCAGAGTGACGACGACACTCTGGCTGACGCCGTCGATGCTGATCTGACCGGCCGGTGCCGCGCGGAACGCCCCGGCGACGGACTGGCCGATCGCGCTCTCGGTGAGGCCGCGGGCCGCGGCGGCGGCCCGGTCCACCTTGACGTCCAGGCGGGGAACGCTCGCCGCGAGCGAGCTGCTCACGTCGGTGACGTCCTTGGTGCCGGCCATGGCGTCCTGGACCTGCTTGGTCGCGGACTCCAGCGCCGTCTGGTCGGCGGCCTGCACGACCACGGCGAGTGCGCTGCCGTCGAAGCCGGTGCCGCTGTCGCTGCCGATGGTGACCTCACCGACGTCGGTCATGCCCTTGAACTGCTCGCGCAGCTCGTCGGAGACCTCGGCCGCGTCGACGTCGTCCTTCAGCGCCACGTTGAAGCTGGCGCCGCTGGCACCGCCCGAGCCGACAAACGGGTTGAAGTCCCCGTTGCCCACCGTGACCTGGTAGTTCTTGACGTCACCGCGGGTCGCGAGGATCGCCTCGACCTTCTTGGCCGCCTCGTTGGTCGCGGCCAGGTCGGTGCCGACGGGCAGGTCCTGGCTGACGGTGATGGTGTCCTGGCCGGACTCGTCGAGGAAGTTCGTCTCGAGCCGGCTGGCCAGCCCGAGCGTGCCGATCAGCACCACGACGCCGATCGCGACCGTGCTCCAGCGGGTGCCCTTGCTGCGGGTGACCCAGCGGATGATCGGCAGGTACGCACGCTGCAGCGGGCTGCGGAGCTCCTTCTCCTCGGCGGCCTTGCGGACCTCCTCGGACTCGGAACCACCGGCGGCCGGGCTCAGGAACCAGTACGCGAGCACCGGCACCACGGTCAGCGACACGAACAGCGACGCGATCAGTGCGACCGTGACCGTGATGGCGAACGGCGCGAACAGCTGGCCGACAAAACCGCCGACGAGGGCGATCGGTGCGAAGACGGCGACGGTCGTCAGCGTCGAGGCGGTCACCGCACCGGCGACCTCCTTGACGCCGGCGGTGATCGCGTGGGTCTTGGCTTCGCCGTACCCGAGATGCCGTTTGATGTTTTCGAGCACGACAATCGAGTCATCGACCACCCGCCCGACCGCGATCGTCAGTGCGCCGAGCGTCAGCAGGTTGAGCGAGTAGTCGCCGAGCTTGAGGGCGATCAGCGCGATGACCACGGAGAGCGGGATCGACACCGCGGTGACCAGGGTCGAGCGGACCGACAGCAGGAAGACCAGGATCACGATCACGGCCATGATCAGGCCGAGCAGACCCTCGGTCGTCAGGCTCTCGATCGAACGCTCGACGAACGGCGCCTGGTCGGTGATGACGGTGAGCGTCGAACCGGAAGCGGACTCCAGCTCGGCGAGCTTGTCGCGCACCTCGTGGGAGATGTTGACCGGGTTGCCGTCCGGCGACGCGGTGACCGCGATGCCCAGGCTCTCGACCCCATCGGTACGCGTGAACGACGTCGCCGCGGCGAGCTGCTGCGTGACCGAGGCGACCGAGTCGAGCCGCACCGGGCCCTTGCTGCCGTTGAGGTAGAGCCCCTTGAGCTGGTCGACGGTCGCGATCGGCGTACCGACCTGGACGCTGAGCGAACGACTCCCGTCGGTGACCGCACCGGCCGGGATGGAAATGCCGTTGTTCTGCAGGAGCGTGGCGATCGACCGGGGGTCGACACCGGCGGCGCCCAGCTTGGCGCGGTCGGGCACGATCACGACCTGCTGGTCACGGGTGCCGGTGACGGCGACCTCGCGGACGCCCTCGATCGCGTTCAGCTCGGGGACGACCGTCTGCTGGAGACGGTTGGCCAGCGCCGCCTGGTCGTTCTTGCCGTCGGACGCGGCGAGGATGATCGCCGGGATGTCGTCGGTGCTGCCGGCGAAGATGGTCGGCTCGACGTCGTCGGGCAGCGTCGGCTGGATCCGGTTGACCGAGGTGGTCAGCTGGTTGACGGCGTTGTCGAGGTCGGTGCCGAACTCGAAGAGGACCTGGATCGTGGCCGAGCCCTCGCGGGTCGTCGAGGTGATGGTGTCCAGGCCGTCGGCGCCCTTGACGGCGTCCTCGATCGGCTTGGTCACCTGCTCTTCCATGATCTCCGGGCTCGCGCCCGGCAGGACCACCCCGATGAACGCGCCGGGGAACTCGAGCGACGGCAGCAGCTGCTGCTTGAGGGACGGCACCGTGTAGATGCCGAAGCCGGTGATCACCACCGCGATGAGGGCGACGAGCCCCCGGTTAGCGAGACTGAGCCTGGTCAGAAACGACATCTGCTCCCCCGTGAAAGTTCGGCCAAGGCATATAGTTTGCCCGACGCGAACAAATGGTTTTACGCCGGGGGTCGCTGATACCGTCCGGTCACAGGACGGACGTCAAGCGGCCATCGGCACGCAACACAGGAGGTGCCGGTGACCGACAACGAACGACTCATCGCGGACATTATGGGCGCGCAGGAACGTCTCCAGCACCTGTTTGCCCATGACCGGTCGGATCCGCTGTTCTCGTCACAGCTGACGATGCCCCAGCTCAAGATCCTGCTGGTGCTCTACCGTCTGGGTGACACGTCGGGGCGTGAGCTCGCCGGCCTGCTGGGTGTCAGCCTGGCCACGATGAGCGGCATGGTCGACCGGCTGGTCGCCAACAACCTGGTGACCCGGGCCGAGGATCCCCACGACCGCCGCGTCCGCCGGATCACCCTGAGTGGCAACGGCCAGGACATGATCGGCAAGATCATCACAGCGGGCGCCGAGAAGCAGGCCCGCCTACTGGGCCGCCTCACCGACGAAGAACTACGCACGGTCCACGACGGCCTGCAGGCCATGGTCCGCGTGGCAGCCGAGGACGCCGAAGCAACAAGCTGCGAGGCCTCCGCGAACAAAGCCCAGGCCTGACCGCGGGGCTCATGCCGCAAGAGCCACGAAGGCGGCAAGCGCCGCGAGGCCACGCGAGCCACCAAGGCCGCCAGAGCCGCGACTCAGACCATGTCGAGGGCAAGCAGCCTGAGCCAAGGCCCAACATCACTGAGGTTGGGCCTTCAAGAAGCCGGCCAAGGCCCAACCTCCCGGACCCAGGCCAGTCGAAGGCCCCGACCCAGGCCATGTCCAGGACAAGCAGCCTGAGCCAAGGCCCAACATCACTGAAGTTGGGCCTTCAAAAAACCGGCCAAGGCCCAACCTCCCGGACCCAGGCCAGTCGAAGGCCCCGACTCAGACCATGTCGAAGGCAAGCGGCCTGACCCAAGCCCAACATCATTGAAGTTGGGCCTTCAAAAAACCGGCCAAGGCCCAACCTCCCGGACCCAGGCCAGTCGAAGGCCCGAACTCAGGCCATGTCGAGGGCGCGGGCCGCGGCCAGCACGTCGTTCTGGATCGTGGTGGGCGACGGCGCGGTGCTGATCGCCCACTCCGGGTCCTTGAGGCCGTGGCCGGTCACCGTGCAGACGACCGTGCTGCCCGCCGGGATCATTCCCGCCTCGGCCTGCTGGAGCAGACCCGCGACACTCGCCGCGCTGCCGAGCTCGACAAAAACACCGACCTCACGGGCCAGCAACCTGTACGCGGAGAGGATCTCCCGGTCGGTCACCGCGGAGATCAGGCCGCCGGAGTTGTCGCGGGCGTCGAGCGCTTTGGTCCAGCTGGCCGGGTTGCCGATGCGGATCGCGGTGGCGATGGTCGACGGTTCCGGGACCACCTGGCCGTTGACGATCGGGGCGGCGCCGGACGCCTGGAAGCCGTACATCTTGGGCAGGATCTTGCTGTTGCCCGCTTCGTGGTCCTCCTGGTAGCCCATCCAGTACGCGGAGATGTTGCCGGCGTTCCCGACGGGGAGGCAGTGGATGTCGGGTGCCGTGCCCAGCGCCTCGACGATCTCGAACGCGGCGGTTTTCTGGCCGTGGAGGCGGAAGATGTTGACCGAGTTGACCAGGGACACCGGGAAGTCCTGGGACAGTTTCGAGGCGAGCGCCAGACAGTCGTCGAAGTTGCCGTTGACCTGCAGCAACTTTGCGCCGTGGACCAGCGCTTGCGCCAGCTTGCCCAGCGCGATCTTGCCTTGCGGGACCAGCACCGCGCAGGTGATCCCGGCCCGGGCGGCGTACGCCGCAGCCGAGGCACTCGTGTTACCGGTGGACGCGCAGATGATCGCCTTCGAGCCCTCTTCGACGGCCTTGGACACGGCCATCGTCATGCCGCGGTCCTTGAAGGAGCCGGTGGGGTTGGCGCCCTCGACCTTCAGGTAGACGTCGGCGCCCGTCCGCTGCGACAGCACGGGAGCGGGCACGAGGGGCGTGTTGCCCTCGTGCAGTGTGACCACCGGGGTGGCTTCGGTGACCGGCAGCCGGTCCCGGTATGCCTCGATCAAACCCCGCCACATGGTCCTGCCCCTTCGTCGACGACTGTCCAAGGATGCCCCACGCCACCGAATAGCGGGACGCACGTCCACCTGGCGGGATTACACCCCGCCCTCGACCCGCAACACGCTGGCGATCGACCGCACGATGTCCAGCGAACGCAAATCCTCCACGGTGGCCGCCAGGTTGGCGTCCGGCGCACCGTGGGTCACGATCACGAGGGTCGCGTCCTCCTCCCGCCCGGACTGCCGGACGGTTGCGATGGACACCTCGTGTTTGGCGAAGACACCGGCGACGGTGGCGAGCACACCCTGACGATCCGCCACGTCGAGACTGATGTGATAGCGCGTGACCGACTCACCGATGGGCCGGATCGGCAGGTGCGCGTACGAGCTCTCGCTGGGCGCGCGGGTGCCCGAGATGCGGTTGCGGGCGGCCGCCACGATGTCGCCGAGCACTGCGCTCGCTGTGGGCGTACCCCCGGCTCCCCGGCCGTAGAACATGAGCTGCCCCGCGGCCTCGGCCTCGACGAAGACCGCGTTGAACGCGTCACCGACACCGGCGAGCGGGTGGCTGCGCGGGATCATCGCCGGGTGGACGCGGACGCTGACCGACTCGTTGCCGGTCGAGTCCGGGCCGCGCTGCGCGATGCAGAGGAGCTTGATCGTGCAGCCCATCTCCTTGGCGCTGGCCATGTCCGCCGCCGTCACACCGGTCATGCCCTCGCGGAACACGTCCGCGGCGGTGACCCGGGTGTGGAACGCCAGCGAGGCGAGGATGGCGGCCTTGGCGGCGGCGTCGAAACCCTCGACGTCGGCGGTCGGGTCGGCCTCCGCATAGCCGAGCTCGGTGGCCTCGTCGAGCGCCTCACCGAAGCCGGCGCCGGTCGCGTCCATCGACGACAGGATGAAGTTGGTCGTACCGTTCACGATGCCGGTGACCCGGGTGACGCGGTCACCGTGCAGCGACTCGCGCAGCGGCCGGAGCAGCGGGATCGCCCCGGCGACCGCGGCCTCGTAGTAGAGGTCGGCACCGCCCTCGGCGGCCGCGTCGTGCAGCGTTGCGCCGTCCTCGGCGAGCAGGGCCTTGTTGGCCGTGACGACACTCTTGCCGGCCCGCAGCGCCTCGGTCAGCCAGGTGCGCGACGGCTCGATGCCACCGACGACCTCGATGACCACGTCGACGTCGTCCCGCTTGACCAGGCCGAGCGCGTCGGTGGTGAAGAGCGCGGGGTCGATCGTGCCCCGCTGGCGACCGGGCCGGCGCACGGCGATGCCGACGAGCTCCAGAGGGGCGCCGATCCGGGCGGTCAGGTCAGCGGCCTGCTCGTGCAGCAGCCGCACGACCTCACTGCCGACAGTGCCGCAACCGAGCAGAGCCAGCCGAACCGCGGGCTTTTCAGAACTCATCCCACATCCAATGCGAGCAGATCATCTTCGGTCTCCCGGCGGACGATCACGCGAGACGCGCCGTCACGCACGGCAACCACCGGCGGCCGGGGCACGTGGTTGTAATTGCTGGCCATGCTCCGGCAGTACGCACCCGTACCGGGCACGGCGAGAAGATCTCCGGGCTGCACGTCGGCGGGCAGGAATTCATCCTTCACGACAATGTCCCCGGATTCACAATGCTTTCCCACGACGCGGGCGAGCAGCGGGGGCGCCTCGGACTTACGACCGGCCAATGTCGCCGAGTACGAAGCGTCGTAGAGCGCGGTACGGATGTTGTCGCTCATGCCGCCGTCGACACTCACGTACGTGCGGATGCCGTCCACGTCCTTGACCGTGCCCACCTCGTACAGAGTGAAGACAGAGGGACCGACGATGGCCCGGCCGGGCTCGATGGAGAGCTTGGGGATCTTCAGGGACGAGGCGTCGCACTCGCTGGCGATGATCTTGTTGATCCGCTTGGCCAGGTCCGCGGCCGGCGACGGGTCGTCCTGCGTCGTGTAGGCGATGCCGAAGCCGCCACCGAGGTCCAGCTCGGCGAGCTCGACCCCGCGGGCGTCGCGGATCTGCGCCTGCAGCTCGACCACGCGCCGGGTCGCAACCTCAAAACCGGACGTGTCGAAGATCTGCGAGCCGATGTGCGAGTGCAGGCCGTGCAGGTCGAGCACACCCTCGTCGAGCACCCGGATCGCCGCCTCGAACGCGGCCCCGCCGGCCAGCGAGAAGCCGAACTTCTGGTCCTCGTGGGCCGTCGCGATGAACTCGTGCGTGTGCGCCTCGACACCGACGGTGACCCGGATCAGGACCTTGGGCCGGACCCCACGCTCGGTGGCCAGCGCGGTCAGCCGGTCGATCTCCTGGAACGAGTCCAGGATGATCCGGCCGACACCCGCGTCCAGCGCCCGGGTCAGCTCGGACAGCGACTTGTTGTTGCCGTGGAAACCCATCCGCTCGGCCGGGAAACCCGCCGCCAGCGCGACGGCCAGCTCGCCACCGGTGCAGACGTCGAGGAAGAGTCCTTCCTCGTTCACGACCTTCACCACGGCCTTGCAGAGGAACGACTTGCCCGCGTAATAGACGTCCGCACCGGCGAAGGCCGAGGCGAAGTCGCGGCAGCGCGACCGCAGATCCTCCTCGTCGAGGAAGTAGGCCGGGGTGCCGTACTCTGCCGCCAGATCGAGGACGCTCACGCCCCCGATCTCCAGAGCCCCGGCGTCCGCGCGGGTCACGGTCCGCGGCCACAGCTGCGGCACCAGACCGTTGACGTCCTCGGGGGTACGCAGCCAGGCCGGCCCCCTGTTGCCGTGGTCGCCGTGCAGCGCCCCGGCCTCGTGTGCCCGCATGACTACATCCTCTCGGGCGCGGAGACGCCCAGTAGCGCCAAACCGTTCGCGATCACCGTTCGGGTGGCGTCGTTCAGCCACAGACGCGCCCGCATCAGGTCGGTGATCTCCTCGTCGCCCATCGGCGTGACCCGGCACTTGTCGTAGAACCGGTGGTAGTCGCCGGCCAGGTCCTCGAGGTAGCGGGCCACCCGGTGGGGCTCCCGCAGCTCGGCGGCGCTGCCGACCACGGCCGGATATTCGCCCAGCGCCTTGAGGAGGTCGTTCTCCTTCTCGTGCACGAGCAGCTCCGGCCGGAACGCGTCCGGCTCGCCCCGGGTCAGTCCCACCTCGGCCGCCTGACGGGCGACGCTGGCGGTCCGAGCAGCGACATACTGGACATAGTAGACAGGATTGTCGCTCTTCGCCCGCGTCCACAGGTCGATGTCGATGTCGATCGGCGAGTCCGACGAATAGCGCGCCAGGGCGTACCGGGTGGCGTCCACACCCAGGGCGTCGACGAAGTCCTCCAGCGTGATGACCGTGCCGGCGCGCTTGCTCATCCGCAGCGGCTCACCGTTGCGGACCAGGCTGACCAGCTGGCCGATCAGGATCTCGAGGTTCTTCTCCGGGTCGTCGCCGAAACACGCCGACATGGCCTTCATCCGGCCGATGTACCCGTGGTGATCCGCACCCAGCATGATCACGACCCGGTCGAAGCCACGCTTGCGCTTGTCCAGGTAGTAGGCGCAGTCCGCGGCAAAATAGGTCCAGTCGCCGTCCGACTTGCGCAGCACCCGGTCCTTGTCGTCACCGAACTCGGTCGTCCGCAGCCAGGTCGCGCCGTCGGCCTCGAAGATGTGCCCCTGCTCGCGCAGCCGGTCGAGAGCCTCCTGCAGCTCACCCCGGTCGTGCAGGTCCTTCTCGTTGAAGTACGTGTCGAAGTGCACGCCGAACTCGTCCAGCGACGCCCGGATCTCGGCGAACATCAGCTTCACGCCCTCGACCCGGAACACCTCCAGCGCCGCCGGCTCGTCGAGCTTCAGCACGTCGGGCGCGGTCGACTGCACCGCCGTGGCGATCTCCGCGATGTACGCGCCGCCGTACCCGTCCTCGGGCGCCGGCTCACCCTTCGCCGCGGCGTACAGGGAACGCGCGAAGCGGTCGATCTGCGATCCGGCGTCGTTGAAGTAGTACTCGGTGCCGACATCGGCGCCCGCGACCCGCAGCAAACGGGACAACGCGTCACCGACCGCCGCCCACCGGACACCGCCGATGTGCACGGGACCCGTGGGGTTCGCGGAGACGAACTCGAGGTTGATCCGCTGGCCGGCGAGACGGTCGGTGCGGCCGTACTCCTTCCCCGCCAGCACCACGTCCCGCGCCAGCACCCCGGCGGCGGCCGCGTCCAGCCGGATGTTGAGGAAGCCCGGCCCCGCGATCTCCACCGACTTGATGCCGGGCAAGCTGCTCAACTCCTCAGCGAGGGCCGCGGCCAGCTCACGCGGCGGCACACCCACCTTCTTGGTGAGCTGCATGGCCATCGTCGAGGCATAATCGCCGTGCTCAGGGTTACGGGGCCGCTCCACCGTCGTCGTCGCGGGCAGCAACGAGACGTCGAGGCCGCGGGTGACGAATACAGCACGCGCAGCTGTGAGAACGGTGGCAGCGAGGTCAGCGGGAGTCACCGAGCCATGCTATCCGGGTAGACTTTGGCGCCCGGCGGCGTACCGGGGCCTGCTCGCGGGCCCGGCCCGACCTTCCCCACGAATTGACGAGGCACGATGAGCATGAGCACCCCGGGTCCCGAACGGGTCCCGTCCACCGTGAAGGTCGACAAGACGTCGGGGCAGGGCAAACCCCCCGCCGCCAAGTCCACCGGCGCCAAGCCGGGAAGCCGTCCGCCGGGCAAGGGCCCCCAGGGCAAGGGCAAGGGCCGCAAGCCCGTCACCCCCGTCAAGGTCAGCGGTGGCCGCAACTGGGGCCCCATCGCGGTCGCCGGCGTGGTCGTCCTGATCGCGGTCGGGATCATCGGGTACGGCGTCTTCGCGTCCGTCAAGGGCACCCAGCCCTGGCAGGACCGCGCCGCCGGCATCGAGGGCATCGTCAACTACCGCGAGAAGAAAGACCCCGCGATCGACTCGCAGGAGCACAAGGAAGGCCCCCAGACGTACGTGACGAACCCGCCCGTCGGCGGCGCCCACAACTCCGTCTGGCAGAACTGCATGGGTGACGTCTACCCCGAGCCCATCGCCAACGAGCACGCGGTCCACAGCCTCGAGCACGGCGCGGTCTGGGTGACGTACAAGCAGGGCCTCGCCGCCGACCAGGTCGCCAAGCTGCAGGAAAAGGTCGAAGGCCGGGACTTCATGCTCATGAGCCCCGTCGCGAACCTCGACAAGAACATCTCCCTGCAGGCCTGGGGCTACCAGCTCAAGCTCGACAACGCCGACGACGGCCGCATCGACGAGTTCATCAAGGACCTCCGCCTGAACGCCTCCCTGGAGCCCGGCGCCGCCTGCTCCAGCGGCAACACGACGACCGGCCCGCTGCAGGCCGCCGCCCCGGGCAACTGATGACCGTCTCCACCGAGTCGAACGCGCCGGCCCCGGCCGACGCCCCGATCAACGGCGCCACCCCGACCGGCCGCAACCGGTTCGGGGTGGCGACCCTCGCCGTCGTGCTCGTCCTCGGCCTGATCGCCGGCCTCGCCATCGGCTTCTTCGCCACCCGCACCAGCACACCGGGGGACGACTCCGTCGAGGCCGGCTTCCTGCGCGACATGAGCACCCACCACGCGCAGGCGGTGGAGATGTCGATGATCGCCCACGCGAACTCGACCAACGCGGCGGTCGTCACCCTCTCCGGCGACATCGCCCTCACCCAGCACGGCCAGATCAACTACATGCAGGCCTGGCTCCGCGACTGGAACCTCAGCCCCAGCAGCAGCCAGCCGCCGATGGCCTGGATGAAAAACGCTCAGGGCTCGGTCCAGAACGGCCTGATGCCCGGCATGGCCACCCCGGAGCAGCTCGCCACCCTCCGCAAAGCCACCGGTGTTGACCTCGACACCCAGTTCCTGACCCTGATGCGCCAGCACCACCTCGGCGGCATCCACATGGCCCAGGAAATCCTCGACGAGTCGGACGACCCCGACGTCACCTGGCTGGCCCAGTCGATGGTCCGTAGCCAGCAGAGCGAGATCAACCTGATCGACTCGATGCTCAAGACCCTGCAGTAACCCGGCGCGCCGCGGAACCGGTTGGCGACCCTTCCGCGGCGCCTGCTAGGCTCATTCTCGCTGAGCCCCCGTAGCTCAGGGGATAGAGCGTCGCCCTCCGGAGGCGAAAGCGCAGGTTCGAATCCTGCCGGGGGCACTTTTTCTTTTTGGGTCGTTGGCCATGTGGTCGGCGGCCTTTTTTGTTTGTTCTTTTGGTTGCGGTGGGACGGTTGGGGCCGGGGGTGACCCAGCTGACTGTGGAGCGTTTTATGTCCTGCTGGGTCACCCCCGGCCCCAACCTTGCATGGGTTTTTCTCTTGCCAGGATTTTGGTACTTCGGGGCTGGGTGCTTCTGGGCCTTGGGTGATCCCCTTGCGGTGGTGGTCTGGCTGCCGCTCGGTGGTGGCCGGTGGGGATTTGGGTCCGGCAGGCCGGCGTGGGTGGTGGGTCAGGCGGACGTACCTTGCCGGTTGCGGCGGTGGGCGGCAGCGTTGCGACCAAATTGTCGGGCTACTTGTAGCTGGCGTGAATGATTAGTTTGTTGCCGCGGGGGTGGGCGCCCAGGTGGACCGAGGCTGGGTTGAGCAGCGTCGGGTTTTCGGTTCGGGCGGTTGAGAGGTTCAGTTCGTCGGCCAGGTCCTCGGGTGACTGGCCGGGCGGGGGTTGGACTGTGCGCACACGGGAACAGCCGCCGGAGCCGCAGGACAGGTCCTCGTCGAGGATCGTTGCTCCGGGTGGTAGGTCCGGCATTCGTGAGTCCGGTGGTAGCAGGCCTTCGGAGGCGAATGCGGTGATGAACAGGAACGACAGCCACCAGCACAGGGCGGCGGCCAGGATGGCCGTTATGGAGCCGCCGATCACCAGGCGCTTGATCACGGGGCGAGGGTAGCCAGGGGCAGCCAATCGCCTTGCTTGACCTCAACGGTTGTTGAGGTTTTAGCGTTCGGGCATGCGTGCGATTCGAGTTTTTGCGTACGGGGGTCCGGAGGTGTTGGTTCCGGTGGATCTGCCTGAGCCGCGGGCCGGCGACGGTGAGGTGGTCATCCGTGCCGCGGCCATCGACACGATCTACGTCGAGACGCAGATTCGTGGTGGCTGGGGTGAGAGGTTCGGTGTGAGCCCGCCGTACGTGCCGGGGGGCGCGGCAGCGGGCACGGTGGTCGCCGTCGGGCCGGGCGTTTCGGCGTCCTGGGTTGGGCGGCGGGTCGTTGCGGGTGCGGGAACGCGGGGGTCCTACGCCGAGTTCGTCCGCACCGGGGTTGAGCGGGTGGTGCCGGTTCCGGATGGGCTCGGGTTGCGGGAGGCGGCTGCTCTTGCTCACGACGGGGTGACCGCGATGGGCATTCTCGACGGCGTCGGCCTCGGGCCCGGTGATCGCGTATTGATTCTCGGGGCCGCGGGCGGGATGGGGACACTGCTGGTCCAGCTCGCCCGGCGGCATCAGGCGCACGTCACGGGGGCTGCCCGCGGTGTAGACAAGCTGGCCCTGGTGCGCCGGCTCGGCGCCGATGCGGTTGTTGACTACAGCGTTGAGGGGTGGACCGGCGCCTTCGAGGGGTGGTCCGTGGATGTGCTGCTGGACGGTGTCGGTGGCACGTTGGGCGCTGAGGCGTTCGAGCTGGTTGTCGATGGTGGGCGGGTTTCGGCGCACGGGGCGGCGAGTGGCGAATTTGCCCCGGTGCAGGCGGAGCGCGGCATTCGTCTGCGAGGCATCGCCGACGTTCAGTTCAGCGCCGCCGAGATGGTGCGGTTGACGGCGCGGGCGCTGGGCGAGGCCGCGGAGGGACGGATCAGTCCGGTGATCGGGCGCGAATATCCGTTGTCCGCCGCTGCGGAGGCTCACCGCGCGATCGAGGCTCGGTCGATCGCGGGGAAAGCTCTGCTGATTCCCTAGGCGACCATCAGGTGGTAGGTGACGTTGACGGTGAAGCCGTGGCCGTCGCCGCCGGAGAATTGGACTACGTGGGGGCCTGGGGGCAGGGGGTCGAGTTTGCGCCAGATGCCCCAGACCGTCGTGGGGATCCGGGCCTTGGTGCGGGTCACCGGGTTCAGGGCGGCGCCGGCGACCTCGAAGGGGATCGGGGTCGCGATCACGTCCAGCTCGTACGGCCGGCCGTCGACCAGCAGGGTGCCGAAGGCGTGCGGCATGCTGCTGGGCGGGCCCTGCGCCGGCCAGTGCCACATGTTGAAGGCCGGGAAGAACAGGGGGCGGCCAGCGGGGACGGGGCAGCTGCGCTCGGCGTTGTCGCCGAAGGTGCCGGCGAGGAACCAGACGTCGTCGGGCTGGTTGATGTCGGCGTAGAGGCCGGAGTCGTCGCCGACCGGGTTGCGGACCGGGCCGATGCCGGCGACCCAGCGGACCCAGCGGGCCGCGAGTCCTTCCGGGGACATCGGGGGGTACGGCAGGGGTGCGACCGACCGGCCGCCGCCGCCGAACAGGCGGGAGAACATCGACATGGCGCGCAGGTTACTCGATCATCGACGGGCGTAGGTGCCCCTTGCCAGCTAAGTTACCGGCTAGTAACGTCCGGTGGGCTTTGATCCTGCTGCGAGGGAGCCGCCGTGCCGACCCTGGACCGCCAGAACGACGTGTTTGTGCTCGACCTCGGCGACGGCGAGAACCGCTTCCACCCCGACTGGCTCACCGCGGTCAACGCGGCTCTGGACGAGGTCGAGCAGGCGGACGGCGCCCGGGCGCTGGTGACCGCGGCGACCGGCAAGTTCTACTCGAACGGTCTCGACCTCGAGTGGCTCGGTGAGCACGGCGACCAGTTCGAGGCGTACGTGGTCAGTGTCCACGACCTGTTCGCGCGCTTCCTGTCGTTGCCGATGACCACCGTGGCGGCGTTGCAGGGCCACACGTTCGCGGCCGGGGCGATGTTGTCGCTCGCGCACGACTTCCGGGTGATGCGCGCCGACCGTGGTTACTGGTGCCTGCCGGAGGTCGACATCGACATCCCGTTCTCGCGGGGCATGTCGGCGCTGGTCCAGTCGCGTCTTGCTCCGCAGACCGCGCACGAGGCGATGACCACCGCGCGTCGCTACGGCGGGCCGGACGCCCTCGCCGCGGGCATCGTCGACCGCATCACCGACGAAGGTGCCGTCCGCGCGACGGCGGTGGAGATCGCCGCCTCCCGGGCGCCGAAAGCGGGCGACATCCTCGGGACGATCAAGACCCGCATGTACGCCACAGTCCTGCAGACGTTGCGCGACAAGGAGAACCCGCTCGGGTGAGCCTCAGCGCAGGTGAGCGAGCTCGTCGATGACGCGCGCCGGCGGGCCGGTGAAGCAGAACTCGTCGCGTGGCTGGTAGGCGAGGTTCAGCGTGTCTGAGCGGTAGCTCCACTCGCCCGTACAGTGGCCGACCAGGCGGTAGTTGATCTGCCAGCGCAACCACTCCCCCGGGTTCAGGCGGACGGCCGGCGGACGGCTCCGGGGCGGCATCGGGGCGATCGCGGTCACGTGGACGCGGAGGCGACCGTCGGCTTCGGACAGTTGCACACCTTCGGGGAGGGTGTCGCCGACCGATGAACCGGTGTCGAAGTCACTCCCCTCGTCCATGACCACTTGGTGGGTCAGGGGCACGCGGAACACCGGTAGGGGGAACGCCACCGGCAGGGCGTTGCGGCGGGCCGCCTCCGCACCGCCGCGGGACTTCTTCGTCCAGGTTGTGCGGACCCACTGGGCTACGACATCCATGGCAGTCCAAATCTGGTGATGGTCCGGTCGGCGACCTCGGCGGGAGTCAGATCGGTGTTGTTGATGCGGAGGTAGTCGTCGCGGCCGGTGAATTCGTCGATGGAGTTCAGGCGGTATCGCTCGTCGTCGGCGAGGAGCAAGCGGCGGGAGAATTCGAGGTTGCGCTTCGAGGGCTTCTCCGCGAGGCGGAACTCGCCGGTGTTGCGGCGCAGGCGTTCCTCCTGGGTCGCTTCCAGCTCCAGGTATCGGGCCCGGTCACCGAACGGGGCCACGTACTTCGCCACCGTGCGGGCGTCCCCGGGGTGGTCGAAGGCCCAGACGAACGTGAACACCAGGCCGGGCAGGTCACTGGCCGCGACCTCGTCGAGGATCGCCTGACGGAAGCCGTCCACCAGGCGCTGGAACGGCGGGGTGCCGAACTCGAAGTACCGCAGCGCCGGCTCGATCGCGATGTGGTTGTGGAAGAGCCGCAGGCCGGTGCGTTCGGCGATCTCGTGACCGACCGACATCTTCCCCACGGCGGGCGGGCCGAAGATGAGCAGCAGCGTCGGGGACATCGGGACAGGGTAATGGCCCCCGGCCGAGGCCGGGGGCCATTTAATTCACGCGGTCAGCTGCCCGCGATGGTGAACTGCGAGCCCGGCTGGATGACGATGTTGCCGTCGGCCGAGTTGGTGATGGTGACGTTGGAGAGCGTCGCGTTGCCGCGGGCGCCGCTCATGGCCAGAATGCCCGCGCCGTTGACGGACCGGTCGATTTTGACGTTGGTGATGGCGACGTTCGGCATGTTGCCGCCGCCGTTCTTGAACTGGATGCCGTCGTACGTCGAGTCGATGATTTCGGTGTCGCGGATGGTGACGCCGGTGATGTCCTTCGTCGACGGGAACAGCGTGATCGCCCCGAACTCCTGGTCCTCGTTCCAGAACGCGCCGCCCGTACGGTAGAGGCCGTTGTTGGCGATCAGGGTCGTGCCGCCGAACGGGAGCGGGCTGTGATCGGTGGCCAGCATGATGCCCGGGTAGTTCATCGTGTCGAAGACCAGGTTGTTCTCGATCGAGTTGTTGGAACCGCCGTAGATGGCGATGCCGTTCGCCCGCCACGGCAGCTGCACCGTGTTGTTGACGAAGTGGTTGTTCGACGCGATGTCGACCGCCTGGTCCTTCACGTACGGGTTGGCCCAGACTGCCAGCGAGTCGTCACCCGTCGTCCGGAAAGACGAGTTGAAGACGCGTGAGTTGCGGGTGCCGTTGCTGAAGTTGATGCCGTCCGCGAACGTGTTCCGGATCCGCATGCCGGAGAATTCCAGGGTGTCGCCCGGGTTCCAGTACGCGGGGGTGTCGGAGTAGTCGCGGCCGACCCAGGCGCCGACGTTCACGTGCTCGATCCACACGTTGCTGATCTTCGTGTTCTTGCCGAACCGGCCGTTGAGGCCGTGGCCGCGGTTCGCCCGGTTCTGGGTGTTGCCGAAGATCGCCAGGTCGGAGATCTGGGTGTTGTCGTCGATGTCGAAGCCGACGTTGCCCTCGTGCGGGTGGTTGATGTTGCCGACCACGTTCTGCGGCTGGGTGTTCGAGTACAGCTGGGTGTGCCACATGCCGGCGCCGCGGATCACGACGTTGCGCAGGCCCTTCTGGTTGTACTGGCCGCGGGCGGGGTCCGGCGAGAGGATCTTCTGCTCCTGGCGCCACTGACCGGCGGGGATCCAGACACAACTGATCACGCCGTTCTCGTCGTCGGTCACGGCGCGCTGGATCGCGGCCGTGTCGTCGTTGCCGTCGTTCGGGACCGCACCGTACGTGGTGATCGAGGTGCAGCCGGACGGCTGGGTCGCCGCGGGTGCCACCTGCTCCAGGTCGATGAGGTCGATGATGTAGAACGACGCGGTGTCGGCGGCGTCCCGCTGCAGCTTGAAGCGGGTGCCGGCCGGGTACGACTGCGCGAGCAGCGCGTGCGACTCGTCGAAGAGGCGCCGGGCGTCGGCCGAGGGCGAGTTCGACAGTGACTCGGTGTCGTCGGTCGTGCCGTAGAGCCAGCTGTTGCGGGACGAGAGTGTCAGCTTCTGCACGAACTGGTCGTTGGCGTAGAGGCTGAGGCTGTAGTCCTGGCCGCCACCGCTCGGCGCGTCGGGCACCGAGTTGCGGACGACGATCGAGTTCGACGCGGTGGTCGAGGTGAACTCGACGAACTGCCCCGTGCTGTTCAGGCGGACCGACTTACGACCCGAGGACTCGGTGCCGAAGTTGGTGTGCCCGAACGTCCGCAGTGCATCCGTCTCGACCAGCGTTCCCGAGTAGCGGGCGGCTTCGGCCTCGTACTCGACGTACGGCACCGAGGCGCCGCGGCCGACGACCACCGCGCGGGAGAGGGTGTTGTTGTTCTCGTTGGTCTCGGCGACAGCGTTGGCCGCGTCCGCCGTGGCCGTCACGGTCGCGCCGCCGCTGGTGGCGGTCCAGGTGCCGCTGATCGCAACGGTGGTGGTGGCACCGGCCGCGATCGCCGGGGTGCTGCCGTTCAGCGTTGTGCTGCCCACCGTGATGCGGGTCGTGGACGCACCGGCGGCGCTGATGCCCCGGTTGTTCACGGCGACGGTGAAGGAGACCGCCGCACCCGCGGCCGGGTTCGCCGGGTTGGTCGTGATGCCCGTGACCTGCAGGTCCGGGCCGGGCGCCTGACCGACGACCAGCTGCGTGGACGCGGTGAAGGTGTTGTTGGCGTTGTTCTGCTCCGCGACGATGTTGGCCGGGTCGACCGTCGTCGCGACGCTGTAACTGCCCATCGGCTGCGCCCCGACGTTCGCCGAGACGGTGGTCGTGGCGCCGGCGGCGAGAGCACCGACGTTTGCGCTGCCCACCACCGTGCCGCCGAGCTTGAAGTCGACCTTGTTCGCCGCGGCGGCCGCCGTGCCCTGGTTCTTCACCGTGGCCGACAGGGTGATCGCGGTGCCCTCACTGGGGGCGGTCGGCGTCCACGTCGTACCGGTGACAACAAGGTCGGGGTTGGGTGCGGCCGTGCCGAGCACCTGGAAGTCGGCGACCTGACCACCGGGAGCACCGGTGTTGCTGAAGATCTGCAGCTGGACGTCGGAGACACGGCCGCTGACCGGGATGGTGACGGAGTTCTGGTTGGTCGCCGGGTTGAACGTGTAGTCGGCGCGGGCCTTCAGCGACGTGAAACCGGTGGCGGTCTGCGCGCGGCCGAGGACCTGGATGTTCTGGATCCTGGTGCCCCACGCCGGATCCGGGTTGAGCTTGACGACCACGCCGGTGACGTCGGCGTCCGCGCCCAGCTTCACCGTCAGCGTCGCCGGGAAGCCGTTGGACTCCCAGTAGCTCGTCGGGCTGCTGTCGTTGGCGTTGGCCGGCACGAAGTTGAAGATCGAGGAGGACGCCTCGATCGGCTTGCCCGTGGCCAGGTTGGCGCCGGCCGGCGGGTCGGGATCCGGGTCGGGGTCGGTGGTGCCACCGCCCACGCCGTAGATCTCGAACTCGGACAGCTGAGCGGCGGGCCAGCCTGTGTTGCCGGTGACGTTCACCCGCACGTACCGGACGGTCGCGGCGGTGAAGTTGACCGTGACCGTGTTGGCCGAGGCGGGATCGAAGACCCGGCCGGCCGAGGGCGAGAGGGTGCTGAAGCTGCTGCCGTTGGTGCTGCCCTGCACGCTGAGCGTCTGCGTACGGGCGCCCCACGCGGTTGCGGGCGGCAGCTTGAGCACCACCTGGTCGACCGCGACGGCACTGCCGAGGTCGATCTGCGCCCACTGCGGGAACGCGTTGGACGGGCTTTCCCAGTACGAGTTCGCGTTGCCGTCGTTGAGGTTGCCGGCGCCGTACGGGCCGTTGCTGCCGCTGGAGGAGGCCGGCTTGCCGAGGGAGAGGTTGGGTCCGCCGGCCGCGAGGGCGGGCGTGGGCGTGAGCGCCGCGGCGGCGACCAGGCCCGCCGCGAAGAGGCCGCTGAGCAGCCTCCGGCTGAGGTGCTTCCGTTTCATGGCGTCCTTGTTCTGTGAGGAAGACAGACGGGATCGCCGCGGGAGCCACACCGCCGGCGGGTACGCGGCAGCGCAGCGCGCGGTAGGGGTGCGCGATGTCGGAGGAACGGGGGGAGGGGGTCTGCCACGATCTTTCGGGGAGCGCCGCAGAAATTACGCGGTGGCTGCCAACTTCTTGCGGCGCGGGGCATTCAATGTTTCAGATGTGTCACTGGTTCGTCAACGGCCCGCGAAAGATGTGAACACTGAGGACGGTCGGACGCGCACCCCTCCACTGAGCAGCTCAGGACCCCAGGGCACGCCCCTCTTCCCAGGTCCGGAGGCGCTCGCGGTAGACGCGCTCGGCCACGGCGTACGGGAAGGAGCCGAGGAAGAGACGCAGTGGCGGCTCGGTGGAGTCGGCCAGCGCCAGGATGGTCTGCGCGGTCGCAGCCGGGTCGTCGGGCGCACGACCGGCCGCTCCGGCGCGGCGGGCATCCCGCACCGGCTCGTACGCGGGGATCGGCTCGGTGTGCACCGCCGAACTCCCGGACCAGCCCGTGCCGTACGGGCCGGGTTCGACGATCGTGACCTTGATCCCGAGCCCGGCCACCTCCTGGGCGAGCGACTCGCTCAGGCCTTCGAGGGCCCACTTCGACGCGTGGTAGAGCCCGAGCGACGGGAACGCCGCGATGCCGCCGATGCTCGACACCTGCAGGATGCGGCCGTCACCCTGCGCCCGCATGATCGGCAGCACGGCCTGTGTCACCCACAGCGCACCGAAGAGGTTGGTCTCCAGCTGCGCGCGGGCCTGCTCCTCGGTGGTCTCCTCGACCATGCCGAAGAGGCCGTACCCCGCGTTGTTGACCACGATGTCGAGCCGGCCGAAGTGGTGCGCCGCCTGCTCGACGGCCGCGAACACCGCCGGCCGGTCGGTGACGTCGAGGACGAGCGGCAGGATGCTGTCGCCGTACGTGTCGATGAGGGGTTCGAGGTCTTCGAGGTGCCGGGCGGTGGCGGCGACGCGGTCGCCGCGGCCGAGCGCCGCCGACGTCCAGACGTTGCCGAGACCACGGCCCGCACCGGTGATGAACCAGGTTTTCATGACTCCCACGCTGCTGCCGCGCGACCGCGGTAGCCAGTACCGCCCCAGGGCTACGCTGCAGGGATGGCCGGGCTGCTCGGTGACTTCCTCAAAGCGCGCCGCGCCCTGCTGCTGCCGGGAGACGTCGGACTCCCCGGGTACGGACGCAGGCGCGTAGCCGGTCTGCGCCGTGACGAGCTCGCCGGACTGGCCGGCGTCAGCGCGCACTATCTGATGCGTCTCGAGCAGGGCCGCGACCGCCACCCGTCCCCGCAGGTCCTGGACGCGCTGGCCCGGGCGCTGCGACTGGACGCCGACACCACCGCGCACCTGCACGCGCTGGCGCAGCCGCCGGCATTTCCGCCGCCACGGCCACTCGATCCGGCGGTGCAGCGGCTGCTCGACGACTGGGCCGGCACTCCCGCGTACGTGCGGGGCCGTCACCTCGACGTGCTGGCCGGCAACAAGCTCGCGGCGGCGCTGTCGCCCATGTATGCCGCCGGGCGCAACCTCGCCCGGGACATCTTCCTGGAACCGGAGGCCCGCAAGCTCTTTGCCGACTGGGAGGTCATCGCCGAACAGACGGTGGCGGCGTTGCGGGCCGGCGCTGATCCGCGGGACCCGGCCCTGGCCGCGCTCGTCGCCGAGCTGGACCGGGATCCCGACTTCCGGCGCTGGTGGGCGCGGCACGACGTGCGACCGGCCCGTGACGAGACCAAGCGGTTCCACCACCCGGTGGTCGGCCCGCTGACCCTGCGCCGCCAGGCCCTCACCGTGGCCGGCGCCCTGGACCAGGTGATCATCGCCTACCAGGCCGAGCCGGGCAGCGACTCGGCCAAGCTCCTGTCGCGGCTCGGCTAAGGCGTCAGCTGCGTCTTGTCGGGCTTGCCGCTCGGGGCGACGGGGACCCGGTCGATCAGGGTGACCGTGCGGGGCACGGCGTTCGGGCCCAGCCGCTCCCCCACCAGTTTGCGCAGCGTCCCCGTGTCGGGGGTCCGGCCGTTGACCGGCACCACGTACGCGTGGATCGCCTCGCCGGTGTCCTCGTCCGGGCGGCCGACCACGTACGCCTCGGCGACGTCCGGGTCGGTTGCCAGGGCTCGTTCGATCGGCCCGGCGTAGAGTAGTTCGGCGTTCACGATGATCACGTCGCGGACCCGGCCGAGCAGCCGCAGCAGGCCGTCGTCGCCCAGGCTCGCGAGGTCACGCGTACGCACCCAGCCGTCGACGAAGACCTCGGCGGACTCCTCGGGCTCGTGCCAGTAGCCGGAGGCCTGGGACGGGGTGCGGACGTAGAGCTCGCCGTCGCGGATCGACACGTCGACAACTGCGGGTGGCCGTCCGACCGAGGACAGTGCCGCCTCCGACGAGGCCGAGTCCGGTGTGCTCATGGCGATCATGCCGGTCTCGGTCTGGCCGTAGCCGTGGAAGACCACCGGGCCGAGAACCTCGAGGGCCTCCCGCAGCCGGCCCGGCTCCAGCGGTGAGCCGGAGACCATCAGGGCGCCGAGATTACTCAGGTCCACGGGGTGTTCCTGCTGGTCACGGACGAGCCGGTGCAATTTGCCGACCGTGATGACGCTGGCGGTCGCGCGGTGCCGGACGAGTGAGTCCGGGAAGGCCGGTGCGTGCGCGGCGACCAGGGTGCCGCCCGCGGCGAGGGTCAGGATGCCGTATTCGAGCATGACCTGGCTGCTCAGCGAGCCGAAGACCAGATAGCGGTCCAGCCGGCCGGCCAGCTCACGGATCGCCGGTGGCCAGCGGTCCGGGTACGGCGCCCAGGCGGCGGACATGGCCGCGTACGTCTGGACGCAGCCCTTGGGACGGCCCGTGCTGCCGCTGGTGTAGATGATCCGTGCGATGTCGTCCGGCCGGCCCGCTGCCACCAGAGGTTCGTCGGGTGCGGCGAGCAGGCCGTCGAGCTCGTCCGGTCCGATCAGGACGGCGTGGTCGCGGCTCAGCAGGTCGGCCAGCTGTTCCGGGGGCAGACCGGGACGGATGCCCGAGACGCGGGCGCCGACCGCAAAGGCGGCGATGGTCGCGGCGAACGCCTCCGCCGAGACACCGGCGAGGACGGCGACACCGGCGCCGGGGCCGATACCCGCGGCTCGCAGACCGGCCGCCGCCCGGCGGACGAGCACCAGCAGCTCCCCCGCGCCGACCACGCGGGGGCCGTCCTCGAACACCGGCCGGTCGCCTCCCGCCGCGAGCAGGTCGAGGATCGGTTGCGGCCAGACATCAGTGGGCATCGGCCAGGACACCCTTGATGAAAACGGCCAGCGGCTGCTGGTGCACGGCCGGGAGATTCCAGTGGTTCTCCAGGTTCTCGGCGAGGTGGTGCTCGGCGACGACCGTGCCGCCCCGGTGCACGCGGACCACCGGATGCAGGTAACTCGCGTCGTGGGCCGCACTCGCGTCGTTCTCGGCGATACGCGGCACCGAGATGTCGAACGGGTCGACCGTGTCGTGATCCGGGCCGTACTCCAGCGTGGTGACGAAGGCCAGCGGCGCGGGGCCCAGGCCGCCGTCCTTCAGGTACGCGACCGGCACCTCCTCGTGGTGGTCGGCCGTGTCGCCGCTGACGGTGATCACGTCGCCGAGGACGGCGAACTGCTGCCACAGCGCGGAGGTGCGGTTGATCCGGGCGATGATCGCGTCGGTGATCGCCTCCGGTGTGGCTTCGAGGCGTGTGGCCGGCCACGGCGTCTGGTGGTGCCGGGCGCCCAGGATGCGGTGCAGCGCCCGCGTGCCGTACCGGAAGCCGTGGATGAACCCGCTGGTCGACTTCTTGAAGTCACGCTGCTGGGTCAGCGTGCCCGCGAAGTACAGGCCGGGGACGTTCACCGACTCGTACGCGGAGGTCTGCTCGGGGAACCGGTCGTTGATGACCAGCGCGGGGCGGCACGAGTCGTCGAAGATCGACGCGTCGAAGCGGAAGCCGGTGCAGAGGATGACCCGGTCGTACTCGAGCACACGGACGGCTTCGACCGTGCGGGCGTACCGGAAATCGACCCGGAAGCCGCCCTCCGGGCGCCGGGAGATGCGCTCGATCGTGCCGTCGAGGACGGCGTTCTGGGATTTGAGCTGGTAGGTGTCGAGGAAGTTGTTGTTGACCGCGCGCAGGTGGCCGACGTAGTGCGTCTGCCAGGCCAGCTTGATCGAGTGCGGGCCGGCGACGTGGATCACCGCGGCCGTCTCGATCAGGGCGTCGGCGGTCTCGAAGCCCGAGTTGCCCTTGCCGACGATCAGCACCCGCTGGTTGACGAAGTCGTCCGGGTCGACGCTGACGGTGTCGTAACGTTCGGCGAGGTCGGCGCCCTCGATGTCCGGTACGTGGAGCTGCGAGACGCCGGTGGCGACCACGACACGACGGGCCTGCCAGCTGCGGTCGCCGGCCTCGACGAGGAAGGCCTCACCGTCCCGGGAGACCCGCGTGACCCCCGTGTCGTAGGTGATGGCGAGCCCTTCGGCGAAGTCGGCGAGGTAGCGCACGAGGTCCTCGGCGCCGGGGAAGTACCGCTTGCTGTAGTGGCGGAAGAGCCGCGCCGGATCGTCGGTGAGCAGCGAGTTCCAGTCGGCGCGGAGGTTGAACTCCGGGTCGTCCGAGCCGGTCCAGATCTTGTTGATGGAGATCAGTTGCCGGTGCCGCGGATAGGTGCGGAAGAACGTGCCCGGGCCCGGTCCGGCCTCCAGGACGACGTAGTCATGACCGTCGCGCTCCAGCAGGGCCGCGAGCTGCAGACCGGCGGGGCCGGCCCCGATGATCAGGTAGTCGTGCGTCATGCGAGGGGAACCTAGCCGGGCGAAATCAGAACGTTCTGAGAAACCGTCTCTAGCGTCCGGGCGATGACACCACAGATCGACCTCGCGCAGCCCCTACGGATCGTCCACTTGCGACAGGCGGCGACGCCACTGACCGTGGTGCTGGGCACCGAGGTCCTCCAGCGAGTCACCCGCTCGCGGGTCTTCCTCGGCAAGGTTCTCGGCGACGACCGCGCGGTCTACGGGAGCACCACCGGCTTCGGCGCCCTGGTCGGGTACGCCGGCCGCGCGGACCAGGCCGACCAGGCGGACAACACCCTCGCCCATCTCGGCGCCGGCCAGGGCCCCGACCTCGACCCCGGGGTGGTACGCGCGACGATGCTGATCCGCGCCTGGTCCCTGGCCCAGGGCGCGTCCGGGGTGTCGCCGCACGTCATCGAAGCACTGGCCGCCATGCTCGCGACCACCTTCGTCCCCGCGATGCCGCGACTCGGGTCCGTGGGCGCGAGCGGTGACCTGATCCCGCTCGGTGCTGCCGCCCAGGCCCTGCGCGGCCGCGGGTACGCGTACGTCGACGGTGTGCGGATGCCCGCGGCGGAGGCGCTCGAACGTGCAGGCCTGACCCGGCTGCCACTGGACGGGCGGGACGCCCTCGCGCTGGTCAACGGCACGTCGCTGACCACGGCCGCGACCGCACTGGCGCTGGACAGCGTCCGCACCTCGCACCGGGTCGTGCAGATGCTGACCTGTCTGCTGGCCGACCTGCTCGGCTGCGACCCGCAGTTCCTCGACCCGCGGCTGATCGGCGCGTACGCCCACCCGGGCGCGATCGAGGTTGCCGCGTTCATGCGGGAGACACTCCGCGGTGCCGTGCCGTCGGGCACTCGGGCGTTGCAGGAGCCGTACAGCATCCGGTGCGCGCCGCAGCTGCTCGGTGCGGCCGAGGGCGCACTGCGCTATGTGGACGGTGTGGTCGAGGCCGACCTGGGCAGCGTCAGCGACAACCCGCTGTTCTTCCCCGAGGACGACCTCGTCGTGCACGGCGGCAACTTCTTCGGCCAGCCCGCCGCCTTTGCCGGTGACCTGCTGGCGATGGTGATCGCGCAGGTCGGCAACCTCGCGGAACGCCAGCTGGACCTGCTGGTCGACCCCCACCGCAACGGCGGGCTCCCGCCGATGCTCGCCGCCGGACCCGGGCAGCAGCACGGCCTGCAGGGCGTCCAGCTCGCCTCGACCGCGCTGATCGCCGAGATCCGCCGGGACGCGATGCCCGCGAGCATGCAGAGCCTGCCGACCAACCTGCACAACCAGGACGTGATCCCGCTGGGCACCCAGGCGGCGTTGCGTGCGCTGGATCAGGCGCGCCTGCTGCGGCTGATCTGCGGTTCGCTCGCGCTGGGGCTGCGACAGGCCGCGTACGTGGGTGCCCGGACACCGACCGCGCCCGGCTGCGCGACCATCCTGGATGCCCTGGCCGAGGCCATCCCGGCGATCGACCCGGACCGGCCCCTCGACGGCGATGTCCGCCGGGCGGCAGATCTGGTGGAACGCCTGAGTTTTCTCTGATTTCTCGCTCCTACGGTGAGCCCGTGACGCTCGATTACCTGATCATCGGGGCCGGGCCGGCCGGCCTCCAGCTCGCCGCCCTGCTGGAGGCCGACGGCAAACGCGACTATCTGGTGCTGGAGGGTGCGGGTGCGCCCGGCGCGTTTTTTGCCCGCTATCCCCGGCACCGCCAACTGATCTCGATCAACAAGCCGCACACCGGCTCGGACGATCCCGAGGTCAATCTGCGGCTGGACTGGAACTCGCTGCTCAGCGACGACCCGGCGCTGCGGTTCACGTCGTGGACCGAGCGGTACTTCCCGGACGCCGAGGTGATGGTCCGCTATCTGGCCGACTTCGCCGCCCGCACCGGGGTGAAGGTCCGCTACGACACCCGGGTCACGCGCATCTCCCGCGCTGACGGCGTCTTCACGGTGACCGCCGGCGACAGCTCGTGGCAGGCGCGGCGGGTGATCGTGGCGACGGGTGTCTCGCGGCCGTACGAGCCGGACATCCCCGGGTTCGAGCTGGCCGAGGGGTACGCCGACATGTCCGTCGACCCGCGCGACTACCTCGACCAGCGGGTGCTGATCATCGGCAAGGGCAACTCCGCCTTCGAGACGGCGGACAGCCTGATGGAGACGACCACGCTGATCCACCTCGCGGGGCCCAGCTCGGTGCGGCTGGCCTGGCGCACACATTACGTCGGGCATCTGCGGGCGGTGAACAACAACTTCCTGGACACGTACCAGCTGAAGTCGGCCAACGCGATCCTCGACGGGCACGTGCGCCGGATCGAGCGTGACGGCGACGGCTTCAAGGTGACGTTCGCGTTCTCGCGCGCCGACGAGGTGGTCAAGGAACTGCGTTACGACCGGGTGCTGGCCTGCACCGGCTTCGCCTTCGACGCGTCGATCTTCGACGACAGCTGCCGGCCGGACCTGGTCATCAGAGACCGCTTCCCCGCGCAGACTGCGGAGTGGGAGTCGATCAACGTCCCCGGCCTCTATTTTGCCGGCACGCTGAGCCAGGAACGCGACTTCAAACGGTCCACCAGCGGCTTCATCCACGGTTTCCGCTACGCCGTGCGCGCGCTCCACAAGATCCTGGAGCGCCGGTACGCCGAGACGCCGTGGCCCGCCGAGAAGCTGGACGGCACCCCCGAGTCCCTGACCGAGGCCATCATCACGCGGATCAACCGCACCTCGGCGCTGTGGCAGCAGTTCGGGGTGCTGGCCGACGTGGTGACCGTGGCCGGGCCGGACGCGCGCTACCACGAGGAGGTGCCGGTCGACTACTTCGCGGAGACCGGGCTGTTCACGGCTGATCACGACTACGAGCACGCCTTTGCCGTCACCCTCGAGTACGGCCCCGAGCACGACCAGGTGGACCCGTTCGACATCACCGTGACGCGCGTCGCGCAGGACGTGGTCGGACAGGCGCACGACGCCGCGTACCTGCACCCGGTCGTCCGTTATCACCGCGAGGGCCAGGTTGTCGCCACGCACCACCTGGCGGAGAACCTCGAGAACGAGTGGGACCGGCCGCAGGTGCACGTCGAGCCGCTCGCCGCTTTCCTCGGGCGCTGCCTCTCCGGTGCCGAGGGCTGAGATGCCCGTGGTCGACGAGGCCGGTGCCCGGCGGCGGCTGGACCCGGCACACTGGGACTTCTTCGCGGGCGGCGCCGGTGACGAGCGGACGCTCGGTGCCAATGTGGAGGCTTTCGGCCGGCGTCGCATCGTGCCGCGGGTGCTGCGCGGGACCGGCGAGCGGGATCTGCGGACCGGCCTGCTGGGCTGCGAGCTGACCATGCCGGTGCTGATCGCGCCGACCGCGTTCCACCGGCTGGCGCACCCGGACGGCGAGGTCGCCACGGCTCGTGCCGCCGCGGCGGCCGGGACGGTGCTCGTGGTCAGCATGGCGGCCACCCAGCCGGTCGGGGAGATCGCCACGACCGGGGCGCTGCTGTGGTTCCAGCTCTATCCGCAGCCGGACCGGGAGTTCACCACCACGGTCGTACGCCGGGCCGAGGCCGCCGGCTGCCGAGCGCTGGTCGTCACCGTCGACTCACCCGTCTTCGGCCGCCGCGAACGCGACCTGCGCAACGGCTTCCTCGACCTGCCGTCCGGCCTGGCCTGCGAGAACATGCGCGACGCCGACGGCCGGATCCGCGACATCGTGATGGACGAAGGCCTGAGCTGGGACAGCATCGCCTGGCTCCGCAGCCGTACGCACCTGCCTATCGTCCTCAAGGGCGTACTGCACCCGGCCGACGCGCGGCTGGCCGTCGAGCACGGGGTGGACGCACTGATCGTCTCGAACCACGGTGGACGGCAACTCGACGGCGCGATCGCCAGCCTGGACGCGCTGCCCGCGGTGGTGGAGGCGGTCGGCGGCCGGTTGCCGGTGCTGCTCGACGGCGGCGTGCGGCGAGGCACCGACGTGCTCGTCGCGCTGGCCCTCGGCGCAACCGCGGTGCTGGTCGGACGACCGGTGATCTGGGGACTCACCACCGGCGGCGCCGACGGGGTGCGGAGCGTGCTCGAGGGCCTGCGCACCGAGCTCGACCGGGCGCTGGCGCTGGCCGGTGCGGCACGACCCACCGAGCTGGGTGCCGATCTGGTGGCGGTGCCGCGCGGATGATCGTCGTACCCGTGCTGGTGGTGGTCGTGCTGGGGACGGCCTGGACCCTGCCGCGCTGGCTGCCGCCCACGGTGGTCCGGCTCCGGGAGTGGATCTTCACGCGGGTCAACGGCACCGAGGGCATCCCCGTGCCCGGTCCCCTGGTCGGCGCCGAGCACTTCGATCTTGTCTACTCGCACCCGGCCGCGAACGGGCGCAGCCGCGGCGCCGGCCTCTCGGACCTGTTCTGGTACTGGCTCGCGCCCGGCCCGCAAATGCACCAGGAGCATCTGGAACCCGGCGACCGCTACCAGGCGGTCGCCCGCACGACACGTCAGGTGCTCGCGGTGAAACACCAGCGCTCGGACGAGCTCGCCACCGCCGCCACCCGCCGGGTGCTCGACCGTCTGCCCACCGGCCGGATCAGCCACGTGCGCCTGCGCGACCTGATGATGCCCGTCTGGGCCGAGGTCTATCACGAGCTCGTCTTCGCGGAGGCCTGCCCGCCCGAGACCCGCGAGCTGATCGTCACCAACGCGAACGACGTGGTCACGGCCCTCAAGGGCGCGGGTCTGCGGCACCTGGACCGGCGTGACCGGCTCACCCGCTATCTGCTCGCCCGGCTCGAGACCGGCACCTGCCCGGTGACCCTGCCGCCGGAGTTCACGCAGCTGGAGACGGCCTGGTATCTCCAGGGCGCGTTCTTCAACACCGCTGTCGTGCAGATGTCCGAGGCGATGGCCCACGTGCTGCTGGCGCTGGCCGAGCATCCCGGACTCCAGCGCGGCCTGGACGACGACGACGCCCTCGACCGCGTGATCGACGAGACGCTGCGGGTGCATCCGCTCTTCGGGGTCGCTCACCGGATCACGTCGGCGCCGATCGACCTGCCGACCGGTGTGGAGCTGCCCGCGGGCTCGGTGCTGCTCTTCAACTACCTCGCCTTTCAGCGCACCGGTCCGGCCGCGGACGACCGGTTCGCCCCCGACCGGTGGCTGACGCTCAAGCGCAAGGACGCCCACTTCATTCCGTACGGCGTCACGGCGAACCGGGCCTGCCCGGCACGCGGCGTCGCACCGGTGATGCTGCGCGCTGCCACCCGCGAGGTGCTGCGGCGTTTTGCCCTCGCGTCGTCGGTCTCGCACACCCGGTCGCTGCCCAGCCGCGGACCGGCCTACCTGACACCGGCCGGGGTTGCCGGACCCGGACGGCTGCGCCTGAGCGCGATGCACCTGCGGGACCGCTGGGCCGACGTCGGCCGCAGCCTCCGGCAGCTGGTGCTCGGCAGCTGGATGGTGATCGACGCGCGGCGGCAGCGGCTGTGCGCGACCTACTTCGAGGAGGCTGTCCGATGACACCGACCGAGCTGGCACCGCGGTTCTTCATCGCGGTCGCGGTGATCCTGCTCTTCTGCAAGGGCGTGGCCTGGCTGCTCGGCAAGGCGGGCCAGCCCGCCGTGGTCAGCGAGATGCTGGCCGGTGTCCTGCTCGGACCGTCCCTGCTCGGCCTGCTGCTCCCCGACGTCAAGGACGCGCTCTTCCCGGCCCAGTTGCTGCCCATCCTGTACGTCGTGGGACAGGTCGGCCTGGTGCTGTTCATGTTCCAGGCCGGTTATGCGTTCACCGCGCACCGGGTCTCCGGTCTGGCCGGCACCGCCGGGATGGTGTCGCTGGCCGGCGTCACCGCCCCGCTCGTGCTCGGTGTCCTGCTGGTCCTCGTGACCTCGGGCGCGGTCCCCATCCAGGCCGAGGGCACGGCGCTCGGTGTCTCGGCCGCGTTTGTCGGCGTTGCGCTGGCCATCACCGCCTTCCCCATGCTGGCCCGGATCATCACGGAACGCGGGCAGGCCGGCACCCGGCACGGCACCCTCTCGCTGGCCAGCGGCGCGATCGACGACCTGGTCGCCTGGATCATGCTCGCGGTGGTCCTGGCCTTCGCCTCCGGCGAGGCCGGCCCGGCAGTCGTCACGGCCGGCGGCGCGGTCCTCTTCGCCCTGGTCCTCTGGTACGGCGGCAGGCGCACCACCACCGCCCTGATGACCAGCGGCCGGCTCGACGACCGCGCGCGGCTGCTCGGCACGGTGGTCCTGCTCTTCCTGGTCGCCTGGTACACCGACGAGATCGGCCTGTACGCGGTTTTCGGCGCGTTTGCGGTCGGTGTGGTCATGCCCCGCACCGCCGCCACGGACCGGGTCGTGGACACCCTCACCCCGATCGCGGCGACCGTGTTCCTGCCGCTGTTCTTCACGTACTCCGGTCTGCGGACGGAGTTCGGCCTGCTCGGCAACCCGGCGGTCCTGCTCTTCGCCGTCGCCTGCGTGACGGTGGCGATCGTCGGGAAGTTCGGCGCGTGCTGGGCCGCGGCCCGGCTGCGCGGCGAGCCGCAGGGTGTGGCGCTGAGGGTCGGCGCGCTGATGAACGCCCGCGGCCTGATGCAGCTCATCGCCCTCAACGTCGGCCTGGAGGCGGGCATCGTGAACTCGTCGCTCTTCACCGTCCTGGTGCTGGTCGCCCTGATCACGACGCTGATGACCACACCGCTGCTGAGCTGGATCGACCGTTCCTCGAAGCCCGCACCCGCACCGGTGCTCGTCGACGCCAAATAATTGAAGAGACAACTATCACTGTTTCAACTACCCAGACATATGCGATTGTCGATGAATGCGATCCAATCGGCTGTTGCTCGTCGAGGACGACACGGACCTGACGGAGTTGCTCACCGAGACGCTGGTCGACGAGGGGTACGTCGTGGACAACGCCCCCGACGGGCAGCGAGGACTGCATCTGGGCCTCACCCGCCCCTACGACGTGATGGTCATCGACCGGCTGCTGCCCGCGCTCGACGGCCTCGACCTGGTCGCCCGGCTGCGGTCACGGGCGGTGCCGGCGCGGGCGCTGATGCTCACCGCGCTGGGCACCGTCGACGACCGGATCGCCGGCCTCGACGCGGGCGCCGACGATTACCTGGTCAAACCCTTCGACCTCGACGAGCTGAGCGCCCGCGTACGCGCCTTGTGCCGCCGGACGGCCGACTCGACCGAGGCGCTGCGGATCGGCGCCGGGCTGCTCGACCTCTCGCTGCGGGACGCCGTGCTGCCGGACGGGTCCCGCGTGGCGTTGTCGGCGCGCGAGTTCGAGCTCCTGCGGGTGCTCGCCGCGCGGCCCAACACCGTGCACTCCCGGGCCGAGCTGCGCAGCCGGGTCTTCGACGAGGCCGCCGCACCGTCCCTCGTGGACACCTACGTCTACTACCTGCGCCGCAAGCTGGGCCGCACCACGGTGCGTACGGTCCACGGGCTCGGCTACCGGCTCGGCGCCCTCTGATGGACGCCGACGAACGGTCGATCGTCCGGCGGGCCCGCCTGCGGATCGGTGTGCTCGTCGGCCTGGCGATCGGCGCACTGCTGATGCTCGGCGGAGGCATCTCGTACGCCGCTCTGCTCCACAGCCAGGAAAATCTGATCGCCGGCGAGCTGGAGTGGGGTGCGACGCGCGGCACGACCAGTGGCCCGCCCGGCTGCAGCTGGATCTTCGTCTCCGACGGCCGGACCGTTGACACCGGCGTCAACCCGCCACCACCCGGCTTTCCGCTGCAGAGCGCGCTCGACACCGTCGCCACGACGCGGGCCACCGAGACCACCAAGATCGCCCGCAACGGCACGGTCTACTACGTCCGTACGCAGACCCGGGGCAACGGTGTTGTGCAGGCGGTCTTCGACGCGCGTTTCCAGCTGGCCGACCGCCGGCACCTGCTCCTCGCGTTCAGCCTGGCGGCAGCGGCCGGGTTGATCGCCGCGGTGCTGACCGGTGTGCTCGTCGCCCGGCGTGCCGTCGCGCCACTGGCCGAGGCGCTGGCCCGGCAGCGCCGCTTTGTCGCCGACGCGAGCCACGAGTTGCGGACCCCGATCGCCCAGGTGCACACCCGGGCCCAGCTCCTGGCCCGGCGCGCCCGCACCGGCGCGACCGCGGCCGACCAGCGTGACCTGGACCGGCTCGTCGGGACCACCCGGCGGCTCGGCGAGATCGTCGACGAGTTGCTGCTCTCGGCCCGGCTGGCCGCCACACCCGCCGACCGGCCGCCGACCGCCGCCGTCGACCTGGCCGAGCTGACCCGCGCGGCGATCGTCACCGAGGCCGACCGGGCCGGCGAACGCCACGTGTCGGTCACCCTCGACGCACCGGGTGATCCTTTGCCCGTCCCCGGGATCGAGTCCGCACTGCGGCGGGTCGTCGGTGAACTCCTGGCCAACGCCCTGACCCACACCCCCGAAGGCGGCCGGATCGGCGTCACCGTCCGCGCCGGGAACGGCCACGCCGAACTGATCGTCGCGGACACCGGCGACGGCTTCGACCAGGCGGACGCCGACCGCATCTTCGACCGCTTCCACCGCGGTGCGGGTGCCGGCGACCGCCGCTTCGGGCTCGGCTTGGCCCTGCTGCGCGAGGTCGTGACCAGCCACCACGGCACGATCGAGGCCGACGGCCACCCGGGGCGCGGGGCGACCTTCACCGTCCGGCTGCCCACGGGGGTAGCGTCGAATCGATCGACAACCTTCCGGGGAGGCAGCCATGGCTGACGAACAGATCAACACGGAAGCCGCCGAGGGCGAACGCGACAGGCGTTTCCACGGCGGAGCACCCGCTCACCTCGACGACGACCAGCTCGCCCGGCGCACCGAAGCCGAACGTGTCGAAGCCGGGATCGACGCGTACGACCCGAACGACGTGCCACCGGCCACCGACGAGGACCCGCAGACGGACCCCGCGACCTCCGAGGTCTATCAGGACATCACGGCCGTGACGGCGCGCCAGGAGAGCGAGGGCGAGACGGCCCCGCTCAGCCCCGACAACCCGTTCCCACCCACCCGGTACGCCGAGCAGTAGGCATCACAACGGCAGCGTGACCACCGTCGGCTCACCGGCGACACAGGTCACCGTCATGCGGATCCGGCTCGCGGCGTGCTTGAAGACGATCGCCGCCGTGAGCGCGGGTCCGGCACTCACCTTGTCGACCTGGTACGGGTCTTTCGGCGCCCACGCCACCAGCTTCGCCTTCCCCGAACCGTTGCAGCGTGCCTCGATCGTGCCGCCCCGCGACGTGAAGGTCTTGACGTTCCCGATCGGCTCCGCAGGTGGCGGCGCCGCCGCCGAGGGCTTCGGCGGCGGACTCGCACTGCCCGGCGCGGGCGGCGGCTGGACAACCCCCGACGGCTTCGGCGCGGCAGAAGCAACGGACGGCTCGACCGACGGCTCCGGCGTCCGCTCGGGCGCCACCACCGCGGGCACGGTCGCCGCCGGCGTCGGACCGGCGTCCGCAGCCGCCGACCCCGTCCCCGACCGCGCGGCGATCGACGCCTGACCGGCCGGGGCCACCTCGGGGTCACCCTCGGCACCGAACGGCAGGAACAGGCCCGCCAGAACGATCGCCGCAACCGCGGCCGCGGCGCTGCCGATGGTCAGTCGTTTCTTCGACTGCCGCTCTCTGACCGGCGGCGCTTCTACTTCTTCTTCTGCTTCTGCTGCTGCTGCTGCTGCTGCTTCTACTTCTTCGGCGGCCCGGGTGAGCGTGGCCGAGGCTGCGGCCGCGGTCGGGCGCTCGGACGGCTCCTTGCACAAACACCGGTTGACGAGGTCCGTCACGTCCGCCGGCACCTCGGGCAACGCCGGCAGCGGCGTCGGCTCGACATAAACGTGAGCACTCAGCATCTGCGTCGTGGAGTCGACCGACCACGGCGACTCACCGGTCAGCAACCGGTAGAGCAGCACCCCCAGCGCGTAGACGTCGGAAGCCGGCGCCACCGCGCCGCCGGTGAGCCGCTCGGGCGCCAGATAAGCCGGGGTGCCGAGCACCACGTCGTCCGGATCGGCCGGGCCGGCAACAGCGGCGATGCCAAAATCCACCACCTTGGCACCGGCCTGCGTGACCATGACGTTCGCCGGCTTGATGTCACGGTGCACGAGGCCGTCCGCGTGGGCCGTGGCCAGCGCCGACGCCACCTGGCCGCAGAGCCGGAAGATCTGCTTCGGGGCGAGCATCCCGGTCTTCATCCGCTGCTGCAACGTGATGCCGTGCACCAGCTCCATCACCACGTACGGGACGAGTTGCCCGTCCTCCCCCGACTCACCGAAGTCGTAGACCTGGGCGATGTGCGGGTGCGACAGCGTGGCGGCGGCCCGGGCCTCGTCCCGGATCCGGGCCCGCGACTGCGGGTCCCCGGCATGATGCGCCGCGAGCAGCTTGACGGCAACCGACCGTCCGAGCACCTCGTCCCGGGCACGCCAGACGACGGCCGTACCGCCTCTGCCGAGCTCCTCCAGCAGCGTGTAGCGGCCGCCGAGCACGTGGTCTCGAACCTCCATCCGAGGCAGTCTGCCTGCAAAGAAGCAGAACCGCACCGCACAAGGCCGGTGAGGACGACTCACCTTCCCCCGATTGAGTACGCAGAGCGCTCAAATCGGAACGTGATCATCCGCTTACGCGATTTTGTGCACCCACCGCGATCTGTCGGCCGTTACTTTTCCGGGTGTTGCATCCACCATTCGGTGAACTGGCGGGCCTGGCCCGAGATGTCCAGGCGCAGAACCCACATGTTGCTGTAGGTGCGGGGCGGCTCGCGGTAGACCGTTGTGGCCTCGATGATGGCCAGGTCGTCGGTGACGATCAGCGGGTGCCACTCGAACGTGGTCTCGCCGGGCTCGTCCTTGGCCTCCAGCCACTTCGCGATGATCTCGTCGCGGCCGAGCCACGGTTTGGCGTAGGGCTCGGGGAAGTAGGCCGCGTCCTCGGCGAAGAGCCCGCCGATATGGTCGGGGCGGTTGGACTCCCACGCCACGCGGTATCGGTGCACCCACGCCGTGACAGCGTCGAGGCTGGTCATCGTTCTCCTTTCCTGGAGCTACCAGCGTTGTCGCCCATATGCGTCAGGCGTAGGACAGGCGGCGGAACTCGTCCAGGCCGCCGCTCCACAGGAAGTCGCTGACCTGGGTCATCGCGATGGCGATCAGGTCCTCGTGCGGGTCGGTGAACCAGTCGGTGCCGTACCCACCGGCCCAGCCGTACTGTCCGGCGGTCGTCGCGGGCTCTTCGGCCTCGACCGTCACCGCCATGCCGAGACCCCAGCCTGCGCCGCCGAGCAGCACGCCGCCCGTGGTGATCTCCTCGGGCGAGAGGCGGTTGGTCGTCATCAGCTCGACGGACTTCTCCGAGAGGAGCCGCGTGCCGCCGTGCACCCCGCGGCGCAGCAGCATGCGCGCGAAGGTGTGGAACTCGTCCACCGTGGACACCAGGCCACCCGACCCGGACGGGAACACCGGCGGGCTGCTCCAGATCTCGGGCGGTGTGTTGGTGACCTCGGCCAGCTTCCCGGTGCCCTCGTCGGTCGTGTAGTAGGCCGGGAGCTGCGCGGCCCGCCCGGCCGGCAGCCAGAACCCGGTCTCGGGCATGCCCAGCGGGTCGAACAGACGCTCCCGCAGCAGGTCACCGAGCGGCTGATCGGCCGCGCGGGCCAGCAGGACACCCAGCACCAGAGTGCCGACGTTGTACATCCACCGCTCCCCCGGCTGGGCCATCAGCGGCAGCGTGCCGAACCGCCGCATCCACTCGTCGGGGTCGTGCGGCGTCCGCGGATCGGGCCGGCCGAGCACCAGACCCAGCGACTCGGCGGCCTCGACGATCGGGTAGGGCGGGTTGAACGACGGCTCGGTGATCGTGCCGAAACCCAGGCGGAACGTGAGCAGATCCTCGATGGTCACCGGCCGCCGCGCGGGCACGGTCTCGTCGAGCGGCCCGTCGATGCGGGCCAGCACCTGCTGACCCGCCAGCTCGGGCAGCAACCGGTGGATCGGCTCCTCGAGATCGATGACATCGTCCTCGACCAGGATCATCGTGGCGGCGGCCAGCACCGGTTTGGTCATCGACGCGATCCGGAAGATCGTGTCGCGCGTCATCGGTGTCCCGCCGCCGAACGCCGTCGAGCCGATGGCATCGACGCGGACGTCGTCGCCGCGGGCGACAAGCGTGACGATCCCGGGGAACTCGCCACGCTCAACGCGTGCCGCCATGGCTTCATGCAACGTCATGACAGACACCATGCCAGGAACCCCCGACAAAAAGATGCCTGCGCCACTTGGTTAGCCGGCAACATCGACCGGTTCCCCGGAAGTGTCGGATCCGGGGTCTAGCGTCAGAGTGTGACCAACGAGTGGCGGCACCTTCCCGCACCCGCACGGCCGATCGCGGCGGCCACCGATGCCGCGGTGACAGCCGCCCGGGCCCACGACTCCGAGGCCCTGACCTCGGCGATCACCGAGCTCGCAGCCCAAGATCAAGCCCAGACAGGCCTCATTCTCGGTACGACGGTACGACTCCTGCTGGAGGCGACCCACCCGGACGGCCTCGACGGCGACGACATCCGCGACGTACTGGAAAAGAGCGTCCGCGCGGCAGCGGAGTGGCATCCGGAGGTCGACCCCCACGTCGTGCTGATCCTGCTGGCCGGCTCCCTGGGCGTGCACGACGACGAGGAACCGCCCCCCAAGCCGGACGCGCTGGCCCACCACTCGGCGCTGCTCATCACCTACCTGCTGGGGCTGCGGTCGTTGCCGGAGTTCCTGACGCTGGCGCTGGGCGAGATCGAGCGGGCACAGCTCAACGACTGAGATCTTGCTGGCCAGAATCAGGCGCGACGTGGCATTCCTGCCACTGTCGGCCGGACATCAGGCTGCCTAACGTCGTCGAACGTGACAAAAACGCTCCTCGCCCTGCACGTCCTGGCCGCCATCGTGGCCATCGGCCCGGTGACCGTGGCGGCCAGCATGTTCCCCGCCGCCGCACGCCGGGCCGCCTCCGACCCCGGCGGCCTGCCCGTCCTGCGCAACCTCCACCGCATCTGCCGGATCTACGCCGTCCTCGGCCTCCTGGTCCCCGTCCTCGGCCTGGCCACGGCAAGCAGCCTCGGCGTCCTGGGCGACGCCTGGCTGATCACCTCGATGGTGCTCACCGTGGCCGCCGCCGCGGTCCTCGGCTTCCTGGTGCTACCCGGCCAGTCCGACGTGCTGGCGGCGTCACCCGACGGAGCGCTTCGGGGCGCCGCCCGGCTCGGCATGGTCACCGGCGTCTTCAACCTGCTCTGGACCGTGGTCGTCGTCCTGATGGTCGTCCGCCCCGGCTCCACGACAGGAGCCTGACCATGCCGTCCCAACTCCTCCGCATCACCGCCCTCGTCGAACTCGGCAGCCTGATCCTCCTGCTGACCAACCTCGCCACGGTCCACTGGCCCGGTGTCGCTTCCCTGCTCGGCCCGGTCCACGGCTGCGCATACCTGCTGGTCATCGGCTCAACCCTGCGCGAGGCGCGTTCCCTGCGGACCCGGCTATGTGCGTTCATTCCCGGTTTCGGCGGTCTCCTCGTGGTTCGCAGACTGAGCACAGGAGGCCCCGGCAAGGATGTATCGATGAGCCCCACGGGTCGTTGAGCCTTTCGGCGGCGGCACATCGCCGGCGCCGGAAGCACGCCCGACAGGAGCCCGCCATGGCCAAGGAACGACCGGTTCCCTCCGGCAGCAGGAAGCCGGCGCAAACCCGTGGCCGCCAGGCCACCCCGGACGGCCCGCCCCACGCTTCGCGAGACAACCGCCAGCAGACCACCACCCCCTCCCCGCGACGCCCATCATCAGGCGGCCCCTCGGACCCGCGCCCGATCCCCGCCCCCTTCATCCAGCGCCCCCTCCCCTCACCCCAGCCCGAAACAGCCCAGCCCCGCGCCACCCGAACAGAGCCAGCCGCCGCGCCCGCCAAGTCGATCACCGCAACAGGACAGGTCGTCGGGCAGCCCGAATCGGTCACCGCAACAGGGCCGGGCACCGCGCAGCCCGTGTCGATCACCGCGCCAGAGTCGGTCACCGCGCAGCCCAAGCCGGCCACCGCAACAGGGCCGATCACCGCGCAGGCAGAGTCCGTCGTTGCGGCGGAACGAGCGATCCCTGCGGCGGGAACGCCGATCACCGCGCCCGAGCAGACGAGAACCTGGCCTGGCGGCTCGATCCGAAGCGCCGGCGAGGCGAACTCCCTGGAGCAGCCGGGCGAATGCGTCACCGCATCCGGCCAGCCCATCGCTGCGTCGGGGAAGGCCGCCGCCCCCGGGCAGGCGAGTGCCCTCCCAAGCCACTCGGCCGCTGCGCCCGGTCAGGCCATCGCCGAGCCAGGAGAAATCATCGCTGGACAGGAAGAGATCATCGGTGGGCGGGAGCAGTCGGCGGAGTCAGCCACCGCGGCCGGCCAACCGATCGCCGCGCAAGGAATGGCCATCGCCGCGCCGGGCCATGAGCCGACGAGCGAGGCGCATGCTGCCGCATCAGCGCGCGGGGCGATGGCTGCCCGGCTGGCCGCCCGGCCGTTGCCCGGCGCTCAGCGGACCTCCCCGACCGACAACGCGGTCCCGGCCACGCCCCATCCCTATTGGCAGGGAGGTGAAGCCGCTGGTCAGACGCCCCCCGGCCCGAGCCTGGGGGCGACGAACACGGCGCCAGCACCGTCCAGCGTGACCTCTGCGCAGGGCAGGTTAGTAAACACTCACTCACCGGATGACGCCGGCGGCAGACCGTCGTGGACGAGCCCGTCGACCAGCGAGGAATCTGCCGGTCAACCGTCGGCAACGATCACACCAGCCGGGCCGGCAGCCAGCCAGAACACGGTCGGGCAACCGCAGGCGGCGACCACACCGACCGGATCGGTGGCCGCCGGGAGCACGGCCGATCAGTCAGCGACGGCGACCACGCCAGCCAGGTTGGTAAACACTTACTCACCCGAAACCGGGGGCGGGGCCGAGACCCAGGCCGCGGACGGGAGCGGGGCAGGAGCAGGAACCAGGGCAGGCACCGGGCCCGGAACTGGAGACGGAGCCGGAACCGGGACAGGGCCCGCGACCAGGACAGGGCCCGCGACCGGATCGGGAGCCGGGACCGGAGCAGGCACCAGGCCCGGAGCCGGAGACGGAGCCGGGGCAGGGACCGGAGCAGGCACCAGGCCCGGAGCCGGAGACGGAGCCGGGGCAGGGACCGGAGCAGGCACCAGGCCCGGAGCCGGAGACGGAGCCGGGACCGGGACCGGGACGGGGGCCGGGGGCGGGGTCGGCCGACCAGCAGAGGCATCACCCGGCGCCGCGACGCCGAGGACACCGAGTCCGGATCTGCGCAGTGGGCCGTTCCGGAACAAGCAGTCCGGCGGCCCGCGCCCGTCTCCCGCACGCCGCGCCGAAACCATCGGTGTTGCCAAAGTGCCGGCGCCGAAGCCGCAGCTTCCAGGCCTGGAACTACAACCGATGGTTCACGTCGGCGACATGGCTGCGGCCGTGGCGTTCTACGAGAAGCTGGGCGGTGAGGTCAATCACGGTGACCGGGACGGTGAGTGGGTGTTGATGCAGGTCGGTACCGCCCAGATCGGCCTGGTCACCCGCCCGCCCGACGCCGCGCGCGGAGCGAGCACCGTTGAGCTCAACTTCTCTGCCACCATGCCGCTCGACAAGCTCGAGCAGTGGCTGCGGGACAACGACGTCAAGATCGTCGAGGTGGCGCGGGATCTGGATCTTGGGGTGCAGTTGCATGTCGAGACGCCCGATGGGATGCCGATCAAGATCCATCAGGTTGAGCCTGAACTGATGGTGTGAGACACAGTCGGGATGAGCGGGCGGTCTTCGGGGATTATCCGTGGAGAGAATCGGAGGATCTTCATGAAGATCGGAATCATCGGCGCCGGTCACATCGGTGGCAATCTGGCGCAGTTGCTCGTTCGGCACGGTCACGAGGTGGTGATCGCCAATTCGCGGGGGCCGGCGACGCTCGGCGAGGTTGCGAAACGCACCGGCGCCACCCCGGTCGACGTTGTCGACGCGCCGCGGGATGCTGACGTTGTCATTGTCGCCGTGCCTTTGAAGGCGGTTCGCGAGCTGCCTGAAGGCCTGCTGGACACGACTCGGCCGGGCGCGGCCGTGATCGATACGAACAATTACTACCCGCAGCGGGACGGGCAGATCCAGGCCTTGGACGACGGGATGACCTCTTCGAGCTGGGTGGGCGAGCAGCTCGGCCGGCCCGTGGTGAAGGTCTTCAACAACATCTACGCGCAGCATCTGCTGGACCGGCCCACCGCGCCGGGCACCGAGGGCCGGCGCGCTCTGCCCGTCACCGGTGACGACGAGGCCGCCAAGCGGGTCGTGCTCGCGCTCGTCGACGAGGTCGGCTTCGACGCCGTTGACCTCGGTGGGCTGGACGAGTCGTGGCGCTACCAGCCGGGTACACCTTCCTACGGCCCGGATGTCGACGCGGCCGGCCTGCACGAGCTGCTCAAGCAGGCCTAATCGCCCAAGCGCAGATCGCGGCCAGCGGCTCTTCGAGGGTCAGGCCGAGCGACGTCAGCGCGTATTCGACGTGCTGGGGTGGCTCCTCCTTGAGGACGCGGCGCTCGACGAGGCCGTCGGACTGCATGCCGCGCAGCGTTTCGGTCAGCACCTTCTGCGTGATTCCCGGCAGCCTGCGGCGCAGTGCTGCCGGGCGTTGCGGGCCGTCGAGCAAGGCATAGATCAGGAGCACGCGCCATTTGGCCGCCAGGCGTTCGAGGGCCTGGCGGGTGGTGCAGCTTTCCTCGAGCACGTCCGGGATCACCAGTGTCATGTCGAAACCCCCGCAAGCTGATGGGTACCACGAAGTGCCTTCTGGGCAGTTGCCGTCGCCGAGCCTAGCGTCGGTGCGTGGACACCATCCGTACCGAAGAAGTGACCTTTGCCAGTGACGGCCTGGAGCTGGCCGGGACCTTGCGCGTCCCGGACGCCGCGGACGGCAGTGCGGTTGTCCTGACCGGACCCTTCACCGGCGTGCAGGAGCAGGTCACCGGCCTTTACGCCGACCGGCTGGCCCGGCAGGGCCTGATCACCCTGGCGTTCGACCATCGCGGTTTCGGGCGCAGCGCGGGCCGGCGCGGCCATGAGGACACCCAGGGCAAGCTCGCCGACCTGCGGTCCGCGGTCGGTCTCCTCCAGGAGCGGCCCGAGGTGGCTGCCGACCGCATCGGCGTCGTGGGCATCTGTCTGGGCGGCGGGTACGCCGTGAGCGCCGCCGCCACCGATCCGCGCCTCCGGGCGGTAGCCGGTATTGCCGGCGCCTACAACAGCCCGGCGTGGTTCGCCGCCGATCCGTCCGGCTATCGCGCCGCCCTGCGGGGTTTTCTCGACTCCTACGACGACTTCCTGCCCGCGGTCGCACCCGATCACGGGGAGGCGGCAATGGGTGGCGACGAGCCGTGGGACTACTACGGCACTTCGCGTTCCGCCGCCAAGAGCTGGGAGAACAGGGTCACCCGCGGGTCGCTGCACTCGTTGATGACCTTCGACGCGCTGGGCCGGGCCGCGCTGCTCGCCGAGACGCCGCTGCTGATCGTGCACGGCCGCCAGGACGATTACTGCAGTCCCGAGCTGGCCGCGCGGATGCACGCGGAAACCCCCGGTGACAAGGAGATCGTCTGGCTCGACGCCCAGAAGCACATCGACCTGTACGACGCGGAGCCGTACGTCACTCAGGCGGTGGAGGCGACGACGGTTTTCCTGCGACGCACGTTGCGCGCCGGCGCCGCGACGGCAGTGCCAGCCGCAGGATGAGCAGGCCGACCAGCGCGCCTGCGGTGTTGGCGATCAGGTCGTTGACGTCGACCGTCCGGCGGCTGCCCAGCGTCATCCCGAGCACGAACTGTGTCAGCTCGATCGAGAAGCTGGCCCCGGCCGCGTACGCGGTGAGCCGCCGTACCGCGTCGAGCCGGGGCCGGAGCAGCGGCAGCAGGACGCCGAGCGGGATGAACATGATGACGTTGAGGACGAAGCTCGGCCCGTCGACCACTCCGGGGATCCAGTGGAACACCGTCCACCACGGTTCCGCGGCCCAGTAGGCGGCGGGGTGGGCGCGGATCGGGAGGACGGTCACGGCGGCGACGCTCACGGCGTACAGGAGAAGGATGGTGGTGGTGACCCGTCGCCGCATCATGATCTGTCAAACGTCAGGCAGCCCCGGACAGTGCGGTCGAACGGCTCAGGTCCTGCCATTTTTCGAGATCGGCCCGGACCTGGTCGAGGTGGTGGCCGATGGCCTCGACGGCGTCGGCGCCGAGGGCCAGGCGCAGCGGCGGCTTGTCGGCGGCGAGCGCGGTGAGGATCGCCTGCGCGGCTCTGGCCGGATCACCCGGCTGGGTGCCGTCCATCGTGTCCACAGCCGTCCGGGTCTGCGAGGTCGACACCCGGTACGCGTCGATCGGCGTCGACCGGTGCATCCGCGCCCCGCCGAACTCGGTCCGGAACGCTCCGGGCTCCACGATCATCGTGGTGATCCCGAACGGGCGGACCTCGGCGGCGAGCGCCTCGGAGAGTCCTTCCAGCGCGAACTTCGCAGCGCAGTATGCACCGAAGCCGGGCGGGCCGACCTGCCCGCCCATCGAGCTCATCTGGACGATCGCACCGCTGCCCTGCGCCCGCAGGTACGGGAGGACGGCCTTGGTGACCTCGACGGCGCCGAAGAACATCACCTCCATGAGCGTGCGGAGGTCAGCCAGGTCGAGTTCCTCCACCGCGCCGACCGACCCGTACCCGGCGTTGTTGACGACCACGTCGACCCGGCCGTACGTGTCCAGGGTGGTCGCGACCGCCGCCGTGACCGACGCCGGATCGGTGACGTCCAGGGCTGCGGCGGTGATCCGTCCATCGCCCGTTTGCACCAGGTCGTCGAGTTGTTCGGGCCGGCGAGCGGTGGCCATGACCCGGTCACCCGCCGCGTGGGCCGCCAGGGCCAGCTCGCGGCCGAAGCCCGAGGAACAGCCCGTGATCAGCCATACTTTGTCGCTTTTCACCATGGGTTCCAGCGTGGCGGTCCGGGAGCAACGGGTCCAACATCGACTTCCTGGAGTCACTACAGTCTGGGGCTGTGACCCCTGAGCTGCGGCACTTGAGGTACTTCGTCGCGGTGGCCGAGCGGCTGAGTTTCACCCGCGCGGCAGCCGACCTGCACATCGCGCAGCAGTCCCTCTCGGCGCAGATCACCGTTCTGGAACGCACACTCGGCGCGCGCCTCTTCGACCGCGACAGCACCGGCACCCGGCTCAGCGAGGTCGGCCGCATCTTCCTGCCCGAGGCCTGCGCGGTCCTGGCCCGCGCCGAGGAGGCCGTCGGGACGGTCACCCGGGCCGCGCGGGGTGAGATCGGCCGCCTCCACGTCGCTTTCCTGTCCTCGGTGGCCAATTACATGCTGCCGCCGATCGTCCGGGCGTTCCGGGCGGCCTGCCCCGACGTCGAACTGATCACCACCGACACCGGCATCGCCGACCTGGTCGCGGGTCTCCGGGACGGTACGTTCGACGCCGCCTTCACCCGGCCGCCGCTGGTCGACGACCTGGTCACGCGCACGTTGATCGTCGAGCCGGTCTGCGCGGTGCTGCCCGTGGCGCACCGGCTCGCCGGCCGGGACGAGATCCAGCTGGCCGAGCTGGCGGACGACCCCTGGGTGCTCACCCCGCGCACCTCCTGGCCGCCCTGGCACGCCAAGTACGACCGGGACTTCGCCATGGCCGGTTTCTCCCCGCAGGTGGCGCAGCGGGCGGCGACCGTGCCGAGCCTCCTGGGGCTGGTCGCGGCCGGGGTCGGGGTGACGTGGCTGGCCCGGTCGGCGCGGACGTTGCGCGACTCCGGCGTGGTTTTTGTCCCGCTCAGCGGCGAGCAGGCGTCGACGGTCGCCGCCTGGCGTCCGGACGCCGACCGCCCGGCCCTGCCGCACCTGTTGACCGTGGCCACCGAGCTGGCCGCGACCACTGATCTGACGCGGTCAGGCTGAGCCAGTTTCTTGCGTTCGATAAAAGTTTGCAGTGACTGCAAGTTCAGTCGTAACTTGGTCCGGTGCAGACCTCTCCCCCGCGCAGTTCGTCCGGACGCCGGGACCGCAAGAAGCAGCAGACCAAGGACGCTCTGATCGCCGCCGCCCTGCGTCTGGTGGACGAGCGTGGCCTCGAGCGGGTGACCGTCGAGGAGATCAGCGCGGTGGTCGACGTGTCGCCGCGGACGTTCTTCAACTACTTCACCGGCAAGGACGAGGCGCTGATCGGCGATCCCCTCGTCGACGCGGAGGAGTTCCGCGCCCGCCTGGCCGCACTGCCTGCCGAGATCCCCGTCATCGGCGCGCTGCTGCTCGCTCTGGCCCCCGCTGTCGCCCAGATCCAGGCCGACCGGGAGCTCTGGCTGATCCGGCTGCGGGTCATCGAGCAGAACCCCGGCCTGCTGCCGGCCCTGATGGCCCGCGGTGCCGTCGCCGAACGCGAGTTCGTTGCCGCCGTCGCCGAGCGCGCGGGTCTGACTCCGCAGGACGCGTACCCGCAGGTGGTGGCGGCTGCGACCGGCGCCGCGTTCCGGGTCGCGATGATCCGGTGGGCCGCGGGTGACGGCGTACCCCCGCTCTCCGATTGTGTGCACGAGGCCTTCGGCGTGCTCGCCACCGGCCTGGCCGACCCTACGAACGAGGAAGTGTGATGTCACCCGAGAAGGAAACCGGCACCACCGCCACCCGGGCGGAAGCCGTGGTCGCCGAGGATGCCGTGGCCCTGGCCGGCGTTCCCGTCCCAGACGACGCAGTCGCAGGCGAGGCGACCGCCGTGGCCGGCCGGATGTCGCACCGCGAGGTCATCCAGGCACTCTCCGGCCTGATGCTCGGCATGTTCGTGTCGATCCTCGCCTCGACGATCGTCTCGAACGCCCTGCCCCGGATCATCGCGGACCTCGGCGGCACGCAGTCCGTCTACACCTGGATCGTCACCACCGAGCTGCTGGCCATGACGGCGACCGTGCCGCTGTGGGGCAAGATGGCCGACCTCTACAGCAAGAAGCTGCTGATCCAGCTGTCGCTCGGCCTGTTCGTGGCGGGGTCGCTGATCGCCGGCTTCACCCCGAATGTCGAGATCCTGATCGTCAGCCGCGTCGTGCAGGGCATCGGCGCCGGCGGCATGACCGCCCTCGCCATGATCGTCATGGCCGCGATGATCCCGCCGCGCGAGCTCGGCCGTTACTCCGGCATGTTCGGCGCGGTCTTCGGTGTGGCGACCATCGCCGGCCCGCTGATCGGCGGCGTCCTGGTCGACACGTCCTGGCTCGGCTGGCGGTGGTGCTTCTTCATCGGCGTGCCGTTCTCCGTGGCCGCCATCCTGCTGCTGCAGCGCACGCTGCACCTTCCGACGGTACGCAGGGAAGCCGTCATCGACTGGCTGGGCGCGTTCCTCATCACGGCCGGCGTCAGTGACCTGCTGATCTGGTCGACCCTGGCCGGCAACCACTTCGCGTGGGCCTCCTGGGAGACCGCGGTCTTCGTCGCCGCCGGCGTGATCCTGCTGGCTCTGGCCGTCTGGGCCGAGTCCCGGGCGCCCGAACCGATCATTCCGCTGTCGATCTTCCGCAACCGCACGGTCTCGCTGACCATCGTGGCCAGCGTCCTCGTCGGCGTGGCGATGTTCGGCGGAACCGTCTTCCTGTCGCAGTACTTCCAGGTCTCCCTGGGCAAGTCCCCGACGGTCGCCGGCCTGATGAGCCTCCCGATGATCTTCGGCCTGCTGGTCTCCTCGACCGTCGCCGGCGCGCTGATCACCAAGTACGGCCGCTGGAAGGCTTACCTGGTCGCAGGCTCGATCGTGATGACCGGCGGCATGCTGCTCCTCAGCACCATCAGCGCAACCACCAGCGCGCTGATGCTGTCGATCTACATGGCCGTACTCGGCATCGGCGTCGGCATGCTCATGCAAAACCTGGTGCTCGCCGCCCAGAACGACGTCCCGGCCAACGAACTCGGTGCCTCCACCTCGGCACTCACGTTCTTCCGCAGCATGGGCGGCGCGATCGGCGTCAGCGCCCTGGGTGCCGTCCTCGCCGCCCGGGTCACCACGCTGATGACCGAACGCTTCGGCCCCGCCGCGACCGGCGGCAGCGGCACGGCTGCGGTGCCGGACCTGGCCACGCTCCCGGCACCGGTCCGGGCCATCGTCGCCGACGTCTACGGCCAGGCCACGGCCGAGTTGTTCCTGGTCGGCGCCCCGATCGCCGCCCTGGCCGTGATCGCGGTCCTCTTCATCAAGGAAAAGCCCCTCCACACCATGAGCGGCGACGAACGCCGCGCCCAGGAAGAAAAGGCCGCCGCCACCGGCGTGCCGATGCACTGACCAAACCGCAAAAAGGGCCCCTCCGGGGGCCCTTTTTCGTGCGCTGGGCGCGTCCCCCAACGCCGCGCCGGTCGAGGACCTCGGCCGGCCCAGGGCCGTGCCTTCTCTACGCCGGCCGACGCGCAAACCCAAAGCCGTCGCCGTCCAAGCGCGGCCCAGGAACGCCGTCACGCGCAACCTGGAAGCGCCATCCCCAGCGTGGCCCGGAAGCTTCATCCACACGCCGCCTGGAAGCGCCATCCCAAGCCTGGCTCAGGAGCTTCATCCACACGCCGCCTTGAAGCGCCATCCCAAGCCTGGCTCAGGAGCTTCATCCACACGCCGCCTTGAAGCGCCATCCCAAGCGCGGCCGGGAAGCGCCATCCCGAGCGCGGCGCGGAGGCGCCGTCCAAACGCAGCCCAGAGAGCGCCATCGCAGGCGCAGCCCAGAGAGCGCCAACCCAGGCGCAGCCCAGAGAGCGCCCACCCAGGCGCGGCGCGGAAGCGCCAACCCAGGCACGGCGCGAAGCGCCGTTCAACGCAGCCCCGAGACCACAATCTCGAGCGTGGCACGGAAGCGCCGTCCAAATGCAGCCCGGAATCCACCATTTCAGGCGCGGCGCGGAGACGCCGTCCAAGCGCGGCCCGGAGAGCACCATCCCGGGAACAGCCCGGAAGCGCCGTCCAAGCGCAGCCCCGCCCCGGGCTGCCTTCCAATCACGGCCCGCAAGCGACGTACAACCTCGGCCCGGCAATGGTCATACGCCGGCCGTAGGGCGCTACCCGCCCCTATGCGCTGCGCGGGGCGTACATGATGACGGCGACGCCGACCAGGCAGAACGTTGCGCCGATCAGGTCCCAGCGGTCCGGGCGGAAACCGTCGACCAACATCCCCCAGACGAGTGACCCGGCGACGAAGACTCCGCCGTACGCGGCGAGGATCCGGCCGAAGTTCGCGTCCGGCTGGAGGGTGGCCACGAAGCCGTAGGCGCCCAGGGCTGCCACGCCCGCGCCGATGAAGAGCAGGCCGCGGTGCTCGCGGATGCCCTGCCAGACGAGCCAGGCGCCACCGATCTCGGCGAGGGCGGCGAGCAGGAAAAGACCGATGGAACGCAGCACCGACATGGGCTGCATTCCATCAGAGGGAAGATCAGCTGGGGCGGAGCCCCACGGAGGTCCGCGGCGACGGCGGCTCGGCGCATCCGAGCAGGCCGACCAGGCCGGAGATCCAGAGCTGGCGGTACACGGTCGGGCTCGGGTGGCTGACCACCAGCTTGACGCCGCTGGCGGCGGCCGTGTGGAAGCACGCCACCAGGATGCCGATGCCGATGCTGTCGATCAGCATCACCCGTTGGAGGTCGAGGTCGATCTTGCCCGGCGTGCTGCTGGTCAGCACGTCGTTGACGGCGTCGCGCATCACGTGGGCGTTGTCAAGATCAATTTCGCCGCTCGGCGCGATCTCGACGGTGCCATCGGCCAACTGGCGAGTGGTGATCGGCAGATACACAGCTGCCCTCTTCCTGGCGTCGTGCGGGCGACGCCAAACCTTCGTAACGGGAGTCTCTGCGCCGACCTGCTGCGCAGCTCGGGCCTCACCAAGGCACCGACCGGACACCGCGTACCGACAACAGTCCGCTGGTCTGCAAGTTACGCCAGGTAGGCGCGGAACGCCAGAGTAGTTCATATGGCCAGAATGTGCGGGAACGGTCAGCAGCAGGCATCGGCGTTGACGACTCGCCGACCGGGGCCGAATACTCAGCGTATGCGGACGAGCAACTGGCGAGATGGGTGAAGTTCACTTCAGGACGGTCCCGGCCGCTCCTGGATCCCCGACGACCGCCAGCTTCAGCAGCGCGGACATCGACGACACGCGCTCGCTGCTAAACCGGTTCTACTATCCGGTGGCCGTCGGTACGCCCGCCGGGCCCGAGGGTTTCCGGTTCGAGGCCGAGGTGATCCAACTCGGACCGCTCACGGTGGGTCACCTGGAATTCGGCGCACCCGTGACGGTCGTCGCTGCGGAACTGGACGCCTATCACGTATCCATGCCGACCGCGGGCCGCATTCACGCCCGGCACGCCGGCCGCGAGGTGGTCGCGAGCCCGTCCACCGGTGTTGTCTTCGGCCCGGGCCGACCCGTCTACACGATGCACGACGCGTACTCGGCCGAGCTGAACGTCAAGATCGAACGCCCGGCCCTGGAGCACGAGCTCGCCACGCTGCTCGGTCACCCCGTCACCGGCCCGATCGACCTGCCCCCGTCCATGGACCTGCGTACCGGTGCGGCTCGGAGCTGGCGCCGCCTCGTCCAGTTGCTCCGCAGGGAGAGCGGAGAGCAGGGCAGCCTGATCTGGCAGCCGCTGATCGCCGAGCAGCTACGGCTGAGTGTGCTCGACGGGTTGCTGCTGACCGTGCCCCACCGGTACACCGACGAGCTCACCGCGCCGGCGCCGGCGGGTCCGCCGCGGGCGATCCAGCGGGCCATCGACGCGATCCAGGACGAACCCGAGCGGCAGTTCAGCGTCGGTGATCTGGCCCGGATCGCCGGGCTGAGCGTGCGGTCACTGCAAGAGGGCTTCCGGCGGCACGTGGAGTGCTCGCCGATGTCCTACCTGCAGACCGTCCGGCTGGGGCGGGCGCACGACGCCCTGCGCCGCGAGGACCCGGCGCGGGTCTCGGTCGCGACGGTGGCGCACCGCACCGGTTTTGCCCATCTCGGCCGCTTCGCCTCCGCCTACCGCGCCCGCTTCGGCGAATGCCCCTCCGAAACCCTGCGCGGAGCCGACTGACCTGCGCGGTGCCGACTGACCTGCACAGCGCCGACCGACCTGCGCGGCGCCGACTGAGGCGTGCTCTATTCGCCGGGGTCGTGGCGCCGGTCGCGACGGGGCATCTCCTCGATGCGGGGTGCGCCGGCCAGCTCGCCGAAGAGGTTGCCGCGAGGCGGAACCCAGTCGCGCCAGGGTCCGAGCCGCTGGGGCACCGCGGCCGCGACGCCGTCACCGGCACCTTGCAGAGCACGCAGATATTCCAGAACCCGGGTGGCCGAGACTCCGCCGTCCACCGCCAGGCCGATCATCGTCCGGGTGTCGTCGTCGAGCACGACCTCGCGCCGACGCAGCAGCGCGGCGAGTCCCGCCAATATCTGCACGACCTCGTCGGCGTCCCGCTCGGCGTCCGGCAGGCTGCTCACCTCTGCACTTCCACGACATCGTCCATGTGTCACGTTCCCCTCGCGACACGTGCCGCGAGTCGCCGCAGCGGCCCCCGTACTGAGTGGTCCCCGCCGGACCCCTCACACACGTGCCAACGCAGAAATGTATTCGGCTCGCTACGCACCGTCCATCCGATGCGCGCGATGGTTGTCCGAATCACGCTCGCTTGGAGGTCGAAGTGGCCCATCGTCCGATTTGTGGAGACGCGAGAACCGGCGTGAAGATCTGGCCGAGCTGGGTAAGGCGGAGTAGGACTGAGACCACTCACCAGCCCGGCATCCACCTTGGAGGACGCATGACGGACCAGAACCGGCAACCGCTGGAGGAAAGCCCGGAGGTCGCGGACGCGGTGGAGGACGACGTCGCCGTGGACGCGTTCATCACCGGAGGCGGGCCCGACGCCGACAACCCGGAGTTCCTCCAGCCCGGCGAGGAGCCCACCGTGCGCACCGGGGCGGACCAGCCGTGGGATCCCGAGGATCTGGCCGCGGCCGAGGGCCGGGACCCGACACCCGAGAACGTCGAGCGCGCCCGCGAGGAGCTCGAGCGCGACGGTGCCGCCGCCATCGAGCGCACGGTTCCCTGACCTCTCACAGCGCGCGGGTCCAGGTCTGGCCGACGAGGTCCGCACCGAAACTGTGGTGCGGTTCCTCGTCGACCAGGACAAATCCCGCCGCCTGGTAGATGCGCCGCGCGGCTGTGAGCACGTCGTTGGTCCACAGCGTCAGCTCGCGATATCCCGCGCCGGCCGCGAACCGCAGACATTCGGCGACCAGCGCGGCGCCGAGACCACGCCCTCGGGCATCCGGGTGCACGAGCAGGATGCGCAGCTTGGCGGCGGCGCCGTCACCCGGGACGCAGAAGACGCAGCCCGCCCGCGAGCCGTCCACCTCCGCCATCCAGGCCGCCTTGGGACCGGGGCCGGTGGTGAAGTCCGCGACGATCCGCGCGACCAGTCCCTCGAAGCTCGTGTCCCAGCCGTACTCGGCGGCGTAGAGCTCACCGTGGGCCTGGACGACCCAGCCCAGGTCACCCGGCTCACCCAGCCGGCGGATTGTCGTTGCCACCCGGCACCTCCCCCCACTGAAACAGTCGTTTCAGTCATGTCAGAATGCCCCGATGACCGACGCCGGAGCAAGCGCCCGCAAGCTCGAACTGCTCGAGGCCGCGTACGGCTACGCGCTCGAGCACGGCCTCGGTGACCTGTCGCTGCGACCGCTGGCGGCGTCGATCGGGTCGAGCCCGCGAGTGCTGCTCTACCTCTTCGGCTCCAAGGACGGGCTGGTCCGCGCCCTGCTGGCCCGCGCACGGACGGACGAGGTGGGCCTGCTGCAGCAGGTCGGCGGCGAGGACCTCACCCAGGTGGCCCGTCAGGTGTGGGAATGGCTGGCGGCTCCCGGCCACCGTGCGCTGCTCACCCTCTGGACCGAGGCGTACGCCCGAGCGCTGGTGGATCCGGGTGGTGCCTGGGCCGGTTTCGCCCGCGAGACCGTGGACGACTGGCTGAACCTGCTGGCCGCCGCCCAGCCGGTGTCCGTTCGCGACACCGGGGAAGGTGTCGCCGAGCGCAGCCACGTACTGGCGGTTCTGCGCGGTGCCCTGCTCGATCTGCTCGCGACGGGTGACGTGCAGCGGACCACTGCCGCCGTGGAACGAGGAATCAGTCCACGGAGGCGGTGATGGTGTGCCAGCCGGTGGCACCGTCCGGGAACGGCGTCGCCCGCTGCTCGGTCTGCACCGCGCCGGTGCTGTCGGTCGCGCGGACGGCGATGGTGTGCGCGCCCGCGGTCGCGGCCCAGTCGTAACGCCACTGCACCCAGGTGTCCGTCGACGGGACGGGCAGGAGTTCGGCCTTGGCCCAGGGACGGTCGTCGACGCGTACCTCGACGTTCCTGATGCCCCGCCCTTGCGCCCAGGCGACACCGGCGACGGTCAGCTTGCCCGCCTCGAGCTTGGCGAACGGCTTCGGCTTGTCGATCCGGGAGGCCGTCTTGACCGGGCCACGGGCACCCCACCCGCGCTCGACCCAGTACGCGTCGAAGCGGTCGAAGGTGGTCAGTTCGAGTTCGGTGATCCACTTGCAGGCGCCGGCGTACCCGTACAGGCCGGGTGTCAGCATGCGGACGGGGAAGCCGTGCTCCAGCGGGAGGGGTTCGCCGTTCATGCCGACGCAGAGCATGGCCTCGCGGCCGTCGAAGATCGTTTCCACCGGCGTACCGATGGTCATGCCCTCGGCCGAGCGGGCCACGACCTGGTCCGCGCCGGGCTCGACACCGAGCTCACGCAGCAGCGGGGCGAGCGGCACACCGAGCCACTTGGCGGTGCCGATGTAGGGGCCGCCGACCTCGTTGGACACGCAGTTGAGCGTGATGTCGCGCTCGATGAGCGGCCGCTTCAGCAGGTCGTCGAAGGACAGGTCGACCTCTTTGCCGACCATCCCGTGGATCCGCAGCGACCAGGTGTTCACGTCGATGCGCGGCACACTCAGCGCGGTGTCGACGCGGTAGAAGTCCTTGTTGGCGGTGACGAAGCCGGGTCCGACGCCGGCCGGGAGCGGCTTGGCGGGGTCGGCGGGTGCCGGCAGGGAGATGGCCTCCCGCGACTTGGTCACCGCACCACCGCGGACGCGTTTCACCACTTCGGACGCACCACCGGCGACAACCACACCACCGGCGACGGCAGCGGCGGCTCGCAGGAACGCGCGGCGGTCGAAGTCACCACCCGTGGCGGAGGGCCGGCGGGTGCGGTGATGCAGGAACAGCAGCGTGGCACCGGCGACAACCGCGCCGAGCAGGGACGGGACGACGTCGTAGGCCGTGGCGGTCGGGCGCATCGCCGCGGCGAGGGCTCCGGCCAGGCCGAACACCGCGGCACCGGCGACGGCGACCCAGCGGCGCCGGACGCTCAGGACACCGATCGCGGCGGTGAAGAGGATCAGGACCAGGGCGATGGTGCCGAGCAGGACGGGCTTGTCGTTGGTGCCCAGGGTGCGTACGGCAAATTCCTTGAGCGGGGTGGGCGCCGCGTCGATGACCGCGCCACCGACGGCGACCAGCGGTCCGGCCTGCGGCCGGGTCGCGGCGGCGAGCAGTTCCGCCAGGGCCACTCCGAACGCGGCCGAAAGAACCCCGATGAGTGCGGGCCGGATGAAACGTCGCACGACTGCCTCCCCTCTGCGGTGCCGGACTCCGGGGCGCCGGCCGTGGTCACCACCACGACCGGCGCGCTCCCAGAGAGAACAATCAGCTCTTCGGCATCAGGACCGAGTCGATGATGTAAACCGTGGCGTTCGCGGTCTGGACGTTGCCGCAGACGACCGAGGCGTCGTTGACCTTGAAGTCGGAGCCACTGCCCTTGATCGTGACCGAGCCACCCTCGATGGTCTTGTGGGTGCCGGCCAGCTCAGCCGGGGTGAGCTTTCCCTCGACGACGTGGTAGGTGAGGATGCTGGTCAGGGTCTTGTTGTCGGCCAGCACCTTGTCGAGGTCGGCCTTCGGGATCTTGCCGAACGCGTCGTTGGTCGGCGCGAAGACCGTCAGGGCCGGAGCGGTGTTCAGGGTGTCGACCAGGCCGGCCTTCTTGACCGCGGTGACGAGCGTCGACAGCAGCGGGTTGCCCGAGGCGGCCGTGGCCACCGGGACCTGCGACATGGCGTCGAAGCTGCCCGGGTTGGACGCGTCCGTCGGGACAGCGGCACAGCCGGCGCCGAAGTTCGCCATCGAGTCCGAGGCCGGCATGCTCGGCGCGGCGGACGCGGTGGTCGTCGCCGGGGCGGCGGAACCGGTGTCCTCGGCGGCGTCGTCGCCACCACAGGCCGCCAGCGAGGCGGAGAACAGGAGGGCGGCGGTCAGTGCGGTGAACTTGGTGGCACGCATGATGGTGTTCCCCTTCGGAAGCGGACGTCACGGGATCTTCGTGACGAAAGGTCGTGCGGATGGGCGCACGGAAGCGCCTTTTTGCGGTGGTGTGCGGTAGTGCTCGGTCAGCGGCGGCCGACAGCCGTCAGCGCCAGACCGAAGGCGAGATAAAAAGCGATGTCGGCGCCGTTGGGCGTGACACCCGGCGCGCCGGCCAGGCCGGCGACACCCAGGCCGAGAAAGGTGAGCCCGGCTGTGGTGGCGGTGACCCGCGCCGGGCGCGGGCCGAGGATCGCGGCGGAGACCAGTGCGGTTCCCACCGCCAGGTGGAACATGTTGTGCGGCAGGGTCACCTGCAGCAGGCCGAGCAGGGATCCCCTGCCGACCGCCAGGCAACCGGCGAGCCCGACGATCACCAGTGCGACGCCGAGGCCGAGGGCTGCGGGACCGGTGAGGTCCCGCGTCCTCTCAACCACTCTGCGCCGCGTGTCCGTGACCATCAGATTCTCCGTTTCACCCCGAAGTGTTTCTTATAGGGGATTCGGAGTGGTCCAACGATCGGACTGGTCCTAGGTCAGGGGAACTTGTGCAACGATCTGGGTCATGGTCGGCGCGGCCGAACCACCGGCCGGCTCCACCGAGACCGCAAAGGTGTCGTTACCAGGGACTCCGTCCAGAACCTGGACGGTCGAGGCCTCCCCCGCCGGCAGGACTCCGGCGTTGACCGCCGGGCCCGTGCCACGGATCTTCCACATCTGGAACGCACGATCGGCGGACGGCGCGGTGTCGGCCCGCAGCGAGACCACACTTGCACCCTGCACCGCGGACGAGGCCACGGTGACCCGGCCTCCGCCGGTCATCGAGGCCGTGCGGACGACCAGGTCCGAGGCGGACAGGATCGATTCGGTACGCGCCTCGCGCAGCTGGGCCGCGGCCACCACAGCACTACGGTCGCGGACACGCTGCTCCTGCACCGCCCACGAGGTTGCACCCGCACCGGCGGCGAGGATGCCCGCCGCGACCGCTCCCGCGGTGTACCGCCGCCAGCGCGACACCGCCGCGCGGGAGTCCGGCTCGGGCCGGGCCGACTCGGCGGGCGGCAGCTGACGGGTCCGGCCGACCGCGGCCAGCACGTCCGTGCGCAGCCGCGGCGGCGGGATCGACCAGGTGCTGTCGGCCAGCCGGGCGGCCGTCTCGCGAAGCTCGTCGAGCTCGCTGCGGCAGCCCTCGCAGTCGGCGACGTGGCGCTCGAAGGCGACCCGTTCGAGGTCGTCGACGGCGTCCAGCGCGTAAGCGCCGACCAGGGCGTGAATGTCGGTGGTCATCATGCGGTCACCTCCACACCCAGGCAGTCGCGCAGGCGGATCAGGCCGTCGCGCATCCGGGTCTTGACCGTGGGCAGGGGGGTTTCGAGCAGATCGGCCACCTCGCGGTACGAGTGACCCTGGTAGTAGGCCAGCGTCACCGCCTGGCGTTGCAGCTCGGTCAGATCGTCGAGACAGTGCCGGACCTGCTGGCGTTCGAGCCGGCCCGCCACCTCGTCGACCACCTCGTCGTACGGGGTCTCGACGGAGGCGATGCCGACCTTCATGATGCGGTCGGCGGACGCCTGCTCGGCGCGGACCCGGTCGACCGCGCGGCGGTGCGCGATCGTGAAGATCCACGAGGTGGCCGAACCGCGGGCGGCGTCGAAACGGGCCGCCGTGCGCCACACCTCGACCAGCACCTCCTGGGCGACCTCCTCGGCCTGGGCCGGGTCGCGCAGCACGCGCCTGATCAGGCCGTACACCCGCGGGGCGACCAGGTCGTACAGTCGGCCGAAGGCAGGCTCGTCGCCGCGGGCGACCGCGCGCAGCAGCTCACCCACGTCGGTCGGTGGTCCGGCCGTCGGCTCGGGGACCGCCGAAAGGTGGTCCGGCCGGCGGGCAGCGCCGCGCTCCGTCATGGGGTCAGCCTCTCCGTTGCTCACGCAGATTCAACCCTCATTCGGCGCGGGCGGCTACGCGGATGGGTCGTACAACCCTTCGGCCCCGATCGCCGTCTACTGGTGGGACCGGCGATGAGGAGCGGGAATGGCGAACGGATCAGACGCGGAGTACACGGCGTACGTCCACGGCCGCGCCACGGCGCTGCGGCGTACCGCCTATCTGCTCTGCGGTGACGAGCACCAGGCGGACGACCTGGTCCAGGAGACCATCACCAAGCTCTACGCCCGCTGGCCGAAGATCAGCCGGCAGGCCGAGAACCTCGACTCCTACGTCCACACGATCCTCGTGCGCATCTTCCTCGACGAAAAACGCCGCGGCTGGTGGAAGGTGCGGCTGGGCATACCCCCGGACCGTCCGGCGCCCGTCGTCCCGGCCCACGACGTCGAGGAACGGGCCGTCCTGCGGACCGCCCTGTCGCAGGTACCGCCCCGCCAGCAGGCCGTCCTGGTCCTGCGATTCCTCTGCGACCAGCCCATCGCCGACGTTGCGCGGGTCCTGGGCTGCAGCGAGGGCACTGTCAAGAGCCAGACCGCGCACGGACTGACGGCCCTGCGCCGCATCCTCGGCGACCGCATCCACACCCTGGGGAGCATTCGGTGACCAAGCACCCGAACGACGACGACCGTTACGCCGTTGCACTGCTGCGCCCGCTGGCCTCCGAGCCGTCCGGCCCGGCCCGTCTCGACGTGTCCCGGGCCATGGCCGACGGCCGCCGGCGCCGGCGGTCCCGCTGGTGGGCCGGCGGCACCGCCGTCGTGGCCCTGACCGCGACCACCGCGGCCGGTGGCACGCTGGCCTTCTCCGCGATCGGCCGCCCGTCGCCGAAGCCACCGGTCACGATCGCCACGCCGACCCCCTCGGTCACCGCCGCCGCGCCGCCCGCCGGTCCGAAGAACTGCAAAGTCACCCGGCTGCCCACCGACGGCGCGAAGAAGGCCCTGGTCACGGCCGGTGACCCGAGCGGGCACTGGCTGGTCGGCCGCACCTATCCGCAGGGCCCCTCCCGGCCGTTCGTCGTGTGGAAGGACGGCAAGCTCGTCGCGACCGGCGAGACCAGCGGTGAGGACCAGAGCCTCGAGGACATCAACAGCAAGGGCGTCGCCGTCGGGTACAGCTTCGATCCCGGGGTGCGCCCGTACTCGTACCGGAACGGCAAGGTCACGGCGATGGCCGGCGGGGAAGCGGTACCGACCGCCATCAACGACGCCGGTGTGGTGGTCGGAGCGGTGGGCCCGCTCTACGAGGGCCGGCCGGTCCGCTGGAAGTCGGTCACCGCTGAGCCGGACCGGCTGCCGGTGCCCGCAGGCACGGAGTACGGCACCGCGACCGACATCGACGAGGACGGCACGATCCTCGGCACAGTCAGCGCGAAGAACAAGGAGGCCACGGGCTACCTGTGGCTGGCGGACGGAAGCACCCGCCGGATGCCGCTGCCGGTCGTCGACGGGGTGAAGTCGACCATGTTCTGGCCCGCGGCGATCCGCAACGGTGTGGTGGTCGGCCGCAGTGTCACGGATGCCGGGGACTCCCGCACGTTCGCCTATTTCCGCTATCGCCTCGACACCGGCCGGTACGAACGCCTGCCGGAGGGCTCCGGAGATCCGGCCCGGGTGGCCGCGAACGGGTGGGTGCTCGGCGAGGCCCAGCGCCCGGTGGTCACCACCGACAAGGGCGTGACCACCATGCTGCCGAAGTACGCCAAGGCGAAGGGCCGCCAGGACTACCTCGTGTCGAGTTTCAGTGATGACGGCAAGGTCGTCGGCGGTTACGCGATCGGCGACGACATCCAGAACCAGCCCCTGATGTGGCGCTGCAATTAGGCCGGCTTGACGGTCGTGCCGGTCCTGATCGACTCCGCCGCGGCGGCCAGGATCGTCACGACCTCGGTGCCGAAGGTGAGGTCCAGCGGCGACGCCGGGCCTCCCTTCGAGGCGCTGATCAGGTCGTCGACCGCACGGCCGAAGGCCTCGACCGGCAGCCACGGCACCGGCGGCACGGTGGCGACACCGGACTCGCCGAAGAAGGCCGCGTCCTCGCGTTCCAGGGCCTCCGGGGCGTCGACCGACAGCGTCAGGGTGCTGATCGCGCCGCTGGTGTGGCCGAGCAGCACGTGGGTCATGTCGCGGGCACCGGCCAGCGCGGTCACCTCGGCGACCGGACCCAGCACCGGCAGGATCAGCGCGAGCGCGTGCGGGCCGACGTCCCACAGGCCGCCGCCCTCCTTGCGCCACACCGACGCCCCGAACGGGTTGCCGGGCTGGAAGATCGAGCCGAGGTGGTCGATGCGCGCCTCCAGCCAGCCCTCGGTGGCCCGCACCTGCTCGATGAACTCCTGGATCTGCGGCATGAAGCGGCGGGTGAAGAACACCACACCGGCGACCTCGTGCTCCTTCGCCGCGGCGACGATCTCGTTCGCCGCCTCCGGGGTGAAGGCCACGGGCTTGTCGAGCAGCAGGTGCTTGCCCGCGCGGGCCGCACGCAGCGCGATGCCGGCCTGGATGTCCGGCGGCAGGGCCACCGCGATGGCGTCCACGTCCGCGATCAGGTCGTCGACCTCGGCGTACGGCTTGGCGCCGTGTTCCTGCGCCAGGGCTGCCGCCTTGGCCGGGTCGCGCCCCCACACGCCGACGAACTCGACGTCCGGGTGAGCCGCCAGCGCCGGGGCGTGCGCCAGATGCGCCCACGGTCCCGTACCGAAAAGTCCGAACCGCATGCTCGTGCCGCCTTCCGCTCCAGATCACACCCGGCCGAAAGCTAACACGCCGCCGCTGATCAGTACGCTGTGCCGGTGATGAACGGCCCGCTGTCGACCGCGACGATCGTCGTCGCCCTGCTGCTGGGGATCTGGTACCTGGTCCGCTCCGCGCTCGACCGCGCTCCCAGCAACACCGATCTGTGGGCCATGCTGGGCCTGAGCCTGCTCGTGGCCGTACTCGTGGTGGTCGCCGTTGTGGGACTCATCACGGGCGAGCGTCCCAGTGAGTGGTCGACCTTCGTGGGCTACCTGATCACCACCATCGCGTTTGCACCCGTCGGTTTTTACCTGGCCCGGCTCGAGCCGACCCGGTGGGGCACTCTGATCCTCGGCGTCGCCTGCCTGGTGCTGCCGGTCCTGGTGCTGCGGTTGCAGCAGATCGCGGAGGTCACCGGTGGCTGATCCGTCGCCCGCATCGACCAGGCCCCGGGACGCGGCCATCGGCACCGGCGCCGGCCGGGTGCTCCTCCTCGTGTACGGCATCTTCGCCCTGTCCGCGGGCGCCCGGGCCGGTGTGCAGATCGCCACGAAGTTCTCCGAGGCGCCGCTGGCGTTCCTGCTGTCAGCCTTTGCCGCGCTGGTCTATCTGGCCGCCACGGCCGGGCTCGCGATCGGCGGTGCCCGGGGCCGGATGATCGCGCTGACCAGCTGCTCGATCGAGCTGATCGGTGTGCTGGTCGTCGGCACCCTCAGCATCTTCGACCGGGAAGCCTTCCCGGACGCCACCGTGTGGTCGCAGTTCGGCAGCGGCTACGGGTACGTCCCGCTGGTCCTGCCGCTCATCGGCCTCTGGTGGCTCTGGCACAACCGCCCGCGTCCCTAACGGCTGCCGATCCAGCTCAGCTTCCCGGCGGCCGGTGAGCCGACGCCTTCGGCCAGGCGGGACAGCTGGACCTCGGGCAGCACACTCGACCGGACCGTCAGCAACCGGCCGCCGCCGAGGGTCACGACGAGGTAGGAAGTTCCGGTCGACGTCTTCACCAGTCGCGCGGGGCGACCGCCGACCAGACGCTCGCTGCCGCCCTTGGGCGCGGACGTCGCCGTGCCGACGCTGATCGAGACCTGGCCACTCGGCTCCCCAGGGTTCTTGCCCAGCTCCACGGTGCCGACCCAGTTCTGCGGGCCGGCGCCGTCCACCGTCCAGCCGACGACCTCCAGACCCGCTGAGAGCTCCGGGGTACGGAACGGGATCGGGAAGACCTCCTCATCGGCGCGCAGCGAGCGGGCGATGCGCAGCAGCGTTGATTTCGGCAGGGCCAGGTTGATCGTGCCGACGGCGAGCGTGTAACCACCGGACAACCAGGTGACCTGGTTGGCCTCGGGGACGTAGACCCCACGGCTGCCGGCGATGTCGACCTGCTCGCCGTTCTCCCCGTCCAGCGACCGCAGCGGATCGACGTTGAGGAAGACGAACCGGCGGTTCTTCGCGAGCGGAACGGTCAGGTCGTCGGGCGTCCAGACCCGGCTGGTGCCCCCCAGCCGGTTGTTCCGGTAGAACTCGGTGTACCCGTCCGGCAGCCAGCCCGGCTGATAGCGCAGCGCGACGTGCGCGGGTGGCAAGGGCACACTCACCGTCGGTTTGATCGCGGGCTGCGGAACAGGTCCGGCGCCGCGGTCGGTCAGCGACGCCACCGGCACGGCCAGCACCGCGGTGACCGCGGCAGCAGCGACGACCGCGACGGTCAGACGACGGCGGCGTACGAGCTGGGTGTGCCGCCGGGGAAACGCGGCCAGGACCCGCTGCGGGTCGGGGGTGAGGTTCGCCTGCTTCTCCTGGGCGGCCCGGACGAGGTCTTCCATGGATGTGCTCATCACAGCTCTCCCTGCAGGACGGCAGCGGACGGCAGGGTTTCCCGCAGGGTCTGCAGGGCGCGGGACACCTGGGACCGCGCGGTCACGGCGCGGCAGCCGAGGACCTCGCCGATCTCCTCGTACGACATGTCCTCGTAGAAACGCAGCGCGACGGCAGCACGTTGCTTCGCGGGCAGCGTGGCGATCAGCTGCCACACGGCGTCACGGTCACCCCAGGACGAGCCGTGATCGGGGACGGAACCCGCCAGCACCTCCAGCGACTCCCGGCTCAGCGGGCTCGCCGCCCGGCGGCGCCGCCACGACAGGAACTCGTTGACGACCATCCGCCGGACGTAGGCCTCGGGTGCGTCGAGGCGGCCGATCCGCGCCCATTTCTGCTGGGCGCGGGCCAGCACTTCCTGGGTGACGTCCTCCGCCAGATGCGGATCCCAGGTCACCACCGTGGCGTAGCGCAGGAGTGCGCCCAGCCGCGAGGAGACGAACTCTTCGAAGGTCACACCGACTCAACGCGCTGCGAGCGGCAAAACGTTGAGATGCCTCAGTCGTTCGCGCCGATGGTGTGCGGCAGGAAGTTGCAATCGTCGCGCGTGACCAGCCCGCCGGTGCCGAGACCCTCGCGGATGCCCATGCCGGCCGGCTCGCCGTCGATCAGCCACGCGCCGATCACCGGGTGGACCGTGCCCTCCAGCCCTTCGAACGACGGCAGCTCCAGCAGCTCCTGCACGACGTAACGGCCGTCGGTGCCGTACTCGGAGGGGTTGTCCACGATGGTCACACCGTCCTTGATCAGCGTGACCGAGCCACCCTCACGACCCCAGACCGGCTTTTTAGCGTACGAGGTGAGCTTGGCGGCCGCGGACGATTCGGCGAAGTACGCCGGCAGCAGGTACTTACCGCGTTCCGGGTCGTCACCGAAGAGTTTCCACAGCACCGGCAGCAACGCCTTGTTGCCCAGCAGAGCAGCCTTGTAGGGCGGCTCCATCCAGACCGTGCCGCGTTTGGCCGGGTCGGCCATGTTGCGGAAGAAGGCCTTGCCGCCCTCCTCGTTCCAGAACCATTCCCACGGGTAGAGCATGAAGATCAGGTCGATCGACTCGGCCTTGTGCTCCTGGCCCGGGGCGGGCACGAAGAGGACCCGGTCACCGGCGACGTCCCAGCCGATCTGGCTCATCGCGATCAGCTCGACGGGGAAGCCGGCCTCCTCGGCGGTCGCCATCAGGTAGGCGACGTTCATCCGGTCCTCGCCGGTCGTCTCACTGGTCTCGTACGCGAAGAAGATCTTCGGCTTGGCCGGGAGCCAGGGACGGGCCTCGCGCAGCTTAGCGACGTTGCGCTTCCACGCGCCGGGGTTGGCGGGCTCGCCGTCCGCGGCCTCCCAGCCGACGAGGCGGTCGTGGATCGAGTTCCACTGGCGCCACGGGTGCTGGGTCAGGTTGGTCTGGTCGGCCCAGTGCCACTGGATGACCGCAGCCTCCACCAGCGACGTCGGCGTCTGCGCGTTGTACTCGAGCAGGCGCGGGGTGCTGCCCGCGCCGTTGTACCAGAGGTCGAACCGGCCGTAGATGCTCGGTGAGAAGTCCGGCGTCTGCATCGGCAGCCGCCCCTCCGGGTCCTTGTCCTGGTGGGTCCACGTCTCGGCGTCACCGTCGAACCACGTGCGGATGATCTGCTCGTGGGCGTACTCGGGGATGCCGATCTTGGCCAGGAAACACGTCTCCGGGCTGCAGACCGAGGCGAAGTAGCCGTCGCGGCGGCCCTGGGCGGTGTGCCGCGGGCACTGCTGCACCATCCAGTCACCGGCGTCGAGGCACATGCCGTTGAGGACGGTCGTCGCCGTCTCCAGCTCCTCGATCTCGGCCTGGGTGAAGTCGTAGTACGGCCCCTCCTGCCAGTACGACATCATCGTGCCGTCGGGCAGCTCGGTGTCGTTGTAGGTCAGGCCGAGGCTGTAGTTGGTGAGCCGCCATCCGTCGCGGACCGGCCCGTAGGGAATCCGGCGCAAGGGTCAGCCACCGGACCGGCTGCTCGATTTACCGCTGGTGCCGCTGCCACCCTTGCCGACCACGCTGGTCTTCACCGTGCCGTTGCTGATGCGGCCGCTCGAGGGCAGGCCGAACGACGACCGCGCCGCCCGGTCGTTGTAGGCGAACTTGCTGCCGCCGGACGGGAGCCGGGAACCCACCGGGTAACCGGACCGGTAGCCCGAGGAGTGCCAGATGAAAAAGCCGCCACCGCCACCGCCGCCGCCGTTGTCATCGTCGCAGTAGTCCTCGTCGACGATGACGCCGTTCTCGTCGGCGCAGTAGAAACCCTCGTCCTGGTAGTCGTTCCCGTTGTCACAGGCCGCCGCGCCGCCCGCCGCGAGCAGCAGGAAAGTGCTGCTCAGCGCCACGCTTCGCGAGCTCATGCGTCGATTCACAGTCGGCTTCTCCGCCCTTTCGGCGTCCGGGGTCGCTTCATCATGTGTAGCGCCCCGGATCAACCGGAGCGCTAGTCGCGGGGGCCACCGGCCACGTAGATGACCTGTCCGGAGACGAAGCCCGCTCCTTCACTGACCAGGAAGGATACGGTGTTCGCGACGTCTTCGGGACGGCCCGCCCGGCCGACGGGAATCTGACCGATCGCCGCTTTCTGGAAGTCGGCGAAGTCGACACCGACCCGCGCGGCGGTCGCAGCGGTCATATCGGTCACGATGAAGCCGGGCGCGACGGCATTGGCCGTGATGCCGAAACGACCGAGCTCGATGGCCAAGGTCTTCGTGAATCCCTGCAGGCCGGCCTTGGCCGCGGCGTAGTTGGCCTGACCCCGGTTGCCCAGCGCGGAGGTGCTGGACAGGCTGACGATGCGGCCGAAGCCGGCGTCGACCATGTGCTTCTGCACGGCCCGGCTGAAGAGGAACGCGCCGCGCAGGTGGACCGCCATGACGGTCTCCCAGTCGTCGTCGCTCATCTTGAAGAGCAGGTTGTCGCGCAGCACACCGGCGTTGTTGACCAGCACCGTGGGCGCGCCGAGCTCGGCGGTCACCCGCTCGACGGCGGCGGCGACCTGGACGGCGTCCGAGACGTCGGCGCCCACGGCGAGCGCGGTGCCACCGGCGTCGTGAATCGCGGTCACGGTGTTGGCGCAGGCACCCTCGTCGAGGTCGACGACCGCCACGGCCAGGCCGTCGGCGGCGAGCTTGCGCGCGGTCGCCTCCCCGATGCCACGAGCGGCTCCGGTCACGATCGCTACTCGGCTCGGCTGGGTCATTTCCGGTCCTCCGCTGTGATCGTCCATCGGTTTCCGGCCGACTCTAACCCAGTTGTTACCCGTGGGTTACGGGGCGGGTTCTTCTAACAAGTGGTTGCGCCCGCCACCGTAACCGCACTAAGGGTGCATCTTCTTTAGGCGTTCCGGCACACCCGGATCCAGCGGTATCCGTACCCGGCCACCGCCAGCTCGTCGAACTTGCCGGGCTCGGCGTACTTCTGGTCGGCGAGCACGTCGTTGGGGAAGTCCGCCTCCGGATAGATGCTGCTCAGGTCCACGACACAGTCCTCGTCGCTGAGGTTGTGCAAGAAGAGCATCGTCCCCGTGGTGTCGTCCGCCCGGTGCACGAGCAGACCGGTGGGAGCGGGCACGTCGACGTGGGTGCAGCTCCCGCTGCCGACCTCCGGCGCCTCGCGCAACGCGCGGATCATTCGCTCGAACCACGAGAACAGCGAGTTGGGGTCGTGCCGCTGCAGGGTCGCGTTGATCGTCTCGTAGCCGAAGTCGCCACCGCTGATCACCGGGCGGACGAGCTTGTCGGCGGGTGCCGTCGAGAAGCCGCCGTTGGCCGCCAGGGACCACTGCATCGGGGTACGGATCGCGTTGCGGCCGTCCTGCGTGAGGTCGTCACCCATGCCCAGCTCCTCGCCGTACCGCAGCACCGGTGTGCCACGGAGGCTGAACTGCAGGGCGTACGCCAGCTCGACGCGGCGGCGGTCACCACCGAGCATCGGGGCGAGCCGGCGACGGATGCCGCGACCGTACAGCTGCATGTTCTCGTCCGGGCCGAACTGCTCGAAGACCTCGGCGCGCTGCTCGGAGGTGAGCCGGGACAGGTCGACCTCGTCGTGGTTGCGCAGGAAGGTCGCCCACTGGCCGCCCACCGGGAGCTTCGGGGTGTCCCGGAGCGCGTCGATGATGCCCTCGGGGTTCTTCCGGGCCAGGGCGAGCATGAACCGCCCGTTGAGCATGAAGTCGAACAGCATGTGGATGCGGTTGGCGGAGCCGCCCGCGTCACCGAAGAAGTCCTTGAGCTGCTCCGGCTCGACGTTGGCCTCGGCCAGCAGGACCGCGTCCCCCTGCCGCCACTGCACGTGCTGGCGCAGCTCGGAGAGGAACTCGAAGTCCTTCGGGGGGTTCGGGTTGCCCGGCTGGGTCTCCTCGATGATGAACGGCACCGCGTCCATCCGGAAACCCGAGACGCCGAGCTGGAGCCAGAACGAGCAGATCTTCTTGATCTCCTCGCGGACCTGCGGGTTGTTGATGTTCAGGTCCGGCTGGAACTTGTAGAAGCGGTGGTAGAACCACTTCTTCGCGGTGCGGTCGTAGGTCCACGTCTCGGCCTGCTCACCCGGGAAGACCATGCCCTGGTGCCGGTCGTCGGGCTCGCTGTCGGCCCAGACGTACCAGTCCCGGTACGGCGAGTCGGGCGACGACCGCGCCGACTGGAACCACGGGTGCTGGTCCGACGTGTGGTTCACGACGAGGTCGATGATGACCCGGATGCCCCGGTCACGGGCCTCGTGCAGCAGGTCGGCGAAGTCACCGAGGTTCCCGAAGCGCGGGTCGATGTTGTAGAAGTCCGACACGTCGTAACCGTCGTCGCGGTCGGGCGTCGGGTGGATCGGGTTGAGCCAGATGCAGGTCACCCCGAGCCGGGCCAGGTAATCGAGGCGCCCGATCAGCCCCTTGATGTCACCGACACCGTCGCCGTTGGAATCGGCGTACGTGTCGAGGTCGAGGCAATAAATGACGGCCTTCTCATACCACCGGTCGCTCATGGCTCTCTACTTCTCCGCGACGCCGCGCGAGGAAACCCCGGACCCACACCACGGGACGAACCTTCTCCAGCGCCAGGAAACTCGTGATCGCCGCGAGGTGCGGCGCGAAGGAGATCGTGATGGTCGCGAACGTGACGACGTGGAACGAGTAGAAGAAGGCCACGGCGTAGTTCCGCCAGCGCGGCTTCAGGAAGAAGATCGCCGGGCTGGCCAGCTCGAACGCGATGATTCCGACCTGCGCCAGGATCAACAGGTACGGCACACCCGCGATCAGGTCGGCCAGGTCGGTGCCGCGCCGGACGATCGCCCGGGCCAGCACCGAACTGGTGACCCAGTCGAGCCCGCCGAACCGCAGCTTCGCCCACGCCGCCAGGAAGTACGTGCAGACCACCGCGACCTGGGTGACGCGCAGCGCCCAGCCACCGGACTCCGTACGCGTGGGGTCTCCGTGGCGGGCCCGGCCGACCGTGGGCAGGACGGCCAGCGCGACCAGCAGCCCGACCCGGTCGTGATCGACCTTGCCGTAGCTCATCGCGATGACCATCCACTCGAAATAGAGCGCAAAGACGGTCCAGCCGAGCAGCCGTGGCGCACGGCCGGTCGCGGCAGCCAGGGCGAGGACGAGCAGCGCCCAGAAGATGCCGTGCACCAGCAGCGGCGTCGGGGTCGGCAGGTGCAGCAGCCGTCCGACCAGCAGCGGCTCGTAGAGGTCACCCGGTGTGCTGGCGTGGTGGCGTACCCAGGGAGTGAAGATCACCAGGTCGGCGGCGACGAAGAGGTAGATCAGCGTGCGGAAGGCGGCGACCCGGCCCAGTGGCACGGGCGCGAACAGCCACTTCACGGCGCCGTCCAGGTGGCGATGGTCTCGTCGCGGCTCGTGCCGGTGGGCCGCGAGTGCTCGATGCCCTCCCAGCGGATGACGATCCGCACGGTGGTCAGCGGCGCCGCACCCGGGCTCTTCTCGGCGTAGGCGACGGCGACCTGCCGCAACCGGCCGGGATCGTCGATGTACGCCCGCTGCTGACCCTCGATCTCGGCCCGGCGCAGACCGCTGTTGGCCTCGGTCAGCACGATCGTCCGGCCGGTCGTGTCGACACCCTCGACCCGGGTGTCGGGGGCGTCCGCGTTCGGGTCCGGGGCGGTCGAGTACATCCGGAACGGCCCGAACGGGAAGTCGTCGTCCTGGCCCCACAGGGTGCCCAGGAGCAGCAGCAACGCCCCGAGCGCGGTCACCGCGACCCGGATCGCGCGGCCTCGTGTGCTCAACGTTTCCATCGCGCCGGGACACTACCGCCGCCGCGCCACCCCGGGCCATCCCAGGGCGGCGCGGCGGCGTCGTTCACGCGGACGATGCGGGTGCGCCGGTCTCGGCGTCCGGCCGGCTCCGCGTCACCGAGACCACGACCTGCTCCCGGAGGAACAGCACCCCGAGAGCCGCGGCCAGCACGGCGGCGGGCACCACGGTCATGATCACGACATCGGCCACGATCATGCCCGTGCTGACGTACCGCGCGGTGCTCATGGAGATCGCGTCTTCGAGCAGGTGCTGGGCCCACGGCACCGCCAGCAGCGGAGCGATCAGCACGAGGGCCCGTCGGCGGACCCGGCCGGGCACCCGGTGGACCCCGGCGAGCAACAGACCGCCCGCGACCAGGTAGAGCGCGTCAGTCACCTCGATCACGCCGAGGATCTGCACCGGGGACCGGTCCCCGGGCAACGCCGACGCGGTGACACCGGCCGTGGCCACACCGGCAGCGAGCATGGCCCGGCCGCGCCGGCCCAGCATCCCGGTGACCGGACGTCCGCTCCGGGCCAGCACCAGCAACGTCAGCGTGGCACCGGCCAGGGCGAGCACCCAGGACATCCGGATGGCATGGAACTCGACGACAAACGCCCGGACCACCAGCGCGGCGACCTCCACGAGCAGCCCGGCGACGCCGAGGGCGACGGACATGCGCTTCGCGGCCAGAAGGACGGCGACGAGCACCGCCAGCCAGATCGCCGAGCGTGCCGCCACGTCGATCAGGAGGCCGCCGTCGAAACCGTAGGCGCGCATCGGGTCGCCGAAGTTCACGAAGTTCTGCAGGCCGAAGTACAACCGGCGAGCCGGGACGAACAGCAGCATGACAACGCCGGCGAGCGCGGCCACGGCTGCCGCGTCACGCCAGAGCGCGCTGCGCAGCCCCTGCGCCCCTCGCCCGAGACGGGCGATCAGGCCGGACCACACCAGGTTCGCGGCCTCGGCCAGGGCGGGACGCTGCTGGCCGGGCTCCGCGCCCTCCATCAGCACACCGACCATCTCCTCCGCGTAGATGCGGCGGTGATCCGCCGGGTAAACGGCCAGCAACCGGCGATACCGAAGCTCCAACGGCGCGGTCATTCTGTGCCTACCTTTCGCATGCTCGCCTGGCCCTGCGCTCGCAAGCTCGCTCCGGTGCAGCCGATCATGCGGGTGCCCCTCCCAGGTCGTGGAGGGCCCGCAGGCGGCGCTCGGCGATCGTCGCTTGCTGACGGAGGCGGCCGGTCTCGGCGGCGAGACGCTTCTCGCCCAGTCCGGCGAGGCGGTAGTAGCGGCGCAGCCGGGACTGCACCACTTCCTCCCGGTCGACCTCGATGAGCCCGTCGACGCGCAACCGGTCCAAAGCGGCGTACAGCGTGCCCGCCCGCAGCCGGACACGGCCGTCGGTCATCCGCGCGACGTCCTCGATCACGGCATACCCGTGCTGCGGGCCTGCGGCCAGAGCGGTGAGGACCAGGAAGGTCGGCTCACGCATGGGTGTCTCGGTCATGGCGGCAGCATATACCGATGACAGGTATATACGGCAAGCGGTTCGTACGCTGGATGACGGGTAAGCGTTGTCGATCGACAAACGAGGAGAGCCGATGAGCGTGCCGCAGTACCTGGCAGCGGAGACCGAGCCCAGTCAGCTGGGCGGCCTGACCGGCTGGGTGGCATCGGTCATCGAGTCGCTCGGCGAGGTGGGCGTGGGCCTGCTCGTCGCGCTGGAAAATCTGATCCCGCCGATCCCCAGCGAGATCGTCCTGTCCATGGCGGGTTACCTGGCCGGCTCGGGCAAGGTCAACCTGGTGCTGGTCGCGATCGCCGCGACCGCAGGCTCGGTGCTGGGCGCGCTGGCGCTCTACTGGCTCGGGTACGCCCTGGGCGAGGAGCGGCTGCGGCGCTGGCTGGACCGCATCCCCCTGGTCGACGCCGACGACCTCAGCACCGCCGACCGGTGGTTCGAGAAGCACGAGAAGGGCGCGGTGTTCTTCGGCCGCATGGCACCGGTGGTCCGCAGCCTGGTGTCGATCCCGGCGGGCGCCAACCACATGCAGCTGGGGATGTTCACGCTGCTCACCACGCTCGGCAGCGGCATCTGGAACTGCCTGTTCATCGGCGGCGGTTACGCGCTGGGCTCCCGCTGGCAGCAGCTGGAGAAGTACAGCAGCTACTTCGACTACGCGATCATGGCGTTCTTCGTGATCGCGATCGGGAGCTGGGTCGTCAAGAAGGTCCGTAAACGCCGGCGCGCGACCGCGGACAGGTGATCCGCGGCCGCGCGTACGGGGTGGGTCAGAAGCCTGCGGAGATCTTGGTGAACTCCCAGTCGGTCTGTGCGATGCCACTGCAGTCGGAGACCACGCCGCCACCGGCGCAGCCACGGTCCCGGTTCACGGCCCAGAAGGTGAACCGCGCGAAGTTGTTGTTCTTCGCGTAGTCACGGATCTTGGTCCAGGTCGCCTGCGAGGTGACCTCCTGCTGGTCCGAGAGGCCGTTCATGCCGGAGATGCCCATGTGCGAGTACGCCTGCGCGTCGTTCCAGCCGAAGGTCGACTTGAGCTGGTTCTTCAGGCCCTCAGAGGCGCCCACGGTGCTCGCGTACATGTCGGCGCCGCCGCCGAAGTCGAACGGCATCTGGGTGAAGATGTCGATGTTGGCGCCCAGGGCCTTCGACTGGTTGATCAGGCGGATGCCGTGGGTGTTCGGGCCGGTCGGCGTGGTGCCGAAGGTCAGGATCGTCTTCACCGACGGGTTGTTCTGCTTGATGATCTTCAGCGCGCCGACGATCCGGTCCGCCACCGCGTAGTTCTCGAACTCGTCGGTGTTCTCGATGTCGATGTCGATCGCCTTCAGACCGAAGGCGTTGATGACCTTCTGGTACGCGCCGGCGAGCGCCTCCGGGGTCGAGCAGTTCGGGCCGAGCTTGTTACCGCTCCAGCCGCCGATCGACGGGACGACGGAGCCGCCGGCCGCCTTGATGGCGTTGATCGTGCTCTCGTGTGCACCGCCGGTCAGGCCACCCTCGCCGTCCCAGACCGGGTTGCAGCCGTTGGCCAGCACGAACGCCATGGTGAACGCCTTGATGCCGGTGGCGTTCATGACGGTCGAGGGCGCGGGCGGGTTGCCCCAGCCGGGGTAGATGTACGGCGCGGACGCCATCTTCGTACCCGTGGCCGGCGGCTGGGTGGTCGGCGGGTTCGTGGGTGGGGTGGTCGGCGGGGTGGTCGGCGGCGTCGTGCCACCACCGCAGGCGCCCTTGTCGGCCCAGACGCCCCACTCACCGCTGGCGGTCGGGACCTCGTTCTGCGTCCACCACTTCGCGGTGTAGTTCTTCGCCTGGTACGAGACGGTGTTGTCCTTGACGTAGACCGCCGAGGAACTCCACGCGGGGGCACAGGCGGCCGCGGCGGACGCACCCGGCGCCAGCAGCACGGTCGTACCGATTCCGGCCGTGGCCAGGACCACCGCGAGCGCGGCGGCGTATTTCCTGCTGAGCTTCATAGGTTTCTGTCTTCAGTGCGGGCGGGCGCGATCAGGGCAGGGTGGACAGGTGCGGCTTGATCGTGTTGGCCCAGCCGTTGCCGGTGGTGACGTCCCAGTTGACGGACCAGGTCATCGCGCCCCGGATGCCGGGGTAGGTGCGCGGCGGCTTGAAGGAACCGCAGTTCGTGCCGCGGGCCAGGCAGTCGAGCGCCTGGTTGACCACGGACGGGGCGACGTAACCGCCACCGGCCGCGCTGGGGGTCGCCGGCAGGCCCAGGGAGACCTGGTCGGGACGCAGCCCCGCCTCGAGCTGGATGCAGGCGAGGGCGACGAGGAAGTTGACCGTGCCCTGGCCGTACGCGGCGTTGTTGTCGCAGCCGAGCATCGCGCCGGAGTTGTAGAACTGCGTGTGGACGACCGTGAGGATGTCCTTGATGTCGAGCGCGAGCTTGAAGTACGAGCCGGCCGGGTTCTGCATGTCGATGGTCTGCGGGGCCATCGTGATGATCAGGTTGGCGCCGGCCTTGCTGCGCAGGCTGCGGAGCGCCTGACCCATGTAGGTCGGGTTGAGGCCGTTCTCCAGGTCGATGTCGACACCGTCGAAGCCGTACGTCTGCATCAGTGACCAGACCGAGTTGGCGAAGTTCGTCGCCGCGGCCGAGTCACCCACGGCAACCGAGCCACGCTCGCCGCCGACCGAGATGATGACCTTCTTGCCGCGCGAGTGGAGCGTCGCGATGTCGGCCTTGAACTGTTCGTTGGTGTAACCGCCGACCGCGGACGACAGGCCCGGGTCGATGCTGAACGAGACCGCGCCCGGCGTGCTGGTGGCGTCGGCGAAAGCGACCGCGACCAGGTCGTACGTGGTCGGCACGGCGGCGAGCTTGATCTCGTTGGCCGGGTTGTCGAAGTTGTGCCAGTACCCGGTGATGAAGTGCTTCGGCAGCGTCCCGGTGCCCGGCGGCACAGTGGTGGGAGGCGTCGTGGGAGGCGTTGTCGGCGGTGTCGTGGGAGGCGTGGTCGGGGGCGTGGTGGGAGGCGGCGTGGTCGGCGGGGTCGTGCCACCACCACAGGCGCCCTTGTCGGCCCAGACACCCCACTCGCCGCTGGCGGTCGGGATCTCGTTCAGGGTCCACCACTTCGCGGTGTAGTTCTTCGCCTGGTACGACACCTGGTTGTCCTTGACGTAGACCGTCGAGGAGGACCAGGCGGGGGCGCAGGCGGCGGCAGCGCTCGCGGAAGAAGCTATGTAGACAGCGGAGCCGGCGGCCGCGAGTGCGGCGGACACAGCGAGGACAAGGGATCGGCGCATGGGGGTGGGCCTTCCACGTCGAGCAGTGAGATAGCTCGATTATTAGGACTGTTAACAGTCCAAGTCCAGCGGTGCCGACCTTAAACTTCTTTAAGGTGCCCGGGCCGAAGGCGCAGCTCACGCCTCCGACCGGTCCGTTCACACATTGATAAAAGCCGCTACCTGCTGAACTGGTCCATGGGGCGGCGCAGGACGAGCTGTTCCAGCGCAGTCCAGGCCGTGGAAGTGACGAGGTAGATGCCGCCGGCCAGCGGCAGCCACGCGACCATCACCACGGTCAGGTACGGCAGCAGGCCCATGATCCGGGTCAGCGGATCGGCAGCCGACCCCGAAGCCACCATCTGCATCCGAGTGCGCCGTGCGGGCCACCAGGCGAGGGCAACCGAGAGCGCCAGCAGCACGGCGAAGACCGGCAGTCCCGCCGACAGGTGAGCGGCGAGCGGGACGCCGAAGAGAGTGCCGGCCCACCCGGACTGGACCAGGTGGTACATCAGCATGAAGAACGGCGCCTGCGCCAGCGCCGGCAACATCGCGGCGAACGGGCTCGCCCCGTTCGCGCGTTGCAGCGCGAGTGTTTCGGTCGCCAGCACCATCGGATCGTCGCGGTGCTTCTCCCGCAGCACGGCGAGCTGCGGGGCCAGGGCGGCACCCCGCTGGGCGGAACGGATCTGCAGCCAGGTCAACGGACTGATCAACAACCGGATAAGCACCGTGAAAACGATGATCGCGAGCGTCGGGGTCAGGAAGGTGCCGAGACCTTCGAGGGCGGAGTGCGCAACACCGAGGACAGCGTCGAGCGCAGCGGAAATGGACATGGGCGTACCCCTGCGGTCCGAAAGGAAGGTGGACGCGGAGGTGGGCGGGCTTCAGCGTGCGGGAAGCGCGACCACCGGGGACGCCGACGGCGCTCGAGGGCGCGGCCGCCCGGCGGCGGCGGGGTCGAGCAGGCGGGGCAGGCGACGGGTCCGGGCCCGCACGGCCAGGGCGACACCACCGGTCGCGGCGCGGAACGCGGGGACCGGGAGGCCCCCGGCCGCAGCCAGGACCAGCAGCAGGGCCGCCGCGGCGACCGCGAGGCCGAGCACGAGCTGCGACGAGGCTCCCTGGCCGGGGCTCTGCAGGGCCGGGCTCTGCAGGGCGGCGAACGCCCAGAACCCCAGCAGCAGCATGGATCCGACACTACGCCGTGAGCGCAACGGTCGTTTTCGGTCGGCGGTGATCGGGTAAAACGGCGGCATGGCAACTTCGGAGGGCGCGGGAACGGCAACATCGATCTCCGAGGAGATGGCCGGCGAAGCAGCGGCACAGGGACTCCTCACGCTGGGCGTCGAGGAGGAGTACCTGCTCGTCGACGCCGTCGAGCCACGAGCGGTGGAGGCGGTCGAGGAGGTTTTCGACCAGCTGAGCGACGACATCCGGGACTCGGTGCAGCACGAGCTCATGCGCAGTCAGATCGAGACGGCCAGCCCGCCGCAGCTGGAGCTGGGTGACCTGTTCGACTCGCTCCGGCGTCTGCGGACCGGACTCGCCGCGTCCGCCGAGCGCGCCGGCGTCCGGCTGATCGCCGTCGGCGCCGCACCGGCCCCGGGCCAGGCCTCCCGGATCGTCGACTCCCCGCGGTACCACCGCATGCGGGAGCGCTTCGGTGACCTGTCCCCCGGCGCCGGGCTCAACGGCATGCACGTCCACGTCAGCGTCCCCGACCCGGAGACCGGCGTGCAGATCCTCAACCACCTGCGCCCCTGGCTGCCGATCCTCCAGGCCGCGACGGCCAACTCCCCGCTCTTCGCGGGCCGCGACACCGGGTACGCGAGCTGGCGTTCCATGCTCTGGGAGCGCTGGCCCACCGTGGGCCCCACGCCGTACCTCGAGTCGCACGAGCAGTACGAGACGATGGTGTCCGACCTGGTGGCGAGCGGCGCGATGCTCGACGAGGGAATGCTCTACTGGTACGCCCGGCTGTCGGCGAACTACCCCACGGTCGAGATCCGGATGGGTGACGTCTGCCCGACCCTCGACATCACCATCCTGCTGGCCGCCCTCACCCGCGGCCTGGTCTCGACACTGCTGCGCGAGGTGGAGGACGGCAAGCCCGCGCCGAACGTGCCGCACCCGCTGGTGATGGCCGCGCACTGGCGGGCCGCCCACGACGGGCTCGAGGGCCTCAACATCGACATGGCCACCCGTGAGCCGAAGCCGGCCTGGAAGCTGATGCGTCAGCTCTTCGACTACGTCACCCCCGAACTCGATCGTCACGGCGACCTCGAGCTGGTCACGGTGCTGATGGACCGCCTGCGCAGCAGCGGTACCGGCGCCGCCCGCCAGCGCGCGCTGCTGTCGAAGCAGGGCTCGGTCGAGGACGTGGTCGACTGGCTCGCCGCCGCCACCCGGGGTGATCGGTGAAACTTGTCGTCGTCGGCGGCGACGCGGCCGGGATGTCCGCCGCGTCGCAGGCCCGTAAGCGCCTGGGCCCCGATGACCTGGAGATCGTCGCGTTCGAGAAGGGCCACTTCACGTCCTACTCGGCGTGCGGGATCCCGTACTGGATCGGCGGAGCCGTCAAGGAGCGCGACGCGCTGATCGCCCGGACCCCGGAGGCCCACCGCGACGCCGGCATCCTCGTGCACACCCGGCACGAGGTGACCGCGATCGACCTCGACCGCCGCGAGGTGATCGCCCGAGACCTCGACGGCGGCGGCGAGCTCCGGGAGGGTTTCGACCACCTCGTGTACGCGACCGGCGCCGTACCGGTGACACCCGACTGGGCGCGCATCGACGGCGGCGGCGTGTTCGGCGTGCAGACCCTCGACGACGGCACCGCGATCCACGCCTGGCTCGAAAGTGACCCGAAGCCACGGCACGCAGTGGTGATCGGCGGTGGTTACGTAGGTGTCGAGATGGCCGAGGCAATGGTCCAGCGCGGTCTCGCCGTGACACTGCTGGAGCGCTCGGCGCAGCCGATGTCCACGGTCGACCCGGACATGGGCGAACGTGTTGGCGAGGCGATCCGCGGCCTGGGCATCGAGGTCCGCACCGACACTCACGTGCAGGGTCTGGAGACCAGGGACGGACGGGTGTCGGCGGTGGTCACCCCCGGCGGCACTCTGCCGGCCGACATCGTGGTCCTGGGTCTCGGCGTACGCCCGAACACCGCCCTGGCGGCCGAGTCGGGCATCCCGGTGGGCGTGACGGGCGGACTGCGGACGGACCTGCAGATGCGGGTCGTCGGGCCGTCCGGGCACATCGACGGACTCTGGGCAGCCGGCGACTGCGTGCAGACCGTGCACCGCGTCAGCGGCCAGCCCGTCCACATGCCCCTGGGCACCCACGCCAACAAGCAGGGGCGGGTCGCGGGCATCAACATCGGTGGCGGGTACGCAACCTTCCCGGGTGTGATCGGCACCGCGGTGACCAAGGTCTGCGAGCTGGAGGTGGCCCGGACCGGGCTGACCGAGAAGGAGGCCGCGAAGGCGGGCTTCGCCTATGTGACCGCTTCGGTGGAGTCGACGAGCCGGGCGGGCTACTACCCGGGTGCCAGCTCGATGGTGGTGAAGCTGATCGCGGAACGCCGGACCGGCCTGCTCCTCGGCGCACAGATCGTCGGTCGCGAGGAGGCCGCGAAGCGCATCGACTCACTGGCGATCGCCGTCTGGAACAGCATGACGGTCGAGGAGATGACGGCTCTTGATCTGAGCTACGCGCCGCCGTTCTCACCGGTCTGGGATCCCGTGCTGATCGCGGCACGCAAGGCGACGGACGCGGTGCACGCCGCCGGCTGACACATATCGTCCGATGTGTTGCCATCAATCCGCTCTGCGTCCAGGGCTCTGACAGGCACTGATTACTTCCGGTCACTCGATGATCACGAATGCGGTATCGTTTTCGATCTTGTAAACCGGTAGGCATGACGAATGCCGTCGCACCCATCCACACGTACGGCGTCGGGATCCGGACCGCGGCACGCGGCGCAGCCGGCGACGCGCGCCCGTAACAGCGACGCACTGACTGCCACGACCGGCGGCTTCCCGCACGTGCAGATCCTCGAGGGTGAGACCTCGAACGGACGGCACCGGCGGCCCGAGTCGCTCGCCGACCCCACCGTGCTGCGTCCGCCCGCGACGCCGCGGATCGCCGGAGGACGGCGTACGTCGCTGGACCTGACACCGCGCCGCGCCAAGGTCGACAAGCCCGCGCGGGCCACTCGTTCGGGTGCCGCCGGCTCCGCACCGCGGGGGCGGCACGCCAAGGCCGGCGATCCGCTCGCCATCACCGTCCGCCCGCTGCCCGTCGTCCGCGACGCGGCCGGAGCTGTGCGCGACTGGGCACTTGCGGACAACGGCCGCCCGCCGGTCACGGGCTCCCACCGCGCGCCGGGCACCCTGCCGATCGAGTCCTGGCTGCTGGTCGGACGCCGCCGCCAGCAGGCACTGCTGGCCTCGCTCGTCGCGATCGGACTGATGCTGATCGTCGTGCCGATGCAGCAGCGCGCCACCACCGACGTCAACCCGATCAACGCCGCCGACCACGCGATCGTGCAGGTCACCAAGCCCGCGAAGAAAAAAGAGAAGCCCGCCGAGCCGCAGGCGAAGACGCCCGGCAAGACCGACACCCCCGCCGAGCCCGCGGCGACGGCTCCGGCCAAGCCCGTGGCACCCGGCGCCCCCAAGCCGTCGGCCTCCGCGCCGGTCGAGAAGCCGACCGTGGTCGTGCCCGAGGGCACCGGGCCCGCCAAGTCGTTCATCACCACCGGTTCGTCCACGGTGGCGCTCACCTTCGACGACGGCCCCGACCCCGTGCAGACCCCGAAGATCCTCGAGCTGCTGGCGAAATACCAGGTCAAGGCCACCTTCTGCCTGGTCGGATCGCAGGTCCGCCGGCACCCGGACATCGTCCGGCAGATCGCCGCGGCCGGGCACACCCTGTGCAACCACACCTGGGACCACAGCCTGACGATCGGCAAGGACAAGCCGGCGAAGATCCAGGCCGACCTCCGCAAGACCAACGAGGCGATCGACGCCGCGGTGCCGGGCGCCGCGATCCCGTTCTTCCGGGCCCCCGGTGGCAACTTCTCCGACGCGCTGGTCGAGACCGCGTACGCCGACGGCATGACCTCCCTCTACTGGGAGGTCGACCCGCGGGACTGGGAGCACCTCGACACCGAGACCGACGCCACGCACATCGAGAAGATCGTCAAGGGCGTCCAGAAACACGTACGCCCGGGCTCGATCGTGCTGTCCCACGACTTCAACCAGCCCGACACGATCGCCGCCTACGACGAGCTGCTGCCGTGGCTGATCGACCGCTTCGAGCTGGGCCTGCCGCCCGAGCCGAAACCGCCGGTCGCCGACGCCCCCGCGTCAGCCGGCCTGTGACGCCTGGCAGGTAGGACACCAGTAGAGGTTCCGCCCGGCGAGCGGCCCCCGGACGATCGGGGTGCCGCAGACCAGGCACGGCTGCCCGGTCCGCCGGTAGACGTACACCTCACCACCGTGCCGGTCGACCCGCGGCGCCCGCCGCATGGACTCCGGCGTGTGAGCGGTGTGGACGGTGTCGATCCGCCCCCGCACGACACCCTCCTTCATCAGCCCGCGCAGGTCGTCCCACAGCTCGTCCCAGCACCGGAGAGTGACGGACCGGCCGGGCATCGTCGGCGCGAGCCCCGCCCGGAAGAGCACCTCGTTGGCGAAGATCAGCCCGCAGCCCGCCACGATCGTCTGATCCATCAGCAGCGCAAAGATCGGCTTCGAACTGGCGGCAACCCGGGGGTACACGGCCCGCGGGTCGGCGTCGTCCCGCAGCGGGTCCTGCCCGAGCCGCGCCCGCAGCACAGCGACCAGGCCCGGATCGAGCACCTCACACGCCGTCGGCCCGCGCAGCTCCAGCCAGTGCCGCGCATCGGCCATCCGCATCCGCAGCTGCCCCACCGGTACGGGCAACGACCCCTCGCCGTCGGCAAACTTCCCGTACAACCCGAGGTGGATGTGCAGCGTCCGCTCACCCTCGAAGTGGTGCAGCAGATGTTTCCCGTACGCCTCGGTGTCGACCAGCCGCCGCCCATCGATCAGCGCGGCGCCCGCCTCGAACCGCCCCTGCGGGCTGTCGACGGCAACCACCCGTCCGGCAAAAAGCGCCCGGTGCCGCGCCGCCAACCGATGAATACTGTGTCCCTCTGGCACCCGGAAACCCTAGCCGGGCTTTCGCCCTGAGGAGAATTGCTGGGTTCCGGGGGTGATAGCGGGGAAGGTGGTAAGCGTCGAATGCCGGGTGGGTGCATCACACGTCCGGCTGGTGCGAGAGGGTGGGTCCATGAGTGTTGACGAGATCACGATGCGGGGCGGCGGCGCATCCTTTGACGACCAGGTCTTCGAGCGGCTGCTGCGGGAGCGCATCATCTTCCTCGGCAGCGAGGTCAACGACGAGGTGACCAACCGCATCTGCGCGCAGATGCTGCTGCTGGCCTCGGCGGACAGCGAGAAGGACATCGCCCTGTACATCAACTCGCCGGGTGGTTCCATCAGCGCGGGCATGGCTGTCTACGACACCATGCAGTACATCAAGAACGACGTGGCCACGATCGCGATGGGCATGGCGGCCTCGATGGGGCAGTTCCTGCTCTGCGCCGGCACCGCCGGCAAGCGGTACGCCCTGCCTCACGCACGGGTGATGATGCACCAGCTCTCCGGCGGCATCGGCGGCACCGCGGCCGACATCGCCATCCAGGCCGAGAGCATGCTGCACATCAAGAAGGTCATGAACGAGCGCATCGCGTTCCACACGGGTCACACCCCGGAGGAGATCGGGATCGACTCGGACCGTGACCGCTGGTTCACCGCCCAGGAGGCGAAGGACTACGGGATCGTCGACCACGTGATCAGCAAGGCGGCCGACGTCACGGCGACCACCGCGCTGGTCTGAGCCTCTTCCGCGAAGGGCGTCCGGTCTTCCGGGCGCCCTTTGTGTCACCTTCGGGTCTTCGGGGTATAGCGAGTGCAGTCCCCGAAGCCTGAAGGAGGTGCTGACGTGAGGCTCCCGACGTTCTCCCGCCAGTCCGACACCACTGAGACCGAAGAGCGTCCGGCTGTCGCCACCAGTTCCACCACCCCGGTGCGTCAGCGGACCGATCCCCCGACCGCGACCATGCCGACGGTGACGCCTCCGCCCGCCGCACCTCCGACGGTCGTCGAGCGCCGCCGCTCCGCCGACGAGGACACCACGGCCGATCTGAAGAGCCCGGACCTGCGCGCTCCCGAGCGCCGTCCGGCCGACCGGAACGCCGACGAGAAGACCATCGAGCAGCCGCCTGTGACCGGCAGCCCGGCCGACCGGACAGCCGCGCGGCCCGCCGAGCCGCCCGTTGTCGCCGGGCCGAAGCCCCGGGCCAGCCTGCTCGCCACGCTCGGCCTGATCGTGAGTGTCGCCGCCGCCCTGCTCGTGCTGTCCGGGCCCCTCCTGGGGTACGGGATCGGCCTGGGCGTGCTGGGCCTGATCCTGTCGCTCGGTGGCATCTCCGCCACCGGCAAGCGGCACATCGCCGGCAAGACCGACGCCCTGATCGGCATGATCCTCTCGCTGGGAGCGATCGTGGTCGGCGTGCTGGCCCTGACCGGTTCGCTGTCCTGGCTCGGCACCGACATGCAGCCGGTGACCAGCGTCCGGGAGTGGCTCGACGCACAGTTTGTGAACCGCTTCTGACGGGTACCTGACATTCACCGGCGGCGATGCGCCGCCGGTGAATCTCGGAACCGGGGCGGTTCACCGACCGCCTCGCCCCGAACACCTCCGGCGGTTCGCCGGAAACGTTGGTCCGGGGGCGGCGGTTCGCCGCCCCCGACGCACGTGCAACAAATCTCCGCGCGGCCCGGCGATCACGCAACGATCAGCCGCGTCGCGCAGCATTGTTCCGGGGCCTGCGCAGGTACTTCGCGCATAGCGTTGCCCTCATGACGACCACCGCCCCGACGCGCCGCTATCTGATGTGCCGGCCCACGCACTTCGCCGTCACTTACCGGATCAATCCGTGGATGGATCCGACGGCGCCGTACGACACCGCCCTGGCCGTCAGCCAGTGGGAGAACCTTCGGCAGACGTTCCTCGACCTCGGTCACACCGTCGACCTGATCGAAGGGCTGCCCGGCCTGCCCGACATGGTCTTCGCCGCCAACGGCGCCACCGTCGTCGACGGCAAGGTGCTCGCCGTGCAGTTCCGGGACGCCGAGCGGGCCGACGAGGCCCCCGCGTACGCCGCCTGGTTCGCCGGCAACGGCTTCGAGGTCTTCGAGTCGAAGCACACGAACGAGGGCGAGGGTGACATCCTGCTCGCCGGCGACGTGCTGCTCGCCGGTACGGGTTTCCGCACCTCCCACGCCGCCCACGCGCAGACCCAGGAGGTCTTCGGCCGTCCGGTGATCACGCTGCAGCTGGTCGACCCCGCCTACTACCACCTCGACACCGCGCTGTGCGTGCTGGACGAGCGCAACATCGCGTACCTGCCGTCGGCGTTCTCGCCGGGTTCGCAGGCCGTGCTGCGCCGCCTCTTCCCGGACGCGGTGATCGCCACCCCCGCCGACGCCGAGGTGCTGGGCCTCAACGCCGTCAGCGACGGCCGTACCGTGGTGCTGCCGGTGCAGGCCACAGCGCTGACCGCGGCGCTGCAGGCGGCCGGCTACGCGACGATCGGCGTCGACGTGTCCGAGCTGCGCAAGGCCGGCGGCGGACCGAAGTGCTGCACCCTGGAGGTACGCGCGTGACCGACCTCGACCTGCGGACCCCGGCCGCGCTGGCCGCCGCCGAACGCTGGACCGCCCACAACTACCACCCGCTGCCCGTGGTCATCGCCGACGCCGAGGGCGCCTGGGTCACCGACGTCGACGGCCGCCGCTACCTGGACTTCCTCGCCGGCTACTCGGCGCTGAACTTCGGCCACCGGCACCCCGGCCTGATCGCCGCCGCGCACGCCCAGCTCGACCGGCTCACGCTGACCAGCCGGGCGTTCGTGCACGACCAGTTCGCGGACTTCTGCCAGGGGCTGGCCGAGCTCTGCGGCAAGGATCTGGTGCTCCCGATGAACACCGGCGCCGAGGCCGTCGAGACCGGCATCAAGGTCGCCCGCAAGTGGGGTTACCAGGTCAAGGGTGTGCCGGACGGGCAGGCGGAGATCATCGTCGCCGCGGACAACTTCCACGGCCGCACGACCACGATCATCAGCTTCTCCACCGATCCGGACGCCCGCGACGATTTCGGGCCGTACACCCCCGGCTTCAAGATCATCCCGTACGGGGATCTGGCGGCACTGGCCGACGCGATCACGCCGAACACCGTGGCTGTGCTGCTCGAGCCGATCCAGGGCGAGGCCGGCGTGCTGGTCCCCGTCGAGGGTTACTTCGCCGGTGTCCGCGAGCTGTGCGACGACGCCAACGTGCTGTTCATCGCCGACGAGATCCAGTCCGGCCTCGGGCGTACGGGAAAGACCTTCGCGATCGAGCACGAAGGGGTCGTCCCGGACATGTACCTGCTCGGCAAGGCCCTCGGCGGCGGCATCGTGCCGGTGTCGGCGGTCGCGGCGAACCGTGACGTGCTCGGTGTGCTCAAGCCCGGCGAGCACGGCTCGACCTTCGGCGGCAACCCACTGGCCTGCGCCGTGGGCGCCGAGGTGGTCCGCCTGCTGGCCACCGGCGAGTTCCAGGAGCGTTCGGCCCGCCTGGGCGCCCGCCTGCACGACAGCCTGACCGCCCTGATCGGCCAGGGTGTGCTCGCCGTCCGCGGGCGTGGTCTCTGGGCCGGAGTCGACATCGACCCGGCGCTGATGACCGGTCGTGAGGCCGTCGAGCGGCTCGCCGCCCGCGGGGTGCTGGCGAAGGACACCCACGGCTCGACGATCCGCCTGGCGCCGCCACTGGTCGTCACGGAAGAAGACCTGGACCACGCCGTGGCCCAGCTGGCAGCGATCCTGCGCTAGCGCTCGAACTTGCGGATGGCCATGGTCGGAGCCTCGGCCATGACCGACGAGGGCTGGGTCACGCCGCCCGTGGCCCACAGCTTGGCCCGGCCCACGTTCACACCGCCGTAGAGCTCCACGACGTCGTTGCCCGCGAGGACCCGGGTCTCGTCACGGTTCAGCGTGACCCGGTCGTCGTCGTCCGTCGAGCCACCGGGGCGGATGCCCGTGCCGTTGGTGCTGACGTCCTGCGCGGTCAGCTCACCGTTGTGCAGCGCCAGCCGGACGTGACCACGGCTGATCCACTTCCGGGCGTCGTCGGTCAGCCACTGGCCGAGCATGACACCACCACCCTCCGGCGCGCGGCCGACCACGACCGGCTTGTCCGTGGACACCACGAAGCGCTGGCGGACGACGCCGTCGATGCGTACCGAGAGGACCTCGACCTCGGGACGCGGACCGGCGTCCTTGAGACGGGAGCCGTGCCGCGGGCACGTCGGCGCGCCGGAGCGCAGCGAGGGCGGCGGCTGGGCGACCGGCGCGGTGAACTTGCGCATGTCCGAGAACGGGCTGTCCGGGTCACCGCCGGAGCCGAAGGCGTTGCAGTTGGGCTCGGGGCAGCTCCAGACGCGCGCGAGGAGCTTCTGGCCCATCGGGGAGGGCTCGCCCACCGCCGGGATCTCCCCGCGGCCGATGCGGGCCACCAGGACCGGTCCCCCGGCGCCGGGCACCGCGGCGAGCAGCCGTCCCGGCTCCTCGACCCACGGGCGGCGGTCACGGAACTGCTCGGCCCTCGTGCGGGTGAGCACGGGCAGTCCGAGCAGCTCGGCCGCCTCGAGCACCCGGTCGTCGAGCTGCGGGACCACCTCGACCACACCGTCGTCGGCCCAGCGGCGGACGACCATGCGCTCGTTCGAGGTCAGGTCGGCGTCGGAGAGCAGGCCGCGCGGCACCACGGCGTACACGGGGACGTTCTCCTCCGACACGTGCCGGCCGAGCGCGTCGATGACCAGGCCGAGCCGCAGCATGCTGGCCGGGCGACCGCCGTCGAGATCGGCGTAGCGCACGATCTCCGACAGGTCGACCACGGCCCGGGCGAGCGCAGGGTCGGTGGTGAGACGGGCCTCGATGGCGTCGAGGACCTTGCTGACCTCGAATCTCACGGGGCCTCCCTGTACGTGCGCATGCGGCTACCTCCGGCCATCATGCCGTCTGGCCCCGCCGCACGGCGAATCAGGTCGATCAGGAGGCGTCGGCCAGGATCCGATCGATACGGTTGGCGAGCGCGATGTCGCGCGTGGTGACGCCACCGGCCGCATGCGTGACGCAGCGGAAGGTCAGGGTGCGCCAGCGGATGTCGATGTCGGGATGGTGGTCCATCTCCTCGGCGACCTTCGCCACCCGGTCCACCACGGCTATCGCCGCGGGAAAACTGCGCAGGCCGACAGTACGCACGATCGCGTCCGTCCCGCCCTCCCAGCCGTCGAGAACGGCCACGGCACTGCGTACGGAATCGGCGTCGAGCAGGTCAGCCATGAGCCAACCTTAGTGCCCGTACGCCCACCGGCCACGGCTGCTCGGTCCGGGATGTCGCACCGCTTCGCTACGGTGAGCGCCGGAACGCGGGGGACCGACCGGAAGGCAATTCCATGAGAAATCGACGGCTGGCGATCGCCGGACTCGCCCTGATGACCGCTCTGGGCCTGGCCGGATGCGGTCCGGCGGACAAGGTGCAGCCGCGCGCCGGTGCCTCTGCGGACGTCCCGGAGGCCGCTCCGAAGGCCGAGCTGGCCGCGGCGGCCAAGCGCCTCGGTGAGCAGAGCATGCGTGTCGACATGGACATGGCCGGCGCGATCAGCATGTCCGGCGTGGCGGACCCGGCGGCGGGCACCGCGAAGATGGCGATGGACCTCGGCCTGCTGGGCCAGGACACCAAGATCGAGTTCCGCAAGCTGGGCGACGACGTCTATCTGAAGTTCGGCGGGCAGATGTCCTCGCTGCTCGGCACCGAGAGCAGCAAGCCGTGGATGCACGTGGACGCGACCGAGCTGGCCAAGGGCAGCAGCCTCACCATCATGTCGAAGGACGACCCGGGCAACACCAAGGCGCTGATCGAAGCCATGACCAAGGTCGAGAAGGTCGGTGCGCACGACTTCAAGGGCACGCTCGACCTGAGCAAGTCGCCGCAGTACAACAAGGAGAGCCTGAAGGCGCTCGGCGGCAAGATGACCGACGTTCCCTTCACGGCCACGACCGACGACCAGGACCGCCTGACCGGGCTGACGCTCGACATGAGCTCGCTGGGCCAGGGCACGGGCAAGATCAAGACGACCTACACCGATTTCGGTACGCCGGTGTCGGTCGAGGCGCCCCCGGCCAAGCAGGTCGGCGAGCTGCCCAAGGAGTTCGCGGGCCTGCTCGACAACTGAGCAACCACGGGCATCCGTTTGCGAAGAAGTCACATCGGGCATTTGACCCCCCGACCCTCGTCACCCCCTGGACGAGCGGCAGGGCAAGGAAGGACCGACATGCGGACGCCACGACTCGCCGGACTCGGCCTCGCATCGATGGCCGCGGTCACTCTCGCGGTGAGCGGCTGCACGGCCGACACAGACGCCACCCCGGGCGCCAGCGCGCCGGCGGCAGACACTCCCAGCGCCTCCGCCAGTGCGGGCCCCGCCGACCCGGCCGCCGCTGCCGAGCTCGCCTCGGCCACCGCCGCGCTCGGCACCACGAGCTTCAAGGTCACCATGACGTCCGGGCCGGGCCTCAAGCTCCTCGGCGAGATGGACGCCCCGAACGGCATCGGCACCGGCACGCTCACCGCGACCGGGCCGAACACCGAGATCAACGTCAAGACGCTGATCGTCGGCCAGGACCTCTACCTGCAGGTCCCGGGCATCACCAAGGCCGGCACGTGGACCCACGTCGACGTGTCCCGCCTGCCCGAGGGCGCCAACGTCGGTCTGCGCCCCGGCCAGATCGACCCGGCCAACACCGCGCAGCTGCTGACCTCGACGACCGACGTGCAGAAGGTCGACTCGCGCAGCTACAAGGGCACCCTCGACCTGTCGAAGGCCGCGGGCGTCGCCGGCGTCAGCAAGACGATGATCGACACGTGGGGCGCGCAGGCGCAGGACGTGCCGTTCACGGCCGGCCTGGACGACCAGGGCCGCCTGTCGGCGCTGACCATCCAGCTCCCGCCGGTCAACGGCCAGCAGAACCCGCCGCTCGAGGTCCTCTACACGGACTACGGCCTCAAGGTCGACGCGAAGAAGCCCGCCGCGTCGGAGATCACCGAGGCGCCGGACAACCTGTACACCAGCCTGGGCGGCTGACCCACCGCTTCATCACACGCCGGGTGCTTCTCGCTAAGAGGACACCCGGCGTCGTGCTGTCCAGTCCGTGCCGAGCGGGCGGGACTGCGGCTTGTTCTCCTCGATCCACGTGTCGATGCGCGCCCACCAGTCGTAGAGCCAGAGCACCCGCTCCTCCTCGTCGGCGGGCACCTCCTCCGGCGGGACACTCCAGAACCGCATGACCAGCTGCTTGTCCATCGGCAGCTCCCGCCACATGTCCCCGACGGTGATCATCCGGTCGAGCCCCGTGTGGGCGCAGAAGATCACCCCGGCGTCCGGGGCAGCGTCGATCGCCGTGAACAACCCGCCCGGCTTCGGCGGCAGAACGTTCCGCAGGCCCTCCGCGCGGACCGCCATGTCCTCCAGGCCCTTGTCCCGCAGCCGGGCGATCGCCCGCACCCGGCGGCGGGGCGTGAAGTTGCCACCCTCCGGGAAGATCACAAACGCGTCGTTGTCGTCCAGCCCCGTCGCCAGCTCGCTGATCTCCTGCTCCAGCGAGTGGGTGCGGGTGTGACCGGGCGAGATGAACCTGTTCGGCAGACGGTTGAGCAGGATGTCGACCGCGGGATCCCACTGCAGCGTCGCCTTCAGCACGATGCGCGGCTCCCGGTCGAACCAGTTGACCAGCCCGTGGATCAGGACGAACGAGTCACCCGGCCCGGCGTGCCGGCTCACGACAACCTCCGGACGCCCCGGCATGCCGGTGTCCGGGTCGGTGCCGACAACGTCGACAGTCAGGTGCAGCGACCACTTCGCGACCCAGAAGAGCGCGTCCAGGAACCACCCGGTGAGCACGTAGTGCGCCCGCTGGAACCACGCGTTGCGGATCTGCCACCCGAACCCCGAAGCGACCCACAGAACGGCCAGACAGACCAGCGCGGCCGCGTCCCAGACCAGATAGGCAACCGCCAGGAACACCAGCCGCGGCACCCGCAGATGCCCCGGCACGAGCGGCGAAGCGGCCAGCGCCAGCAGCATCCACACCGGCAGGGTCGTGAGCAGCACCACCGCAAGGACAACAACCAGCGGGGCCAGCACGAGCCGCCGCACCCACACGGGAGGCAGCATCAGACGTTCGCCGCAAGATAACGCCGCGACGCGGTGTAGGCCCGGCTGATCCGCCGTCCCGCAGCCGCCATGTCCCGGTAGGCCCACGGCGAGTCGTCGCGGCTCTCACCGCCGCCGGTCGGAAGGACGTGCACACGTACATCCTCGGGCAGTGACGCAACATCCCGCGCAAACCGATGCCGCCGGGCAATCTCGAACGCCACCTGCGCCACCTCCCACGGCCGCTTCGGCACCACCAGCGGCCGCTCGATCCGCCCCACCTGCAAAATAAAGATCTGTTTCGCCCCGACCCGCACAGCCTCGCCGATCGGAATCGAATTGACGATCCCTCCGTCGACAAAATGTTCCCCACCGACCTCCATCGGCGGCAACAACCCCGGCACAGCCGACGAAGCCAGCACGGCGTCGACCAGCGGCCCGCTGTCGAACCAGTGCTCGGCCGCCCGCTCGATGCTCGCCGCACAACACCGGAACGGCACCTTCAGATCGGAGAACTCGCAGTTCTCCCCCAGCTCACTGGTCAGCAACCGCCGCAACGGCAACGGCGAGTGCAGATGCGTCCGGGCCGCGAACCGCCTCAGCTGCCGGGCCAGCGAGTCCCCGTAAACCTCGGCGGCCTCGGGCGACGACCAGAGCCGTACCAGCCGCTCGGTGACCGCCTCGGACGGATCGGCGGCGACGAGCGCGCCGTTCACCGCACCGATCGACGTCCCGACGACGACATCCGGCCGAAAGCCCGCCCGGAACAACGCCCGCAGCATCCCGACCTGCACGGCGCCGAGCACGCCGCCCCCACCCAGCACAAAAGCAACCGGCCCATCCATGAGCCCATCGTTTCACGACGCTCTCTCAACCGAAGATCAAGCGGTTCCTCGCGCCGGCCGGGCTCCCTGCCCAAGTTCAACTTCATGTCGTGCCTGATTGCATGTCCCTGACCGTCGCTCCCGCCGAACGCCGGCTGCGTGCTCCAAGACCAAGGTCCAAGCAGGCTCTCGTCCTACTAGCGGCAGCCGACCGCGGTGACCACTCGCTCATCAGCACCCACGACACCTAGGCCGCATTCGGCGCCGTGCCGATCGCAGCGGCAGCGGCAGCGGCTGGCGACGGTGGTCCGGAGCACGCGTGCCGAGACCGCGGGCGGCGATCCCGTCCAGCTGCGACACATGCGCGTGCGCTACGCACGGACAACCTGGTCGCGCGTTGTACGGCCGCGACGCGGCCCGCCTGACTCCACACCGCACCGGCGCGGCAAGGATCCACTTGATCTGCCGCGTCCGGATGAGCGGTCGGAGCCGTGGTGATCCGGGCCTGGGGTGAATCAATCTGGTCATGACCGCGTCCAGCGCGCTGAGCCCGGCCGGACCCGGTGACAACACCAGGGACTGCTTCCTGCACCCGGCGCAGCAGAGTTGGCGGGCGGTGGACCTGACAGATTCAGGTGCTGTCAGGCCGTACGGCAGCAAGGTCTGTCAACGAGCGACGGTCCGTGCCTGAGCACGGACCGTCGCCATCCATCATTTGATCTTGATCTGCTGTCAGCCCAGGCCGTTGAGGAACGGCTCGTGGTTGTTCTTGAACTCCCAGCTGTAGAACTTGTCCCAGTTGATGGACCAGGTCATCAGGCCGCGGAAGTTCGGGTTCGTGCCGCTGCGGACCGTGTAGCCGCCGCAGTTCTGGCCCTTGACCAGGCAGGTGACCGCTTGCTGGACGCCTGCCGGGGCGACGTAGCCGTTGCCGGCGCTGACCGAGGAGGGGGCGCCGAAGGCGATCTGGTCCTCGCGGAGGGCCGGGAACATGTTGGCCGTGTTGCCCGCGACGGGGAAGCCCGCCAGCATCATGTCGGTCATGGCGATGTGGAAGTCCGCGCCGCCCATGCTGTGGTACTGGTTGTCGAGGCCCATGATCGAGCCCGAGTTGTAGTCCTGGACGTGCAGGACGGTGAGGTCGTTACGCATCGCGTAGATGACCGGGAGGTAGGAGCCCGCGCGCGGGTCCTGGCCGCCCCACGGGCCCGAGCCGTAGTACTGGTAGCCGAGCTGGACGAAGAACGTCTCCGGGGCCATCGTCAGGACGAAGTTGGCGCCGTAGCGGGACTTCAGGGACTTCAGGGCCGCGATCAGGTTGACGATCACCGGGGTGGTGGGGTTCTTGAAGTCGGTGTCGCCGGTGTTGAGCGACAGCGAGTGACCCTCGAAGTCGACGTCGACGCCGTCGAGGCCGAACTTGTCGATGATCGCGCTGACCGAGGTGACGAACTTGTCGCGTGCCGCCGTGGTGGTCAGCTGGACCTGGCCGTTGGCGCCGCCGATCGAGAGGAGGACCTTCTTGCCGGCCGCGCGCTTGGCCTTGATGGCGTTGATGAAGTCGGCCTCGCTCTCGACGCCGGGGCATTCCGACGCCGGGCAGAGGGTGAAGCGGATGTCGCCCGAGGTGGCGCTGGTCGGCTCACCGAACGCGAGGTTGATGATGTCCCAGTCCGCCGGGACGTCCGCCATCTTCAGGTAGCCCGAGCCGTTGGCGAAGCTCGAGTGCAGGTAGCCGATCAGCGCGTGCTTCGGCAGCCCGGTCGCCGGCGGCGGTGTGGTGGTCGGCGGCGGAGTCGTGGGAGGCGGGGTCGTCGGCGGCGGGGTCGTGGGCGGCGGCGTTGTTGTCGGAGGCGGGGTCGTGGGCGGCGGCGTCGTGCCACCGCAGGCACCCTTGTCGGCCCAGACACCCCACTCACCACTGGCGGTCGGGACCTCGTTCTGGGTCCACCACTTCGCGGTGTAGTTCTTCGCCTGGTACGACACCTGGTTGTCCTTGACGTAGACCGCCGAGGAGGACCAGGCAGGGGCGCAGGCGGCCGCGGCGTTCGCGGACGAGGCTATGTAGACGGTGGAGCCGGCGGCCGCCAGAGCAGCGGTGACGGCCAGGATCAGTGAACGGCGCATGGGGGTGGCCTCCACGTCAGGGATCGACAGTTGGCCAATTATTAGGACTGTTAACTGATTCTGTCCAGTGCCGGTTCGTTTTACTCCGCGATGAAACGGATGCGCAGACCCCGGCGATCGAAGAGCAGCAAGTCGTCCAGCGTCACCCCGACGGCCATCTCGTCACCGGGCAGCACCCGTCCCGGCATCGCGACACGGACCATCACCTCACCCATCGGCAACGGCTCCACCACGTCGTACGCCGGATAAAAGCCGTACGGGGTGCTCTCCGCCCGCGCCGCCGCGCGGAGACCGGGCGGCGTGTCCAGCCATGGGCTCGGCACCCCGCCGACGTCCACATGGGCCAGCAGTTCGTGACCCAGGTTGTCGACCGTGGTGACCTTCCCGCGCAGGACCATGCCATCCACGCCCGGTGTCAGCGCCCGCATCGCCACCGTCACGCGGTCGGTGTGGTGCTCCGCGAGCACCGCCGTCCGCGGGTCGTCCGCCGGCAACTCCAGCACCTGCGAGCCGAAGTCCAGCACGACCCGGTTGTCCTCGGCGTACACCGCGGCCTCCAGCAGGCTGGTGCGCGGCGTGCCGAGGAACGCCGCCACGAACAGCGTGTCCGGGTCGGCGTAGACCTCGGCGGGCGGCCCGACCTGCTGGAGAACACCCGCGCGGAGCACGGCCACACGGTCGGCCATGCTCATCGCCTCGATCTGGTCGTGCGTCACGTGGACCGTGGTGACCCCGAGCCGCCGGACCAGGGCGACGATCTCGCCCCGCAGCGCCGAGCGGGCGCCCGCGTCCACGTTCGACAGCGGCTCGTCCAGGAGGAAGACCGACGGGTGCCGGATCAGCGCGCGGGCCATCGCCACACGCTGCCGCTGGCCGCCCGACAGGTGCTCCGGATAGCGGTTGAGCAGGTCGGCGATGCCCACGTTGCGGGCCACCTCGGCAACCCGGACGCCGATGTCGGCCGCCGGGACCGGCACGGTCCGCAGCGGAAAACCGATGTTCTGCGCGACGGTCAGGTGCGGGTAGAGCGCGTAGTCCTGGAAGACCATCGCGATGTTCCGGTCGCGAGGGTCGATCTCCGTCACGGGTACGCCGTCGAACAGCACCGCGCCCGACGTCGGCTCCTCGATCCCGGCGAGCAGGCGCAGCAGCGTCGACTTACCGCAGCCGGTCGGGCCGAGCACCACCAGCAACTCGCCGGGCGCCACGTCGAGGTCGACGTGGTCCACGGCAACACCATCGTCGTCGAAGGATTTTGTGAGCCCGCGTGCGGCGATCGCCACCATGCCCATCATCGTGGGCGTCGGCGGGCCTCAGCACCAGTGCCCGGCTGCGTTCATTGCAGGACGGTGCGGTCCAGCCAGCCGTCGCCGTCGTCGTCGAACATGCGCTTCTCGAAGACGCCGTCGTGGTCCTTGTCGTAGTCGGCGAAGTCGACACGGTTGTCGAGGTCCTTGTCGACACCGACGAAGTCGGCCTCGCCGTCACGGTTCAGATCGACGCGGATCTCGGCACCGCCGTCCTCCCGGCCCCGGTAGGTCGCCTTGTCGAAGGTCCCGTCGCCGTCGGCGTCCACCTGGTTGTCGTAGCCCTTCGGCGGTGCGAGGTGGTCGTCCCGGCCCGGACCGCCCAGCGCCTCACCGACCTCCTGGGCCGCGTCACCGAGGCCGGTGCGCGGCGCGTCACCCAGCCGCGCAACCGGCGGCAGGCCGTCGAGGTCGGGGGCGTCATCGACGCCGGGTGCGGAGCCGAAACCGGTCCGGGCGGCCATCTCGCCACCACCGGCACCCCAGCCGTCCGGCGCGGAGCCGAAACCCTCGGTGGCCGGCTGCCCGGAGGCGGTCTGCGCGACGTGCCCCGCGGCACTACCGAACTCCGCCCACTCCCCCAGGCCGCCACCGACCGGCGCCGGGCCGAGACCGCTGCCGGTCGGCGCCGGGCCCTGGCCGGCCACGCCGCTGCCGACCGCGTCGGTCACCCCGCCGAGGCCCTCGAAGGACGAGAACAACCCGAACGTGCTCGACTTGCTGACACGATCCTCGACCAGGGCCGCCGACGCGCCGGAGTCCGGGCTGACCTGCTGACGCAGCAGCTCGACCTCGGAAGCCTCCAGCTGGTATCCCGCCAGGGCGTCCACCGCGTCGTTGGCCAGCTGCGCCTGGAACGACGGGTCGGTCAGCAGCCGCTCCAGCACCTCGTCGAAATCGCTCATGCCGCTCACCGTAGGAGCCCGCGTCCACCGCCCGCCATCGGGAGGGTGGTCAGTCCAGCTCGGGCATCGCCACCGGCTGCGGCCTGGGACGACACGTGCCGCACTGGACGGCGTCCTCGACCACCAGCGCCTCGGCGCGGCCGCGGACCTCCGAACGGCTCACCTGAAGGAGGTACGGCCCGAAGCGGGCGTGGTCCTCGCAGACGCCCCTACCGCAGAACCGGCACGATCCCCGGGCTGCCTTGGCACAGAACCAGCAGAGCACGTCTTATCCAATCACGATCGGAGGTGTCGTCGTTGTCGGCGGAATGGTGGGCGGCGTCGTCTGGGTCGGCGGTGTAGTCACCGGCGGAGTTGTCCGAGTCGGTGTGGGGGCAGGCGGCGTCGTCCGCGTCGGCGTCGTGGCGGGCGGCCGCGTTGTCGGACGGGTCGTCGGCCGGGTCGTCGTCGGGGGCGGCGCGTCCGGTGTGGTCGGCTCCACCGGGTCGAGGGTCGGCTCGGGGTCGGCCGTCGCCTCGGTGGTCGGCGGGATCGTGCTCGGTGTCTCCGTCGGGGTCGCCTCGGTCGGCAGGTCCGACGGCAGCGGCTCGTCGCTCGGCGACGGGCTCGGCGAACCGGCCGGCGGCTCCACCTTGACGCCGTCGCCGCAGCTCAGGTCGGTGCCGCTGGGCAGGCTGGGGGTGCCGGTCACGTAGACGCGGCCGGTGGCGACGCTGAGGCCGGTCGGCTCCGCGGCGTACCAGGCGGCCCCGCTGTTGGTGATCAGGCCCGCCGGGCGGGCGACCGCGAGCTCGAGCGGCTGATAGGCACCGCTCGTGCTGGCCGTGTCGGCCAGCACCCGGCCCGCGTCCAGGGTCAGGGCGCCGTGGGGCACCCGGCGCCGGCCGGCGTCGGTGTAGAGCCGGCCGATCTGGGCGCTCGACCCGGCGCAGAAGAGCGTCGCGGAACCACCCTGGAAGGTGAGCCGCCCGGTCGCGTCCTGCGGGACCGTGATGCGCGCACCCTCGTCGACGTAGCGCCGGTCGTCCTCGCCGATGGTCTCGGTGCGGCCGTCGATGGTCGCCGTGATGGTGCCGCGGTCCGACGTCAGCAGCGCCCGGTTGGTGGGCATCTCGGCCCAGGCGGGACCGGGCGCGAAGTTCACGGCGGTGAGCAGCAGGGCCAGCAGGAGCAGCAGGAGGACGAGCCACCACATCTTCCGCTCGAAACGGCGGTCGACCTCGGGGTCCTCGGTGCCGTCCGGCGGTCCGGGCGGGACGGCGAGCGGCGGATATCCGCCCGCGGAGTGCAGACCGGCGGCGATCGGGCCACTGGCGCCGGGTCCGTCGACCAGGCGGCCGGGTGTCCCGACGAGCGGCGGCAGATCCGAGGCGTCCGGAATGACCCACAACCGCACCGGCGTACGTGTCTGCGCCACCATCCCGGGAGTGCCGTCACCGACCGGACCGACCAGCGTGCCGCGGCGCAGCTCCACACCGTCGGGCATCGCGATGACACCGGACTCGACCACGATCGCGTGGGTGGGCCCGGACAGGACCACCGGCGCACCGGGCTCGAGGTCGACCGGGTGCGCGGAGGCGATCAGCGCGAGCCGCTCGTCCCCGGCCAGGCCGGCCAGCGCGGGAGTGTCGGCGAAGAGCGCCTCGGCCTCGGCCCGGTCCGCGGGAGGCGGGCCCGGAAGCGGACCGACGACGGTCGCGACCGTGGCCGTCGGCACGGAGAGCAGCGTGGTGCCGGCCGTGTGCCAGTCCAGCGAGGTCGACCGGCCGGTGAGGGCATTGGCCAGCCCGACCACACCGCCGGCGCCGACGTGGTGGCGGATGATGCCACCCGGGTCACCGGGCTTGCGGGCCTGCAGAGCGCCGTCGACAACGACGTACACGGCCTGCTGGGTCGCGCCGGCCACCACGAGCTGGGTACCCGATGACGGTCGCAGCCAGCGCGCCCGGGAGGCCAGACCGGCCAGCGCGGGCTCGGGCAGTCCACCGAGGTCGGAGGCGCGCAGCGCGGCGAGCCGCCGGGGTGCGTCGGCCTCACGCTTCTTCTCGGTGGCACGCTCGCGGGAGGTCCGCCACCAGCGCGCGGCACGGCCCACGGCGAGGTAGACCAGCGGCGTGCACAGGCCGAGCACGATCAGCAGGAGCAGCACCTTTGCCGCAAAACCGCTGTGCCACAGCCCGGTGACGAGCCCGGCTATCCGATCCGCCCAGATCCTGTACGCCAGATTGGCCGCGATCGCGAGCCACAGCACGGCCAGGATGCCGTAGAGGGCGACGATGCGGCCCTCCCGGTCGAGCCCGGACCACGCCGGCGGGCGTCGGCGCAGGCGGCTGGTCACCCAGGACAGGCCACGACCCCGCAGGTTGGGGATCTCCAGCCAGTCCATCAGCAGGTAGTACCCGTCGAGGGCCAGCAGCGGGTTGAGGTTGAACAGCACGTTCAGGTACCACGCGAAGGCCAGCTTGAACGCGAGCGGGCCGAGCGCGGGCACGGCCAGACCGATGAGCTGCATCGACCCGGCCAGCACCAGGCCGGTGGCGGGACCGGCGGCGGTGACGAGCATGCGGGCCCGCCGCCCGGCCATCCACACGTCCGTGGTGTCGACGAAGACCGACGGGATGCCGAAGTAGACCAGGACACCGGCCGCGGGCACCTCCCGCCCGGCGTGTTTGGTGGCCAGCGCATGACCCAGCTCGTGGCTGGCCAGGGCGACCAGGTTGAGCAGGAGCAGCACGATCGCGCCGAGCAGATAGGAGCCGTTGGTCAGGAAGACCGACTGACTGCCCCGCCACCACGTGGCCACGAAGAGGCCCAGCCCGGCGACGGCGAAGACGCCCAGGACGATCGCCGCGACCCTGGTGAACAGCAGCCGCCCGCCTGCGCGGTAGAGCGCCGAGACGACACCGTCGACGTCGAAGACCAGCATGCGGCGGCCGCGGGCGGCGGCGAGCACACCGCTGCCGACCCTCTTCGGCAGAGGCTGCCGCTCGAGCTCCTGCAGCGGCCGGAAGGCGTCCACGGGAAGCTCGTCGAGCATCCGGTTACCGGCGAGGTCCGCGACGACACGGCGTACCTGATCGGGCGCGAGCCGACCGGCGAGCCGGGCGAACTCGGCGACCAGGCGGGCCACGGTGTGTGTGCCGTCCATCATCAGCGCGAGCTGCCACTCGTCCGGCGTCAGCCGCAGATAACAGGCGCGGCCACCGTCGTCGGGCGAGCGCAGCATCACGTACGCGGAACCGCGCACGCTGATCAGCTCGACGGCCTCGATGCCGGCACGCAGCACGGGCCGGGCCCGCGCGGGGTTGAGCCGGTCGACGACCGCGCCCCAGAGTCCGGGATCGGCGGGTCCGAGCGGTTCACCCGGCGCGCGTCCGGCCAGGGCTTCCCAGACACTCATCCGGGTCTCGACGTAAGTCACTGGGTCGGCCTTCCACTCCGCTATGGCGAATGGAGACTAGGCGGTCGGCCTGCCGAAAGGCGAGCCCCCGATAAGCCGATCGTTCGCCGAAACAGCACAGAGTTCACATAAAGGTGCGGTGGGTGGTCGTGACCAACCCTTGGTCACGACCACCCACCGCGGTGGGGAGGTGATGCCGTCCGATGGCCCGGACGGCATCGCATGCTGTCTAGGAGGATTCGGCGAGCGTGGCGCTCACCGTCTCCTGCTGCCCGTTGCGCTTGAAGTTGATCGTCACCTTGTCGCCGACCTTGGCGCCCTGCACCATCGCGACCAGGTCGTCCGAGTCGTTGACGGCCTTGCCGTTCACCGAGAGGACCACGTCACCCTGCTGGATGCCGGCCTTGGCCGCCGAGCTGTTCGGGGTGACCTCCTTGACCAGGGCGCCACCACCCTCGGCCTCGGTGACACTCACGCCGAGCGCCGGGTGGCTGACCTTCTCACCCTTCATCAGGGCGTTGGCCACAGCCTGGGCCTTGTCACTCGGGATGGCGAAACCCAGGCCGATGTTGCCGGAGCCCTGACCCGAGGTGGCGATCGCGGAGTTGATGCCGATGACCTCACCGTTGGTGTTCACCAGCGCACCGCCGGAGTTGCCGGGGTTGATCGGCGCGTCCGTCTGCAGCAGGCCGGACATCGACGTCGCGCCGCCGCTCTGCTGCTGTTGCTGCTGACCACCGAACGGGTTCTCCGGGGTCTGCTCCTCCTGGCTGCTGGACCGGATGGTGCGGTCCTTGGCGCTGATGATGCCCTCGGTGACCGAACCCTCCAGGCCGAGCGGGCTGCCGAGCGCGAGCACGGTGTCGCCGACCTGCATGTTGGCACTCGAGCCGAACTTCGCCGCGGCGAGATCCGAGACACCGTCGGCCTTGATGACCGCCAGGTCCGTGCGCGGGTCGGTGCCGACGATCTTCGCCGAGGCCTTCTTGCCGTCCGCGAAGATCACGGTGACCGAGTCGCCCTGCGCGGTCGCCACCACGTGGTTGTTCGTGACGATGAAACCGTCGCCGGTGAGCACCACGCCGGAACCCTCACCCGTCTGGGTGGTGATCGACACGACGCTGTCCTTGACCGCGGTCACGATCTGGGCCAGCGACGACCGGTCCACCACGCGGGTGACCGACGAGTTGCTGGTCTGCACCGCACCCGAGCCGTTGTTGTCGTCGAACGCGAGCGCGGTCGCCGCACCGACACCGCCGGCGCCGAGCGCGATCAGGACCGCGGCCGCGCCGGCCACGAAGATCCTTCGACCCCGGCCGCTCTTCGCCGGGTCACGCTGCTCGGTCCCCACGGCCTGCGCCCAGGCCGGGGCCTCGGACTGACCGGGTACGCCCGGACCAGGCGTCCACTGCCCGTGCTGTGGCTGACCGGGCGCTCCCGGCGTCGCGTACTGCTGCTGTCCGGCGTAGGCGCCCGGGTAGGGCTGCTGCTGGCCGGGGTACGGCGGCTGGCCGTACGGAAGCTGCTGGGTGGTGTGCTGCTGCCCCGGCTGCGGGTGCTGCTGGCCACCGCGCTGCCACGGCGACGCGAGCCACGCGCCCTGCTGCGGCGCGCCGGAGTGCGGCGCGGCCGACTGCGGAACGCCGGACTGCGGCGCGGCCGGCTGCGGCGGCCGGACTGGGGAATGCCGGACTGGGGGGCGGCCGGCTGGCTCAGCGTCGGCTGCTGGGCCGTGACGTCGGACTGTCCCCGCTCCGGGCTGCTGCTCTCGTGGGAGGCGTCCGCGGGCCGGTGCGACTGCTCCTCGGTCGGGGAGCTCTCGTGCCGCTGCGGGTCGGTCTCGTACTCGTTCATGCGGACTACATTGCCCCCGTCCGCTCCGACTGACCTGTGTTACCCCTGGATGTTTTCTGTGAATGGCACCGTGCCGCGATCGTCAGGATTCGTCCGGAACGAGAGCGGGCAAAGTCACCCGGAAGGTCGCACCCTTGCCGGGATCGCTGAGCACTTCGACCGAACCGTGGTGGGCCCGCACGATGGCGGCCACGATGGCCAGGCCCAGGCCGGTGCCGGTGGCCGTCCGGTCCGTCCGGCGGGTTCTCGCCTCGTCGGCACGGTAGAAACGCTCGAAGACGTGCTCGCGCTGCTCGGCGGAGAGACCGGGCCCGGTGTCGCTGATCTCGACAACCGCCTGGTTGCCCGCCTCGGAGTAGAGCGAGAGGCGCACCGACGCGTCCGGCGGGGTGTGCACGAGCGCGTTGGTCATCAGGTTGCCGATGACCTGCCGCAGCCGGGCGTCGTCGCCGTACGCGACCAGCTTCTCCGGTGACTCACGGACGTCCAGCTCGATGGTGCGGTCGGGCGCGGTGGCCTGCGCGGCCTGCACCGCGTCGATCGCCAGCACCGGCAGCTCCACGGGCGCCAGGGTGACCGGGCGTTCGCGGTCCAGCCGGGCGAGCAGCAGCAGGTCCTCGACGAGCAGGCCCATGCGCGCGGCCTCGTCCTCGATCCGCCGGACCAGCTTGCTGACGTCCTCGGGATTGGCCACGGCACCCTGGCGGTACAGCTCGGCGAAGCCGCGGATCGACGTCAGTGGTGTGCGCAGCTCGTGGGAGGCGTCCGCGACGAACTGCCGCATCTTGGCCTCCGAGCGCACGGCCCGAGCCTCCGACGTCTGGGCGGCCTCGGCGGCGTCACGGGCCTGCGACTCGGCGGCACGGGCGGCCGTCTCGGACAGCGCCCGGGCGGTGAAGGCGGCCTCGATCTGGGCGAGCATGGCGTTCAGGGCGCGGGAGAGCCGGCCCAGCTCGGTCTGCGGTTCGCCCATGTCGGGCTCGGGATCGGGGACACGCTGGGTCAGGTCACCCGCCGCGATGGCCGCCGCGGTCCGTTCGATCTGCACCAGCGGGATGAGGCTCTGCCGGACGATCGCCGCACCGACCGCGGCCAGGGCGAAGAGCACACCGGCCCCGACCAGGACGTCGACCCAGATCAGGCGGCCGATCGCGTCGTCGATGCCGACCAGCTTCTGCGCGACCTGCACGACGTCGCCGCCGCTGCTGTACGAGACCAGCACCCGCCAGGTGATCGCGCCGTCGTCGGACCGCACGGTGTACGGCTTGCCGATCTTCCTGTTGACCTGGTCGATGCCCTTGACCAGGGGCGGGATCTGGTCCGGCTTCAGATCGGAGGCGTCGTACGCGATCACTCCGGTCACGCCCTGCATCGACGAGACCCGGTAGAAGTAGTCCGCGGGCATGATGATGCGGGTGCCGCCGGGCGCGCTGTTGACCAGCAGCGTGAAGCGTTCGAGCTGGCCGTCGAGCCGGCCGATCATGTAGCTGTGCAGCGCATAGGTGCTGGCGGCGCTGATCAGGGTCAGCGCCGCGAAGACCAGCGCCAGCACCGCGGCGACGAGCTTGACGCTCAGAGGGACGCGGCGCAGCCGGGGCTGCAGCGGGACGTGACTGCGGACCCGTTCGGCGAACGTCAGGGTCACGGCCGGCTCAAGCTGCGGGTTTGCGCAGCACGTAGCCCACGCCGCGGAGAGTGTGGATCAGCCGCGGCTGCACGTTGTCGACCTTGCGTCGCAGGTAGGAGATGTACGACTCGACGATGTTGTCGTCGCCCCGGAAGTCGTACTTCCAGACGTGGTCGAGGATCTGCGCCTTGGAGAGCACGCGGTTGGCGTTGAGCATCAGGTAGCGCAGCAGCTTGAACTCGGTCGGCGAGAGCTGCACACGCTGGCCGGCCCGGTAGACCTCGTGCGTCTCCTCGTCGAGCTCGAGGTCGGCGAAGACCAGGCGCGACGGCTCCTCGTCACCGGCGGTCGTGCGGCGCAGCACGGCCCGGATGCGGGCGGTGAGCTCCTCGAGGCTGAACGGCTTGGTCACGTAGTCGTCGCCGCCGAGCGTCAGGCCCCGGATCTTGTCGTCGGTGCCGTCGCGGGCGGTCAGGAAGACGACCGGCGTGCGGGCGCCGCCCTCGCGCATGAGCCGGATGACCTCGAACCCGTCGAGGTCGGGCAGCATCACGTCGAGGACGACGAGGTCGGGGGTGGCGTTCTTGGCCGCGCTGACGGCGGCGCTGCCGCTGGTCGCGGTGCTGACGTCGAACCCGGCAAATCGCAGGCTGGCGGAGAGCAGCTCGAGGATGTTCGCATCGTCTTCGACGACGAGGAGCTTTGCCTCGCTCTGCTTTCCCTGGGTCTGAGTGGCGGCCATGCCGACCATCTTCGTCCAGGTCGCTGCGCTTGCGCTGCAGAGTGCCTGAAAGTTTTCTGTGAGCCTGCTAAGCGGCAAGATCGAACTTGGCGGACCGCAAACCGGCCGACGCCTGGGCGGCCCGGGCCAGCGCCCGCCGGTCCGCGCCCGGTTCCGGCCGCAGTGCGGGCGACCCGACCAGCGTGACCGTCAGGCCGCGCAGACCGGCCACCCGGCGCACCGAGGACCAGAGGGTGTCGTCACCCACGAAGGCCGCCGCGGGTGAGGCGTACCGGATGGAGATGGGGACGATCGGCGCACCGGCGTCCACCGCTGCCTGGAAGACCGCCGGTCGGAAGCGCCCGCGTTCGGCGCCGCAGAACGTCGTACCCTCCGGAAAAACCGCGACCGAGCGGCCGGTCCGCAGCGCGGCAGCGACCTCGGCCACCGTCGCGGGCAGGCGCTTGGGCCGGGTCCGGTCGACGAAGATCGACCCGGTCAGGGCGGCGAGCGCGCCCACTGCCGGCCAGGCCCGCACGTCGTGCTTGGCGACCAGCCGGACCGGCGTCACCGCCAGCAGGGCGACGACGTCGAGCCAGGAGACGTGGTTGGCCACGAGCAGGCTGCCGGGCCGCGGCGCCGGCCCGCGCCACACCAGCTTCACCCCAAGAGCCGCGAGGATCCCGCGCGAGACGGTCCGTGCGGCGGTCCGCCGCAGGAGCGGCACCAGGACAAGAGCGCTGATCAGTACGCCGATGAGCGCCGTCACCCGCAACACCGCGGTGCCTGCTCGCACAGCGTGGTCACCGGCCGGCCGGCACTGCGGGCCGCACGCGGACGTGGGCTGCCAGACGGCTGACGTCATCGTGTCGCTCCCAGGAAGTGGCGGCGGTAACGCGGGTCCATCCGGTCCATGGAGAAGAGGACATAGAAGTCGGCGCACTCGAAGTCGGGGTCGTAGGCGGGCTCGCCGCAGATCCAGCTGCCGAGTCGCAGATAGCCCTTGAGCAGGGGCGGCGGCTGGATGCGCGGGTCGCCGGGCAGGTCGCTGACCCACGGGTTGCGCGGCTGCACCCGCAGCGCAGGCGGTGAGAGGTGCTTGGCGGCGACCCGGGCCCGGACACCGGCCGCGGTCACCCCGCCGTCCTCGAGGCCGACCGAGGCGCAGCCGCCCAGCCAGCGCAGGTTGTTCAGGTGCAGGTAGCGGGCGAGCCCGGCCCACATCAGGTTGACCACGGCGCCGGAGCGGTGGTCGGGGTGCACGCAGGAGCGACCGGTCTCGACCAGCTGGTCACGCAGCGGACGCAGCCCGCTGAGGTTGAACTCGCCGTCGCCGTACCGCCGCCCGGCCCGCTCGGCAGCCCTCGGGGTCATCATCCGGTAGGTGCCGACGACGTCGCCGGTCGTGTCGTCGCGGACGATCAGGTGGTCGCAGAAGTCGTCGAACTCGTCGGTGTCCCGGCCGTCGGGGGTCGCCCCGCGCAGCGTCGCGCCGAGCTCGGTGGCGAAGACGTCGTGGCGCAGGCGCTGCGCGGCCGCGACCTGATCGGCGTCGTCGGCGATGAGGAGTGAGTAGCCGCTGGTCCCGGTGGAAGCGGCGGCGGTCATGAGTACCGTCATGAGAACTGTGTAGGGCTCGTGTCTGCCGACGGCGTGTCGGCCCAGGTTTTACCGGATGACCGGTACGTGAACTGCTCGTCGCGCCTGCGGCCGGGGCCACGGAGGTCGCCCTCAAGCGGTAGGTTCATCCACCAGCCGAGCGGGAGGAGTGAGCGCGTTGCCGACAGGGTCCGAAGAGATCGTCGTCTCGAATCTCACCAAGCACTACAAGGCGCTGCGCGCCGTCGACAACCTGTCGTTCATCGTGCACTCGGGGCGGGTCACCGGCTTCCTGGGCCCCAACGGCGCCGGAAAGACCACCACCCTGCGCATGATCCTGGGCCTGGTCACACCGACGTCCGGGACGGCCACGTTCGCCGGCGTGCGATACGTCGACCTCGATCAGCCCATCCGGCACGTCGGAGCGGTGCTCGAAGCGTCCAGCGCGCACAAGGGCCGCTCCGGCATCAACCACCTGCGGATGATCTGCGCCGCGGCCGGTCTGCCCCGGCAGGCGGCCGACGAGGCGCTGGCCCGGGTGGGGCTGACCCCGGCGGCCAAGCGCAAGTTCAAGGGCTACTCCCTCGGCATGAAACAGCGGCTCGGCATCGCCGCGGCCCTGCTCGGCAACCCGCGCGTGCTGATCCTCGACGAGCCGGCCAACGGTCTCGACCCCGAGGGCATCCGCTGGCTGCGTGACCTGCTCAAGGCGCTCGCCGCCGAGGGCCGCACGGTGCTGGTCTCGAGCCACCTGCTCAGCGAGATGCAGCAGCTCGCCGACGACGTGGTGATCATCGCCGCGGGCCAGCTGGTCCGGCAGGGCCCGGTCGGTGAGGTGCTCGGCTCGATGACGGGCGGCGGCCAGGTCCGGGTGCGCACTCCCCAGACCGCCGCGCTGACCGCCGCGCTCGCCGCTGAGCAGCTCAGCGCCACCACGCTCCCCGACGAGGCCCTCCTGGTCAGCGGGGCCGACGCGGCCCGGGTCGGGCACATCGCGTTCACCGCCGGTGTCGAGCTCCACGAGCTGACCGGCGAACGCGCCGACCTCGAACAGGTGTTCCTGCAGCTCACGGCCGGAAAGGCGGGCATCCGATGAACCTCGTCAAAGCCGAGCTGTTCAAGATCCGGTCCACCTCGACCTGGTTGATCTTCGGCCTGATCACGCTGGCGCTCTGGGCGCTCACGCTGCTGATCAACTGGGCCGGCAGCAACATCAACGCGACCGTGGACCCCGCCGAGTCGGGCATGACCGCCGACCAGGCCGAGCAGGTCCGCGTGGCCAACGAGGCGGTCAACGTCGCGTCGAACCTCTACACCAGCGGCCAGTTCTTCGGCGTGCTCATGGTGATGCTGCTCGGCGCCATCGTGGTGACCAACGAGTTCTTCCACCTGACGGCGACCACCACCTTCCTGGTGACACCGCGCCGCGAGAGTGTCATCTTCGCCAAACTCACCGCCTCGGCGCTCTTCGGCATCGGCTTCTGGCTGGTCACGACCCTGCTCAACCTGCTCTTCGTGCCGTTCATCCTGAACTCGCTGGACGTCGGCTCGCAGCTCGGCGAGGGGGCGGTCTGGCGGGCCATCGGGCTCAACGGCCTCGCGTACGGCCTGTGGGCGATCCTCGGTGTCGGCGCCGGGGTGCTGATCCGCAGCCAGATCGGTGCGACGATCGCACTGAGCACGATCTACGTCATCGGGTACTTCGGCGCGACGACGATCTTCTTCCTGCTCACGCCCCGCATCGGTGACTGGTTCGGCAAGCTGCAGGTGCTCGTCCCGCCGCTGGCGTCGCAATTGATGATCTCCGGCACCGAGTTGCCGGGCAATCCGCCACGATGGGTCGGAGCGGTCGTGCTGATCGGATATGCCGTGGTCGCGGGCGGGCTGGGCACCTGGATCATGAAGAGGCGCGACATCGGCTGAGCAGTGCCGCGTCCCTCCGGACACTTCAGCAGTTGGTCACACACCGGACGTCCGGGTGGTCCTGTGAATCTCACGGCGTAGCCTTGACGGCGATTCCAGTCCGTTCCGTGTGACGAACGTCGCGTGCTGACAACATGGTGAAAGAGGCGAACACGGCAGTGTCGACCCAGCAGACTTCGCATGACAATCCACTCGCGGACTTCGGCCCCAACGAGTGGATCGTCGACGAGATGTACCAGCGCTACCTGGCCGATCCGACCAGCGTCGACCCCGCCTGGCACGATTTTTTCGCCGACTACAAGCCGGCCATGGCCTCGGGTTCGATCGCTACACCGGACGAGGCGACCGCCGCCAACGCGAAGGCGACGGCTGCCAAGGCCGGCACCGACGCCCCGGCAGCCTCGACGATCGCTCCGGAGAAGCCGACCGTCCCCGCCGCTCCCGAGAAGCCGGCCGCGCCTCCCGCGGCTGCACCCGCGCCCGCTCCCGCCAAGCCGGCCCCCAAGCCTGCTCCCGCGGCCGCCAAGACCCCCGCTCCGGCGGAAGGGTCCAAGGTCACCACGCTGCGCGGCGTCGCCGCTCGCATCGTCCAGAACATGGACGCCTCGCTGGAGGTGCCGACCGCGACGTCGGTGCGGGCCGTGCCGGCCAAGCTGCTGGTCGACAACCGCATCGTGATCAACAACCACCTCGCCCGCGGGCGTGGCGGCAAGGTCAGCTTCACCCACCTGATCGGCTGGGCGCTGATCCGCTCGGTGATGGCCCACCCGGAGATGAACAACTCCTTCGCCGAGGTGGACGGCAAGCCGGCACTGGTCCAGCCCGAGCACATCAACCTCGGCATCGCCATCGACCTCGCCAAGAAGGACGGCAGCCGCGCGCTGGTCGTGCCGTCCATCAAGAACTGCGAAAAGATGGACTTCCGCAAGTTCTGGCAGGCGTACGAGGACGTGGTCCGCCGCGCCCGCCGCAACGAGCTGACCATGGACGACTACGCCGGGACGACGATCTCGCTGACCAACCCCGGCGGCATCGGCACCGTGCACTCCATCCCGCGCCTGATGGCCGGGCAGAGCGCCATCATCGGCGTCGGCGCCATGGAATACCCCGCGCCCTACTCCGGCATGTCCGACGAGACCCTGACCGAGCACGGCGTCAGCAAGGTCACCACGCTGACCAGCACCTACGACCACCGGGTCATCCAGGGTGCGCAGTCGGGCGAGTTCCTCAAGGCGATGCACGAGTTCCTGCTCGGCGAGCACGACTTCTACGACGACATCTTCACGTCGCTGCGGATCCCGTACGAGCCGGTGCGCTGGGTGCGGGACGTCGCCCGCACCTCCGAGGGCCAGATCGACAAGGCCGCTCGGGTGGTCGAGCTCATCCACGCGTACAGGGTGCGCGGTCACCTGATGGCCGACACCGACCCGCTCGAGTTCGAGATCCGCCGGCACCCCGACCTGGACGTGCTCCAGCACGGGCTGACCCTGTGGGACCTCGACCGGCTGTTCCCGGTCGGCGGCTTCGCCGGCAAGCAGAAGATGAAGCTGCGTGACGTCCTCGGCGTCCTGCGCGACACCTACTGCCGCCGGGTCGGCATCGAGTACATGCACATCCAGGGTCCCGAGGAGCGGCGCTGGATCCAGGACCGCATCGAGATCAAGTACACGAAGCCGTCGCCGGAGGAGCAGAAGCACGTCCTCAACCGGCTGAACGCGGCCGAGGCGTTCGAGACCTTCCTGCAGACCAAGTTCGTCGGGCAGAAGCGCTTCTCGCTCGAGGGCGGCGAGTCGCTGATCCCGCTGCTCGACGAGGTGCTCCAGGCGTCCGCCGAGGGTGGCCTCGACGAGATGGTCATCGGCATGGCGCACCGCGGCCGGCTCAACGTGCTCGCGAACATCGTCGGCAAGCCGTACGAGAAGATCTTCAACGAGTTCGAGGGTCAGATGGACCCGAAGTCGGCCCACGGCTCCGGTGACGTCAAGTACCACCTGGGCCAGACCGGGAAGTACACCGCGCCCGACGAGGAGCACTCGACAACCGTCAGCGTGGTGGCGAACCCGTCGCACCTCGAGGCCGTGGACCCGGTGCTCGAGGGCATCGTCCGCGCCAAGCAGGACCGCCTCGACCTCGGCCTCCACGGATACACCGTGCTGCCGGTCCTCATCCACGGCGACGCCGCATTCGCGGGCCAGGGTGTGGTCGCCGAGACGCTCAACCTCTCCCAGCTGCGCGGATACCGTACGGGCGGCACGGTGCACGTGGTCGTCAACAACCAGGTCGGCTTCACCACCGCCCCGGAGTACAGCCGCTCGTCGCTCTACTCGACCGACGTCGCGCGCATGATCCAGGCGCCGATCTTCCACGTGAACGGTGACGACCCCGAGGCCGTCGTCCGGGTGGCACGGCTGGCGTTCGAATACCGCCAGGCGTTCAACAAGGACGTTGTCATCGACCTGGTCTGCTACCGCCGCCGCGGTCACAACGAGGGTGACGACCCCTCGATGACCAACCCGCGGATGTACCAGATCATCGACACGAAGCGCTCGGTCCGGAAGCTCTACACCGAGGAGCTCATCGGCCGCGGAGACCTCACCGTGGACGACGCCCAGGAGCAGCTGCGCGACTACCAGTCGCAGCTGGAGAAGGTGTTCAAGGCGACCCGGGACACCGCGGGCTCCGCGCCACGGCCCCGCCGCAACCTCGCGGACGAGCCGGAGCCGCAGGTCGACACCGCGGTCGACGCCGCCGGTGTGCGTGCCGTCGGCCAGGCCCACCTGGACCTGCCGGAGGGCTTCACGCCGCACAAGCGGGTCCAGCAGCTGCTGGACCGACGCGCCAAGATGTCCGCCGACGGCGGCATCGACTGGGGCATGGGCGAGCTGATCGCCTTCGGCTCGCTGCTGGCCCAGGGCGTCACGGTCCGGCTCGCCGGCCAGGACTCCCGCCGGGGCACCTTCACCTCCCGGCACGCGGCGATCGTCGACTCGAAGACGGGCAACGACTTCCTGCCGCTGTCCACGCTGGCAACCGGCAACGCCCGCTTCTTCGCCCACGACTCCCTGCTCAGCGAGTACGCCGCGATGGGCTTCGAGTACGGCTACTCGGTCGAGAACCCCGAGGCCCTGGTGCTGTGGGAGGCGCAGTTCGGCGACTTCGTCAACGGCGCCCAGTCGATCGTCGACGAGTTCATCTCCTCCGGCGAGGTCAAGTGGGGCCAGATGTCGTCGCTGGTGCTGCTGCTCCCGCACGGCCAGGAAGGACAGGGCCCGGACCACTCGTCGGGCCGCCCGGAGCGGTTCCTGCAGCTCTGCGCGCAGGACAACATGCGGGTCGCCAACCCGACCACCCCGGCGAACTACTTCCACCTGCTGCGCCGGCAGGCCCTCTCCAGCAAGCGCAAGCCGCTGATCGTCTTCTCCCCGAAGTCGCTGCTGCGCCACAAGCTGGCGGTGTCGTCGGTCGCCGACTTCACCGAGGGCACCTTCCAGCCGATCATCGGCGACGCCGGTGTCAACGGCACGCCGCTGGACGCCGGCTCGGTGAAGCGCGTCCTGCTCTGCTCGGGCAAGGTCTACTACGACCTGTTCCAGGCCCGCGCCGAGCGAGGCATCACCGACACGGCGATCATCCGGATGGAGCAGATCTACCCGCTGCCCGTCGAGGAGCTCAAGGCCGTGCTCAACCAGTTCCCGAACGCGGAGGACTTCGCGTGGGTCCAGGAGGAGCCGGCCAACCAGGGTGCGTGGTCCTTCGTGGCCCTCAACCTCCTCGAGCACCTCGAAGGCGTGCGCCTGCGCCGGATCTCCCGGCCCGCCGCGGCCGCCCCGGCGGTCGGCTCCGCCAAGATGCACGACGCCGAGCAGTCGGCTCTGGTCGAGGCGGCGCTCCCGCGCCCGTGACCGTCTGTTAGAAAAAGGGCGCCCCGCAACTCGTTGCCGGGGCGCCCTTTCACTTTTTTTTGGAGCAACTGTGTACTTCACCGACCGTGGCATCGAAGAGCTCGTCGAACGACGCGGCGAGGAGTCCGTAACCCTCGAATGGGTCGGCGACCAGCTGCGCCGTTTTGTCGACGCCAACCCTGAGTTCGAGATCCCCATCGAACGCTTCGCCACCTGGCTGGCCCGTGACGACGAGGACGACGAGGAGTAGGTGGCCGGGCTCCGCGGCCAGGCGCCCCGCCCGATCCGCCGCATCGAGGCCGACCCGGCCGCTGACCTGGACCGGGATGCCTGGTGGGCCCGCATCCCGGCGATCGCGGCAATCCTGGAGAGCGGCCTGAACCTTCCCGCCGGCGTGACGTTCCTGGTCGGCGAGAACGGCTCGGGCAAGTCGACCCTGGTGGAGGCCCTGGCCGAGATCCACGGTCTCAACCAGGAAGGCGGCTCCCGCGGCGCCCGCCACAGCACCCGCGTCTCGGAGTCCCCGCTGGGCTCGGCCCTCCGTGTCATCCGCACACCGGGCAAAGCGGCGAACTCGTACTTCCTCCGCGCCGAGACGATGCACGGCTTGTACACGTACCTGGAGTCCTTGCCGACGCCCCCCGGACGCCCGAACCCGGACGCCGAGCTGCACGACCGCAGCCACGGTGAAGGTTTCCTGGACCTCCTCGACCGCAAGTTCCAGGGTTACGGCTTCTACCTGATGGACGAGCCGGAGGCGCCACTGTCCTTCACGTCGACGCTGGGCTTGCTGGCCCGCCTCGACGCCCTGCGGGAGGACGGTGCCCAGGTGGTCGTCGCGACCCACTCACCGGTGCTGACCGCACTGCCGGGCGCCACCATTCTCGAGCTGGGTGACCACGGCATCCGGCGGGTGAGCTGGGACGACCTGGAGATCGTCGCGCACTGGCGCCGCTTCCTGGACCGCCCCGACGGCTACCTCCGCGCCCTGCTCCCCTGACCTCGTCGTCAGCGGTAGGCGGCTGCCTGGAGGGTGAAGAGCTCGGCGTAGAGGCCGTTGCGGGCCATCAGGTCCTGGTGGGTGCCGGCCTCGGCGATGCCGCCGTCCGCGACGACCAAGATCAGGTCGGCCATGCGGACCGTCGAGAAGCGGTGGGACACCAGCACCGTGATGCCGCCGGTGCGGCTGCCGACCTCGCGGGCCGACGCGGCGTACCGCTCGAAGAGGGCGTGCTCGGTCAGCGGGTCCAGGGCGGCTGTCGGCTCGTCGAGCAGCAGCAGGAGTGGCTCGTCGCGCATCATCGCGCGGCTCAGGGCCACGCGTTGCCACTGGCCGCCGGAGAGTTCCTCGCCGTCCTCGTAGGCCTTGCCCAGGTGCGACTCCAGGCCTTCGGGCAGCCGCTCGATCACCAGCTCCGCGTCCGCGCGGTGCACCGCCGCCCGGACCGCCTCGGCGTCGTCGGACCGGGCCAGGTCACCCACGCCGATGCTCTCCCGGGCCGGCGCCTCGAGCTTGACGAAGTCCTGGAAGCCCGCGGCGATGCGTTCCCGCCAGCGGTCCGGGCTGATGCGACGCAGGTCCACGCCGTCCACAGTGATCTCGCCCGCGCTCGGCCGGTAGAACCGCGACAGCAGCTTGACCAGCGTCGACTTGCCCGCGCCGTTGTCACCGACGATCGCCACCGTGGCTCCGGCCGGGATGTGCACGTTCACGTCGCGCAACACGTCGGTCTCGGTGCCCGGATAGCGGAAGGCCACGCCGTCGAAACGGATGCCGTCGTGCAGCGCCGACGGCACCGGCTGGTCGGCCACGATCGGATCGGCCGCCAGCTCGGTCTCCCGGCGCAACCAGCGAACCCGCGCCAATGCTCGGGCGTTGCGCTGCAGGGCGCCGGCCACGGCGACCACACCGGCCGCCTGCGCGTTGGTCTGCACGGCCAGAGTGATCACCAGGACCACGTCACCGACCGACCGCTCTCCCCCGATCGCCGACCGGACCACAACCACCACCGCGGCGACGTACCCGATGGCGAAGATCAGCTGGCCGATCAGCCGCAGCCCGAGACCGGCCACCTCGGCGCGGCGCAGCGGGACCTCCTCGGCCCGCCGGGCAGCGGCCTGGCGTTCCCGCAGAACCCGCTGCAGCCCGAAGAGGCGGATCTCCTTGGCCGCGGCCGCGCTGACCGCCAACTCGAGCAGATGCCAGCCGAGGCGGCGCGGCTCGGCGGTCTTCAGCTCCGCCCGCTCCAGCCGCGCCTCGGCGAATCGTCCCGCAATCAGCGGCGGCACCGCGAACAGCGGCAGCAGAAGCAGCCACGGCTCGACCCGGGCGAGCAGCACGGCGGTGAGCACGATCTGCGCCGACAGCGTGATGGCCGTCAGAACGGTCTGCACACCGTTGGCGATCTCCCAGCTCTCCTTGCGCAGCAACTCCATCCGGTCGGCGTAATCCTGGCGTTCGTGCTGGTCGAGCCCGGCCGTACCGTGCGCGAGGTCGCCGATCTCCCGCTCGACGCTCAGGTGGTGCAGGTCGGCCAGCTCGAAGAAGAAGATGTGAGCGAAGTGCTCCATCGTGAGACTCAGCAAGGCGACCAGCGCCACGGCCACCGCAGCCCAGACCGCCAGATCGGTGTCCCGCTCGAGCGTCGCATCGGTCGCCAACGCCAGGAAAACGGCGATGAGCGGCGCGCTCACGTTGCCGAGCAGCATCAGGAAGGCCGAGATCAGCAGCCGCCCCTTGCTCGCCCGCCACGAGGAGCCGAGGACCCCGGTGATGCCCAGCCACAGGTCACGCATCAACGGTCCCCTCGATCAGCTCAGCCGCATCCACCGACAGCAAGCGGTCGGGGCGCCGCATCAACAAGTCAGACATCGGCGGTCTCCCGCGCCTTCTCAGTTCAGACATCGCCGGTCTCCCGCGCCTTCTCAGGTCAGACATCGCCGGTCTCCCGCGCCTTCTCAGGTCAGACATCGGCGGACTCGCCGAGGAGTTCGGGCTCTTCAGCCGGGGTGTCTTCGGTGAAGCGGGCGGCTTGCAGCAGGAACAGCTCGGCGTAGCGGCCGCCGGCCGAGAGCAACTCGGTGTGGGTGCCGGACTCGGTCACCCGGCCGTGCTCCAGGACCGCGATGCGGTCGGCCCGGCGGACCGTGGAGAAGCGGTGCGAGATGACCAGGCTGGTCGCGCCGCTGGTCAGGTCGAGGAAACGTTCGAAGAAGGCGACCTCGGCGCGGGCGTCCAGGCTTGCTGTCGGCTCGTCGAGGACGAGGACCCGGGCGCCGCCCTCGACGGCGATCAGGGCGCGGGCGATGGCGATGCGCTGCCATTGGCCGCCCGAGAGGTCGGTGCCGTCGGTGTACTGCCGGGACAACGGCGTGTCCAGCCCGGCCGGCAGGGCGGTCACGAAGTCGAGTGCACCGGCCCGGCGCAGCGCCTCCTCGATGGGCGCGTCGTCCCGCAGGCCACCGGCGCCGAAGCCGACGTTGTCGCGGACCGGGAGCTCGAAGTGGACGAAGTCCTGGAAGATCGCGGCGACCTTGCGCTGCCAGGCCGCACCGTCGAAGGTGCGGATGTCGACGCCGTCCGCCGTGATCCGCCCGGACTCGGGCTCGTAGAGCCGGGCCAGCAGCTTGACCAGCGTAGTCTTGCCGGCGCCGTTGAGGCCGACGATGGCGAGTGAGCCGCCCGCGGGAATGACCAGATCCAGTCCGTCGAGCACGGGCGGCGCGTCCGGGGCGTACCGGAAGGTGACCTGCTCGAAGCGGATCTCCCGGATCGGGAGCTCGGCCGATGGCTTCTCGGTGCCGCCCGGATCGGCCGCCGCAGCGGTCAGTTCGCCGAGGCGGATGAGGGCCTGCTGGGCGTTCATGCCGTATTCGGTCTGCACGTCGGACTCCGCGATGAACGCGCCGATCCGGATGGACGACAGCGACGCCTGCATCACGATCATGAACGCGCCGATGCCGAGCACCCCGGTCGCCGAGGCTCGTGCGGTGACCACCAGCGCACCACCGAGCAGCACGAACGACGTGAGGGTGTAGAGCACGTAGGGCCCGTAGAAGATCCGGCGTCGCTGCCGCCAGATCGGCACCGAGCTGTCCATGAACGCCGTCGCGTAACGGTCGCCGACCCAGCCGAGCAGGCCGAAGATGCGGATCTCCTTGGCGGCGACCGACGTGAACAGCAGGTCGCGGAAGTAGAAGCGGCGCCGCCGGACCCGCTGGTGCAACGTGTAGATCCGCCCGAAGACGGAGAGACCGATGCGGTAGCCGAAGCGGATGACCAGCCCCGCCAGCAGCACGGCGACACCGGCCCACCACTCGAACACGACGGCGACGACCACCGCTGCCGTGATGGTCTGCAGATAGCGGGAGAGCAGGGCGATGAAACCGGCGCACGCGGCTCCGGGCGACCAGGCGGCCATCCGGAGCATGTTGACACCGTCGGCGGCCTGGTCGAGCACCTCGGGATCCTCGAGGACCGCGATGCCCGGCCCGACGAAGGAGTCGGCCATCAGCTGGTCGCGGACCTGGTCGTCGATGCGGCGGCGCAGCACGTCACCGAGGAACGCCTGAACGGGCAGCAGCAGCTGGGTGGCGAAGAACAGCGCCGCGGCGGTGATCAGGTGATCGCGCAGCTGCTGCCAGGCCGGTGAGTCGACACCGCCCGTGACCGCGTCGGGGACACCGGCGATGACCGAGGCGGTGGCGAGCACAAAGCCGATCGGCAACAGCCCGGCGAGGAGCTGGAGGACCACCGCACTGCCGACCAGCACCGGTCCACCGGCGGGCAGGAGCCGGAGCATGGCCCGGCGCTGGGCCCACCGGGCCTGCCGGCCACCGGTGAACTCGGCCCACACCGACCTGTTGACCGCGTCGTCCGTGCTCTGGTCGACCATCACCACCCCCGAGGTATCGACGAAGGTCACTAACCTACCGGGGACCACCGACAAAAATCGCCCGCTTTTCGGGGCCGGCGGACTTGTCCACAGGGTCGGGCGACCCCGGGCGGGATCATGACCGGGCCGGTAGGTTGAGGTCGTGGCAAGCAGCGTTTACGTCGCCGGACTCGGTCCAGGTGTCGGCAAGGGCACCGTGGCCCTCGGCCTGGTCGAGCTCCTCTCCCGGCAGGTCGCCCGCATCGGTGTCTTCCGGCCGCTCGTGTCCGGCACCGGAGAGGATCCGCTGCTGACCCTGCTCACCACCCGCTATCCGGTCGTCGCTCCCTACGCGGAGTCGTTCGGCGTGACCGTGGCCGAGGCCTCCGCCCTGGTCGCCGACGGCAAGCGGGAGGAGCTCATCTCCCGGATCGTCGAGCGTTATCGCGAGGTCGAGCGGCAGTGCGGTTCGGTGGTCGTGATCGGCAGCGACTTCTCCGACGGGCAGGACGACGGCCACGACGAGCTGCCGCGTGAGCTGGCGTTCAACGCCCGGCTCGCCACCGAGTTCGGCAGCGTGGTGGTGCCCGTGGTCAGTGGGCAGGGCAAGCGCACCGACCTCAATGCTGCTGTGCGGTCGGCGTACCACTCTTTGGTTGATCTGAATGCGACGGTGCTGGCGGTGATCGCCAACCGGGTGTCCGAGGGGGTGACACCACCGGACGGTCTGCCTGTGCCGGTGTGGGCGATCCCCGAGGTGCCCGCGATCGCCGCCCCGACCGTGGCCGAGGTCGCTGCCGCGCTCGATGCGACGGTCGTGACCGGCGGCGAGGCTGCCCTCGATCGTGACGTGCTCGACTACGTGGTGGGTGCCGCGCAGGTGCCCGCCGTGCTCGACCATCTGACCGACGGCGCGCTGCTCATAACGCCGGGCGACCGGGCCGATCTGCTCGTCGCCGCGAGCGCCGCCCACGCGGCGGGCAACGTGACGCTGGCCGGCTTGGTGCTGACCATCGGCGAGTTCCCCGACCCGCGGGCTGTCCGGGTGATCGAGCGGCTCAACACCGGCCTCGCGATGCTGGTCGTGCAGTCCGACAGCTACCACACGATCAGCGCCGCTGGCCGGATCGCGGCGAAGCTCAGCGCCGGCACCCCGCGCAAGGTGGAGGCGGCGCTCGGCGCGTTCGAGAAGCATGTGGACACCGCCGAGCTGACGCGGCTCCTCGACGTCACCCGTTCCAGCCGGGTGACACCGTTGATGTTCGAGAACGATCTGATCGACCGGGCCCGCGCCGATCGCCGCCACCTGGTGCTGCCCGAGGGCACCGACGAGCGGATCCTGCGGGCGACCGAGACCCTGCTGCGGCGGGGTGTCGCCGACCTCACCCTGCTCGGCGACCCGGCCGAGATCACCCGGCGGGCACGCGAGTTCGGGGTCGAGATCGGCGCGGCCCGGCTGGTCGACCCGGCCACCAGCGGGTGGCGGGACGGCTTCGCCGAGAAGTATGCCGAGCTGCGCAAACACAAGGCCGTCACGCTCGATCTGGCCTACGACGTGGTCCGCGACGTCAACTACTTCGGGACGATGATGGTCGCCGCCGGGCTGGCCGACGGCATGGTCTCCGGCGCCAACCACACGACGGCCGCGACCATCCGGCCCGCCTTCGAGATCATCAAGACGGTTCCCGAGGTGTCGGTCGCGTCCAGTGTGTTTTTCATGCTGCTGGCCGACCGTGTCCTGGTCTACGGCGACTGCGCGGTCAATCCCGACCCGGACGCCGCCCAGCTCGCCGACATCGCGTTGTCGTCGGCCCAGACGGCTGCCGCGTTCGGCATCGAGCCGCGGGTGGCGATGCTGTCCTACTCGACCGGCAGCTCGGGCTCGGGCGCCGACGTGGAGAAGGTGGCCGCGGCGACGGCCCTGGTCCGCGAGCGCCGCCCTGACCTGCCCGTGGAGGGACCCATTCAGTACGACGCGGCCATCGACCCCGGCGTCGCGGCCACCAAGCTGCCGGAGAGTGTCGTGGCGGGCAAGGCAACGGTGTTCGTCTTCCCGGATCTGAGCTCGGGCAACAACACCTACAAGGCGGTGCAACGCTCGGCGAACGCCGTGGCGGTCGGACCCGTCATGCAGGGTCTGCGCCGGCCCGTCAACGACCTCTCCCGCGGCGCCACCGTCAAGGACATCGTCAACACGGTGGCCATCACCGCGATCCAGGCGCGCTCATGAAGATCCTCGTTCTCAACACCGGTTCCTCGTCGGTGAAGTACCGCCTCTTCGACGGCGTCGAGACCCTGGCCAAGGGCCTGATCGAACGCATCGGTGAGCAGGGCGGCGAGGTGCCCGACCACGCCGCCGCCCTCCAGAGGGTGATGTCCTCGGTCGACCTCGAGGGCCTCGGCGCCGTCGGTCACCGGGTCGTCCACGGTGGCGCGGAGTTCGCCGGCCCGACGGTGATCACCGACGAGGTCGTGGCAACCATCGAACGCCTCGTCCCACTGGCACCCCTGCACAACCCGGCGGCGCTGACCGGCATCTCGGTGGCCCGCAAGCTGCTGCCCGACGTGCCGCAGGTGGCGGTCTTCGACACCGCTTTCCACCAGACGATCCCGCCGGAGGGTGTGGCCTACGCGATCGATGCGGACCTGGCCGACCGCTGGCAGATCCGCCGGTACGGCTTCCACGGCACGTCCCACGCCTATGTGGCCCGGCAGACCGCCGAGCTGCTCGGCCTGTCTCCGGACGACGCCAAGGTCATCACGCTCCACCTCGGCAACGGCGCAAGCGCCTGCGCGGTCGACGGCGGCCGCAGCGTCGCCACGTCCATGGGCATGTCCCCGCTGGCAGGCCTGGTGATGGGCACCCGCAGCGGCGACCTCGACCCGACGGTGATCTTCCACCTGCACCGGGTCGCGGGCCTGCCGGTCGACGAGATCGAACGCTCACTGACACGCTACGGCGGCCTCCAGGGCCTCACCGGCGACAACGACATGCGAACGGTGCAGCGCCGCCGCGACGAGGGCGACCCCGCGGCCACGCTGGCCTTCGACCTCTACTGCCGGCGCATCAAGGAGTACGTCGGCAGCTACCTGGCGGTGCTCGGCGGCGCCGACGCGATCACGTTCACGGCCGGCGTCGGCGAGAACGCCCCAGCGGTCCGCGCGGCTTCCCTCGCGGGCCTGTCCGCCCTGGGCGTCACCATCGACGAGGCCCGCAACCAGCGCGGCGACCGCATCATCTCCCCGGAGAACGCCCGGGTGGCCGTCTGCGTGGTCCCCACTGACGAGGAGCTCGAGATCGCCCAGCAGGTCACCGCCGAACTCTGACGCACCTCCGGGCCCGGACTCCCGGACCGCGAAAAGCCGCTGCCGGCACTGCCGCGCTGGAGGAAACGCGGGCGGAACCTGGTCGGCCCGGCCGGGGGCAAAGAAAGCGCGGGTCGGCCCGGCCCGGCCCTGCACGGCACGGGCGCGGATAGAGGAAACGCGAGTAGACCCTGCTAGGCCCGACCGCGGGCAAAAAGCGAGGGTAGGCCCTGCTCGGCCTAGCTGCGGCAAAGTTGAGCCCGGGCGGGCCCTGGTCGGCCTGGCCGCGGGCAAAAAAGCGCGGGCGAGCCTTGGTCGGCCCGGCCGCGGCAAAGAAAAGTGCGGGCGGGCCTTGGTCGGCCGGGCCGCGGCGAAGAAGAGTGCGGGCGGGCTCTGGTCGGCTCGACCGCGCCCCAGCCCGGCGCGGCCGCGGATAAAGGAAACGCGGTAGGCCCTGGTTGGCCCGGCCGCTTCCCAGCCGACCGCTGCCTGGCCCGGCACTGCCGCGACAAAAGGAAAGCGCGGGCGGGCCGTGGTCGGCCCGGCCCGCGCCAGGGGTGTCTCGTAGATCGCGGCCGGGGTCAGGGTGCCTTCGCAGCGTGGCGGAGGCCGGACCGGACGCAGGCCGTCGGGATCTTCGGGAGATCCCTACCTCGGAGTGATGGGCCGGCGGGCAGGTTCAGCCCAGCGCCAGCCAGGCGATCAGCGCGACCAGGACGACCGCTACCACGGCCACGCCGATGATCAGAGGTGTCTTGGAGGCGGCTGGCGGCTCCTGCGGGGTGCTCTGCGTGAATGCGCGGAACGCCTCGGTGTTGCCGCTCGGGTCGACGGTGTTGTCAGGCATGCGCACGACCATAGCGAAGGCAAGCACGTCCGCGACAGGCCGTCCTGCCCCTCTAGCAGGGCGTTCGTATCACCCTTGGAGATTTCACCCGATCGTGGGAGTGTTCCGCAGCCCTAGGGTGATCGGGATGGATACAGGGCGGCAGTTGCGGGCCATCGCCGACATCGTTCGGGTGGTCGACCGGGATCTGTTGTTGCGGGGCGGCTGGGCGATCTCGGTGAGGTGACCCGGCCACATCAGAGCATCGACTTCTTCTGCCGCCGGCGCGACCCGGAGCACATCGGGGTGGTGCTCGGCGGGATCGGCTTCCGGGAGGTTTCCGCCTCGGGGTTGCAGCGGGATCTGGAGACGCCGGACGGGCTCGACGTCCAGATCACGTCGTTCGAGGAGGATGCCGACGGGTGCCCGACTGTGCCGGCCGGGCCGTTTGCGGGTACGCGGTGGCCGGTGGATCTGCTCGCCGCCGAGCCTGGGCGGATCGGCGCGGTGAGCTGCGGGATCGTTGGTCCGGGGCGCAGATCAAGATCAAGGAGATGCGGTCGCGGCGGGAGACGGACCGCTTGGACGTCGCGAGGCTTCGGGCCGCGATCGCCGGGGGCGGACCGAATCGGCCGGGCACAATGGGTGGATGGGACGCCGCCTCGCCGCACTGATCGTCGCGGTTGCCGCGCTGACCGCCTGCTCGGCGCCCCAGGATGAGCAGCCGGAACAGCCGCAGCGTCCGCCCTCGCAGGAAGCCGGCCGAACGGTGGCACCACAACCGAAACCGACGAAGCCCAGCCCGGCCGCCGGAGCACCCAGCCGGACCTACCCGGTCGAGGTCAGGAAACTGCAGCTCAGCCGGGGGAAGGACCGACCCCTGCCCACCACCGTCTGGTACCCGGAGACCGGCAAAGGCCCCTTCCCGGTGATCGTCTTCAGTCACGGGCTCACCGCGCAGCCGAGTGACTACGGCCGGTTCCTCACCCGCTGGGCGCGAGCCGGGTTTGTCGTCGCCGCGCCGGCCTATCCGCACACCTCCACCGGGGTCGCCGACTTCGACGTGATCGATCTGATCAATCAGCCGGCCGACGCCTCGTACGTGCTCACCAAGATCCTCGCGCTCGACGCCAAGTCCGGTGACGCCTTGAAGGGCAGGCTGGACACCGGGCACGTGGCGGCCGCCGGGCATTCGGGTGGGGGCATCACCACGATCGGGATGCTCAGCGGCAACCGCGACACCCGGCTGAGCGCCGCGGTTGTCCTCGCCGGCCGTCAGGTGCTGCCGGTTCCGTTCAGCGGCCCGGCCACGCCGGTGCTTTTTGTGCACGGCAAGCTCGATCGGACCGTCCGCTACTCCGAAGGCCTTGCCGCCTTCGACGCCGTCCCGTGGCCCAAGGCGTTGCTGACCATCCCGGACGGCGGCCACGTCACCACCAGCGGCAAGGACTTCGACCTGGTCGCCACCGCGACCACCGACTTCTGGCGCTGGACGCTCTACGGCGACACCACCGCCAAGCAGCGCCTCGAACGCGTCAAGAACCTGGACGACGAGCTTTAGTGCAGGTGGTCGACGGCCACCTTGCCGAAGATGTCGCCCGAGTTGAGGCGGGCGAAGGCGTCGCCGATCGCGGAGAAGCCGTAGGTCGAGTCGATCACCGGGCGGATGTCGCGGTCCACGCAGAGTTCCAGCAGCGTGGCGAGCTCGGCCGCGGTGCCCATCGTGCTGCCGAGGATCTCCAGCTGCATCATGAAGACGCGGCGGAGGTCGACCTTGGGGAACGGCCCGCCGGTCGCGCCGCAGACCACGATGCGGGCGCCGGGCGCGGAGCACTTCAGGGAGTGTTCGAAGGTGGGTGCGCCCACGGACTCGATCACCACGCCGACACGTTCGGGCAGGCGGCCGCCGGGTTCGACCGCCACGGCGCCCAGCTCGGTGATCTTCTCGCGCTTGGCGGCGTCGCGGCTGGTGGCGTAGACGCGCTTGCCGAGGGCGAGGCCGAGCACGACGGCGGCCGTGGCGACACCGCCGCCCGCGCCCTGGACCAGGACCGATTCGGCGTCCGAGACCCGGCCGCGGGTCGTGAGCATGTGGTACGCGGTCAGCCACGCCGTCGGCAGGCAGGCCGCGTCCAGGAACGAGATCCCCGCCGGCTTGGGCACCAGGTTGGCCGCCGGCACCGCGACCCGTTCGGCGAGCGTCCCCGGCCACCGCTCGGAGAGCAGCGAGAAGCCGCGCGGATCGTCGGGGTCGTCGATCACCGGGTAGACCACGACCTCGTTGCCGTCGGCGTCCACCCCGGACGCGTCGCAGCCGAGGATCATCGGCAGGCGGTCGGCGGGCAGACCCACCCCGCGCAGCGACCAGATCTCGTGGTGGTTGAGCGAACTCGCCCGCACGTCGACCGTCGCCCACCCGTCCGGCGGGGACGGCTCGGGCTGATCGCCGACCGTCAACGCGGCTAGCGGCTCGTCGGGCTTCGTCGCACTGGCATACGCGGCTCGCATACCTGGCAGCTTAGGTCGAAAACATCGGGTGGTGCGGGGCCGAGGCGCACAGAGCGCCCCGGCCCGCCCACTAGATCGTTGCGACCTCGGCAGTCAGCAGAGACGCCGGCGAGGGCCGCGAGGAAGGTGCCGGAGCGAGGAAACGCGCGACTCCGTCCTGCTCAGCCGCACGCGACACTGCCTCCGCGACCGCCGGGGCGACCCGCGGGTCCAGCGCCGACGGCACGATCGCGTCCGCGCGCAACTCGTCCGCGACGACCTCGGCGATCGCTTCGGCCGCGGCGACCTTCATGCGTTCGGTGATGCGGGTGGCCCGGGAGTCGAGCGCGCCCCGGAAGATGCCCGGGAAGGCCAGGACGTTGTTGATCTGGTTGGGGAAGTCGCTGCGCCCGGTGGCGACGATGGCCGCGTACCGGTGGGCCAGGGCCGGTGGGACCTCCGGGGTGGGGTTGGCCAGGGCGAAGATGATGCCGCCCGGCGCCATCCCGGCCAGCGCGGCCTCCTCGATCTGCCCGCCGGACACCCCGATGAGGACGTCGGCGCCGATCAGAGCCTCTTTGATGCCCCCGGTACGCCCGGAGTAGTTCGTCGCCCCGGCCAGCGCAGTCTTGACGCCGGACAGACCCGGCCGCTCGGAGTGGATGATGCCCTGGGAGTCGCAGACGATCATGTTGGCGCCCTGGATGCCGGCGGTGATCAGGGTGTTGGTGATGGCGACACCGGCCGCACCCGCACCGCTGATGACCACGCGCAGGTCGGCGAACCGGCGGCCCAGCAGGGCGACGGCGTTGCGTAGCGCGGCCAGCACGACGATCGCGGTGCCGTGCTGGTCGTCGTGGAAGACGGGGATGTCCAGCGCCTCGTCGAGGCGGCGTTCGATCTCGAAGCAACGGGGTGCGCTGATGTCCTCGAGGTTGATGCCGCCGAACGACGGGCCGAGGGCCTTGACCACGGCGATGATGCCCTCGACGTCCTGGGTGTCGAGGCAGATCGGCACGGCGTCGACCCCGCCGAACTGCTTGAACAGCACGGCCTTGCCTTCCATGACCGGCATCGCCGCCTTGGGGCCGATGTTGCCGAGGCCCAGCACCGCGGAACCGTCCGAGACGACCGCGACGGTGTTGCCCGTCCACGTGTAGTCGGCGGCCAGGTCGGGGGACTCGGCGATCGCCTCGCAGACCCGGGCGACGCCGGGGGTGTACGCCAGCGACAGGTCGTCACGGCTGGACAGCGGGACGGTGCAGGAGATTTCCATCTTGCCCCGTTTGTGCAGGTCGAAGACGGGGTCCGCGGCCAGGGCAGGGTCGAGCTCAAAGCTGAAAAAAGACACAGGGACTCCAGACAACGCATCGGAACGTCGGAGTGCCAGCCGGTCGTGAAGCGCGAGTCTGCGCGGACCGACGTGCGATGCGGGGGTCACCCGGGAAGAAGCAACCGCAAGACTTCGGTGTGCTGCGGTTACTGGAGGTTAACTTAGCCGACCGGGGCGCGGCCAGTAGCGAAACACGACTCGTCCGATGACATCCGCCACCCCGTACGCCCGGGAGTCGTCGGTGACGAACTCGTTGTCACCCTGCACCCACCAGCCACCGTCGTGCTCGTGCAGCGCACGCTTCACGACCAGCAGGTCCGGGCGGCTCCGGAAGCGCGCGACCACCACGTCGCCCGCCCGGACGCGGCCGGAACGCCGCACCAGCAGGGCATCTCCGGAACGCAGGGCGGGCACCATCGAAGGCCCTTGCACCAGTACGGCGAAGAGCGGCAACTGCCAACTCATGGCATCAATCCCGCGTCGAGTGTGGGCGTACAGGTAAGGGGTAATGTCAGGCACGGATCATCGCAAACGTATGGAGGGGTCCTGATGCGACTTCCGCGCATTTTCACGCCGCGCACTGTTGTCAGTGCGCACTGCGACCTGCCGTGTGGGGTGTACGACCCCGCGCAGGCTCGTATCGAGGCGGAGTCGGTGAAGGCCATCGCCGAGAAGTACCAGGCGAACACCGACCCCGAGTTCCGCACCCGCGCCATCCTGATCAAGGAGCAGCGCGCCGAGCTGGTCAAGCACCACCTGTGGGTGCTCTGGACCGACTACTTCAAGGCGCCGCACTTCGAGAAGTACCCGAACCTGAACCAGCTGTTCAACGAGGCCACCAAGCTCGCGGGCGCTTCCGGCGCCAAGGGCTCGATGGACCCGAAGGTCGGCGAGGAGCTCCTCGGCAAGATCGAGGAGATCTCGAAGATCTTCTGGGAGACCAAGCAGGCGTGAGTCCCGCAACGATCCGGCCGGCGCATCGTGACGATGTGCCGGCCGTTGTCGCGATGGTGCACGAGCTGGCCGACTTCGAGCGTGCCGCGGAGTCCTGCCACCTCACCGAGGAACAGCTGACGGCGGCCCTGTTCGGCCCGCAGCCCGCCCTCTTCGGTCATGTCGCGGTCGACGCGCAGGATTCCCCGTACGCCTTTGCACTGTGGTTCTTGAACTTCTCGACCTGGGAAGGCACCCACGGCATTCATCTCGAGGACCTCTACGTCCGCCCGCAGGCCAGAGGCACCGGTGCCGGATCAGCTCTGCTGGCCACGCTGGCCGCCGAGTGTGTGCGGCGCGGTTATCAGCGTCTCGAGTGGGTGATGCTGGACTGGAACCCGGCGGCCGAGTTCTACGCCGCGATCGGGGCGAAGGTCACCGAGGACTGGCTGCCGTATCGGCTGACCGGTTCCGCTCTCCGGCAACTCGCCGAGCGGTCCTCCCCCGCCAGGCGCTAGAGTTCCGTCCATCGGGAGGATGGGGTCGGTGACTCAGCTGCAGACAACGCATCCGGAGCCGGCGTTCGGAGACGACGTCGTGCTGCTGACTGTGCCCGCCGACGGCGGTTACCTCGGCGTGCTCCGCACAGCTACGGCCGGTCTAGCCGCGCGCCTGCATTTTGCGCTCGACGAGATCGAGGACCTGCGCATCGCGGTCGACGAGGCCTGCGCGATGTTGCTCGCCATCGCCACGCGCGGTGCCGAGCTCGAGTGCCGCTTCGCGGTGACCGACGACGCGCTCACGGTCGAGGTCACGGTGTCGACGGTCCGCGGCGCCCGCCTGCCGTCCGAGTCCTCGTTCGCGTGGAAGGTGCTCACCGCGCTCACGACCTCGGCCTCGGCGGAGGCAAACGGGCGGCACGCGACGATCCGCCTGCTCACCCGCCGGACCGAGATCTGATCTGGTCTCAGCGGGCGTTCGCGGTCGCGATGTAGTCCAGGTGCCGGCGGCCGACCGCCATCGCGGCGGCCGAGTCACGGCTCCGCACACAGCTCAGCAGCTCACGGTGGTCGGCGTCGATCTTCAGCCAGTAGTCGTGGGGCAGATTTTCCACGACCTCCTCGCCGTAGGTGACGTGGTAGAGCGGACGGGTGACCAGCTCGTAGAGCGGGTTGCCGGTCGCCGACGCCACCGCGGAGTGAAAAGCGGCGTGTGCGGCCAGCATCGTGGAAAGCTCGTCGAGGTCCGGGTCGATCATCGCCCCGCGCATCTCGACCAGGTTGGCGTCCGTCCGCCGCTCGGCCGCCAGCCCGGCGGCGGGGATCTCCAGCGCCCGGCGCAGTTCCAGCAGATCGGCCATGCCGACCTCGGCCGAATTGCTCAGCAGGCTCAGTCCGGTCGAGAGCGCCTCGGACAGCTGCTCGGCGTCGGGATGCGCGACAAAACTGCCGCCCGTGACACCGCGGGTCGTGACGATCAGGTGCTGGCTCGCGAGCAGGCGTAAGGCCTCGCGAACTGTGCTGCGGCTCACCCCGGAGCGTACGCACAGCTCAGGCTCCGGTGGCAGCCGTGAGCCGGGCTGCAACCGCCCCGACGTGATCTCCTCGCGGAGCTCGTCCGCCAGCAGCTGATATGCCGGTGGGCGTACCGTCGATCCGGCCACTGCCCTCACCCCCTTGTGATTCGCCATTCAGAGTAGGCCTTGAAACGCGCACGGGAAGTGGCGTTCAGTCGAGACCGAGTGCTCGGGTGGTCGGCGGCAGCACGCATAGCAGTCCCACACCCACGCCGAACGCCATCAGCAAAATGCCGATCCAGGGCGTACCGGTCTGGAGCAGGAAGCCGCCGGCGGCGATGAGAAAGAGCTGCACCACGATCGCCGGGCCGCGGGCGTGCGAGGAGCGGCGGGCCAGCGAGCGGGCGACCAGGCCCACAGCGAACGCACCGACGGCCGTGAAGACGGCCAGTGCCACCGCCACCACGATGCTGCTGAAATCCGTCGTGAAGATCAGGACCAGCAGGTACGCGGTGAGCACCACGAGCGCCACGGCCTCGGCGAAGAGCAGGCGCACGGCCCAGGTGAGGGTGGCCGGGGAATCCAGTTCTCGGGGAGTCACCGCTGTACGATACCGGCCAGCTCAGCGCCTTCCTGAGAGGTACAGTGCCGCCCATGCGAGCGTTACTGGTGGTTAATCCCAAAGCCACCACGACGAATGAGCGCAGCCGCGACGTGCTGGTGCGGGCCCTGCGCAGCGAGGTCGACCTCACGGTCGAGTACACCCGCAAACGCGGTCACGCCGCGGCGCTGGCCCGGTCGGCCGCCGAGAGCGGCGTGGATGTCGTGGTGACCCTGGGCGGTGACGGCACGGTCAACGAGGCCGTGAACGGGCTGATGACCGCGGAGCCCGGGCTGGCCGCCCGCGGTACGGCTCCTGCGTTCCGCCTGCCGGCCCTCGCCGTGGTGCCGGGCGGCTCGACCAATGTTTTCGCCCGCGCGCTGGGCCTGCCCCGCGACTGGGTCGAGGGCACCGGTGTGATCCTCGACGGGTTGCGGTCGGGCCGGCACCGGGTCATCGGGCTCGGCCGGGCCGACGACCGCTACTTCACCTTCACCGCCGGGCTCGGTCTCGACGCCGCGGTGGTGCGCCGGGTCGAGCAGGCGCGGCTGCGCGGCCGGACGTCGACCCCTTCGCTCTACTTCCGGTCGATCTTCAGCCAGATCGTCTCCGGCGAGGACCGCAAGTCGCCACCGCTCTCGATCGAGCGACCCGGCGAGGAACCGGAGACCGGATTGGGCACGGTCATCATCCAGAACACCGCTCCGTGGACCTATGTCGGCGACCGCGCGATCAACCCCAACCCGGACGCCTCGTTCGATCGGGGACTTGACCTGCTGGCCGTTCGTAACCTATACATCGCCAGCACAACACGGACAGTGACGCAGATGGTCTCCCGGAACGCCGATCCGCACGGCAAACACGTGCTCCGGATGCACGACCAGGCCGAGTTCACGGTCATCGCGAGCCGCCCCCAGGCCTTCCAACTGGACGGTGACTACCTGGGAGAGCGCCAGAAGGTGCACTTCCTGTCCGTCCCCGAAGCTCTGCGTGTGATCTGCTGACGAACGGGTAGGCAGTTCGGAACGTCCTCACGATCCGTTACAGAAAGACGGGCAAAAGGTCGGCATCGGGGCGCGTACCGTACTACATTGATAGGAGCGTTCGTCCGCGGGTCCTGGAACTTCCCCCAGAACCGGACAAAGGGGTCGTGAGCTAGCTCACCCGCTTGGAGAATTTCCGAGCGCTACCCTTGACATCGCGGGAGTTCGTGAAAGCATTCACAAGCGATAAGAAGTAACCCGATGCCGCTCGCGCACGTTCCTAATCCAGAAGGCGCGGAACGGCTTCATGAACAAAGCTTGCTCACGCACCGGTGATCGGACGAACGCTGTCCGTCGGCTCCAGTACTGATTCATCCGGTGCGGATGCAGATAAAAGTAAGCAGCACCAATTCATTACCCAATCCGAAACAAGGAGTGTTGCCGCCATGGACTGGCGTCACCATGCGATCTGCCGCGACGAGGACCCGGAGCTGTTCTTCCCGATCGGGACGTCCGGACCCGCGCTCCTGCAGGTCGAGCAGGCCAAGGCCGTCTGCCGGCGGTGCACCGTGACCGAGTCGTGCCTCTCCTGGGCGCTCGAGTCCGGTCAGGACGCCGGCGTATGGGGCGGTATGAGCGAAGACGAACGACGCGCAGTGAAGCGTCGCGGCGGTCTTCGTGTCAGCGCCCCCACCGCCTGAACAATCCCCTCACAGCATTCACGCCCCGGGCCACATCGGCACCGGGGCGTCGTGCTGTCCGGATCCCCGCACCGAACCCGTTCCGGTGACCGAGTGGTGACAGAGTCCGATCATGCGCTGTTTCCAACCGATTACGCCGGGCAATGGTGACGCACGGCATGAATGCGATCACTCGCATCGCGAAATGATCTCGAAATTATCGTTATCGTTGACACCATTACCAAAGACGTGAGAGCTGTCCGTTGTGGATGGTGAACGGTGGCGGTGATCACACAGCGTCGCCGTAACACAACGTCATGCACAGAGATCAACGAATACCGATACACCCAGAACGATCAAGCGGGCGCGCCGGACCGACGATCAACAACCCGTCGCCCACGCCGAGAGGTCCCCGGACCACGGTCAACGACCAGGGCGGGGTCGTGCTTGACCGTTGCTCCCGCTGAGAAGTCCCCGGACCCACGATCAAGAGCCAGGGCGGGGTTGTGCCTGATCGTCCGCCCGCTGAGAAGTCCCCGGACCCACGATCAAGAGCCAGGGCGGGGTTGTGCCTGATCGTCCGCCCGCTGAGAAGTCCCCGGACCCACGATCAAGAGCCAGGGCGGGGTTGTGCCTGATCGTCCGCCCGCTGAGAAGTCCCCGGACTCACGATCAAGAGCTAGGGCGGGTCGTGCCTGGTTGCATGGATCTGACCGTCGCTCACGCCGAGACCGGGTGCGGACACCCAATCGCCTGGCGGCTCATGAGCGGGCATCCGCACCCTGCCAGGTCCGTGCCCGGGAAAGATCCGCTCAGGCGGCGTAGGCGGCAGCTGGGCGGGCCGTTGCGGCTGCGTTGACGCGGCTTGCGACCAGAGCGACAAGGTCGGGCGTGTCCGTCATGGGCTCGGCCACGGCGACGACGCCGGCTTCACGCGCAGAGCGGACCGTGTTGTCGTAGAGCAGCCCCGGTGCGAGGAAGTAGGACGCCAGCCCGACGCGGTGGTGCCCCTCAGCGTGGAGCTCGGCCACAGCCTCGCCGGAGAGCGGTGGGGCCGCCGAGGCATACGCAACGCGGCACGGGATCCCCAGGCGAGCGCCCAGCGCCGCCGCAGCCTGATCAACCGTCGCCCGGGCACCGGCGTCACGCGTCCCGGCCGCCGTCAGCACAACCGCATCCAGCCGGTCGGCCTCGTCGCCGTCGGTTGCTTCGGCCAGGCGGGATTGGAGGGCGTTCAGGAGGTCGGTGGGGACAGTGCCGTTGAGGGGGCCCAGGACGTCGGCGAGAGTGACGTCCAGGGTCAGGCCGTCCGCCCGGGCCGCAGTGATCTCTCCCGGGACGTCGACGCGGCCGTGATAGGCCGCCGTCAAAAGCAGCGGCAGCATGATCGCGCGGCGGTGGCCCCGGGCTTCAAAATCAGCGAGGACCTGGCGAGGGCGGGGGACGCTGTGGTCGAGGTAGGACGCTCGGACGTCCCACAGCGGGTACGCCTCCCCCACCGCCCGGGCCAACGCTTCCGTGGCCTGGGCGGCGCGGGGGTCGCGGCTGCCGTGGGCGACCAGAACGACAGCTAGACGTGCAGGCCGCATTCGGTCTTCTCGAACATCGCCCAGCGACCCGCGCGGGGGTCTTCGCCGGCCTTGGTGCGGCGGGTGCAGGGCCAGCAGCCGATCGAGCCGTAGCCCTTCTTGAACAGCTCGTTGACCGGGACGTTCCAGCGGGCGATGTAGCGGTCGACGTCCGCCTGCGTCCACGCCGCGATGGGGTTGACCTTGACTTTGCCCTTCTTCGCGTCGAACGCCACCACGGGGGTGTTCGCGCGGGTCGGGGATTCGTCGCGGCGCAGGCCGGTGGCCCAGGAGTCGTACTCGCTCAGGGCGCGCTCGAGGGGCTCGACCTTGCGCAGGAAGCAGCACTCGTCGGGGCTGCGGGCGAAGAGCCGGGGTCCGAACTCGCCGTCCTGCTGGCCGACGGTCTTGCGCGGGCGGATCGAGCGGACGTTGACGTCCATGGTCCGGGCGACGATGTCGCGGACCTTGAGGGTCTCCGGGAAGTGGAGGCCGGTGTCGAGGAAGACGACGTCGACGCCGGGCGCGACCCGGGAGAAGAGGTGGGCGACAACGGCGTCGGCCATCGAGCTGGTGACACAGAAGCGGTCGCCGAAGGTGCTGGTCGCCCAGCGGGCGATCTCCTCGGCGGGGGCGCCTTCGAGAGCGATGCCGGCGGCGTCGGCCAGCGACTTCAGCTCGGTTGCGGGACGGCGGGTCGGGTCGGCGGGGGCGGCGGGCGCCCCGAGGGACACCAGTCCCAGGCCGGCTGCGGTCACCACAGTCATCGGTTCACTCCCTTGGCGAGCAGTCCGTTGAACTTGACCGTGAATACGCGGGCGCAGGAGTGGCACTCCCATGCTCCGTGTGAAGCCTCGTTGGGTCGCAGGTCCTCTTCGCCGCAGTACGGGCAGTACAGCGGGGCTGATCGGGCGTCGCTCATTTGAGAAGCTCCTCTTCCGCCCGGATCACCCAGTCGGCGAAGGACTCACCGTCACTGCGGCCGGCGAGGTAGTTGCGGGCGAGCCGCTCCACGTACACCGGGAGCTCCTCGGCGGTGGCCTTGAGGCCGCGCAGTTTGCGGCCGAAGCCGGCGGTCTGGCCCTGGGCCATGCCGAGGCCGCCACCGAGGTGGACCTGGAAGCCCTCGACCTGCTCGCCCTGCGCGTTCATGACGAGCATGCCCTTGAGGCCGATGTCGGCGACCTGGGTGCGGGCGCAGGCGTTGGGGCAGCCGTTGATGTGGATCGAGATGTCGGCGTCGAAGTCGCGGAGGCGTTCCTCGAGGCGGGCCACCAGCTCCTCGCCGCGGGCCTTGGTCTCGACGATCGCGAGCTTGCAGTACTCGATGCCGGTGCAGGCCATCGTGCCGCGGCGCCAGGCCGACGGCCGGGCCTCCAGCCCGACTCCCTGGAGCCCGGTGACCAGGGATTCCACCTGGTCGTCGGCCACATCCAGGACCAGGAGCTTCTGGTACGGCGTGAGGCGCACCCGGTCGGATCCGTGGGCCTCGGCGAGGTCGGCGACGGCGCTGAGCTGCTTGCCCGAGGACCGGCCGACGACGGGTGCCGCACCGACGTAGTTCTTACCGTCGCGCTGCTTGTGGACGCCGATGTGGTCGATCGGCTTCTCGGGGAGCTCGGCCGACGGCCCGTCGACGAGTGCGCGGCCCAGGTATTCCTTCTCGAGGATCTCCCGGAACTTCGCGACACCCCAGTCGGCCAGCAGGAACTTGAGGCGGGCCCGGGTGCGGAGCCGGCGGTACCCGTAGTCGCGGTAGATGCTGACGACGGCTTCCCAGACGTCCGGGATCTCGTCCAGCGGCACCCACACGCCGAGGCGCTCGGCCAGTCGGGGGTTGGTGGAGAGGCCGCCGCCGACCCAGAGGTCGAAGCCGGGCCCGTGCACCGGGTGCTGCACACCGAGGAACGAGATGTCGTTGACCTGGTACGGAGTGTCGGCGAGCCAGGACAGCGACGACTTGAATTTCCGCGGCAGGTTGGAGTAGCGCGGGTCGCCGATGTAGCGCTTCAGGATCTCGTCGATCGCCGGGGTCGGGTCGATGACCTCCTCGGTCGAGACACCGGCGACGGGGCTGCCGAGCACGATGCGCGGGCAGTCGCCGCACGCCTCGGTGGTCTGCAGGCCGACGGCGTCGAGCCGGCGCCAGATCTCCGGCATGTCCTCGACGCGGATCCAGTGCAGCTGGATGTTCTGCCGGTCGGTGATGTCGGCGGTGTCGCGGCCGAACTCGGTGGAGATCTCCGCGATCGTGCGCAGCTGCGCGAGGTTGAGCGCGCCGCCGTCGATGCGGACGCGGAGCATGAAGTACTCGTCCTCGAGCTCGTGCGGCTCGAGGATCGCCGTGCGGCCGCCGTCGATGCCCGCCTTGCGCTGGGTGTAGAGCCCCCACCAGCGGAAACGTCCGCGCAGGTCCTGAGGGTCGATGCCCGCGAAGCCGGTGTGCGCGTAGATGTTCTCGATCCGGGCCCGGACGTTGAGCGGGTTGTCGTCCTTCTTGATCCGCTCGTTCGGGTTCAGCGGCTCGCGGTGTCCGAGCGCCCACTGGCCTTCGCCACGCGCCTTACGGGGGCGAGCGGCGGGCTTGGTGGCCGGGGTGCTGTCCAGCGCCATGTCGGCGTTCCTCCAGGTATTTCAGCCGGTGAGCGCGCGAAACGCGATCGGCCACCTGTGAGGGCTCGCGACTTCAGTGTCTGGCGAGGGCCGGCGCGTCTTGCGCGCCCGAAAAATAGAGATCGGGCGGCGTCAGGAAGCCGGACACATCGCGCTGCGGACACGGCCGTAGTCCACGTGGCGCCGGGCCACGAAGCGGCGGTCAACTGCAGCGGTCATGCCGGTAAGCCTCTCACGCGTTGCCCTTCTCGGCCAGTGCGGTCCAGATTGCGGGAGTGTGGTGACGGACACGGCGTTCGCTCATGTGCACACAGGGTGACCTGCTACCCCTGAAAGTGTGCAGACGCTCGCACCCGCAGCACCGTCGCCCGCGGCGGTCGCCGCCGCACGGGTGAGGTCGCGTGGTCGCGCGGCCGGGCGGTTGCTGTGCTGGCTGGCCCCGGCCGTGCTGACAGGCCTGGTGGTGAGCTTCGGCGTGGCCCGCCCGGAGCCGTGGCGGGACGAGCTGGCGACCTGGAGCGCCGCCACCCGCACGGTCCCGCAGATCTTCGCCCTCGGGCAGCACATCGACGGCGTGACCGTGCCGTACTACCTGCTCGCCCACGTCTGGACCCGGTGGTCCGGCGACTCGATCCTGGCGCTGCGGATGCCGTCCGTGCTGGCGGTGACTGCGACCACCGCGGTGGTGGCTCTGCTCGCGCGGCGGCTCTGGGATCCACGGACCGCCCTGCTGGCCGGCCTCCTGGTCACGGCGATGCCGGTGGCGTCCCGCTACGCCCAGGAAGCCCGTGGCTACGCCTTCGCCGGCCTCTTCGCGGCCCTCTCCACCCTGCTGCTGCTCCGCGCCCTGGACAGATCCAACTTCAAGATCTGGATCGCGTACGCCGTGAGCGTCCTGCTGCTCGGCTGGTCGCATCAGATCGCCCTGCTGCTGCTTCTGGGGCACGGCATCACGGTGGCTGTCCTGGCCCGGCGACGCCTGCTGTCGTGGGTACCGGCGGTGGCGCCGGCAGTGGCAGGTGTCCTGCCGTTCACGCTGCTGGGCCTGGATCAACGGGACTCCCAGCTGGACTGGCTCGCCGCGGCGACGCCGAGTGACCTCGCGGGGATCGCCGGTCACCTCTTCGTCTCCGGCATCGTCGGCGGTGCGGTGTGCACCCTGGCCGCTCTCGGTGTGCGTGCGGACCCGGACCGCCGGGCCACGCTGATCTTCATCGCCGCGGTGCTGCCGGTCCTGACGCTCTACCTCGTCGATCAGCTCGTCACACCGATCTTCGTCGGCCGGTACCTGTACTTCGTCGTTCCGCTGCTCTGCCTGGTCGCCGGGCGTGCGCTGGCCGGCCTGCGTCTGTGGCACGCGGTCGCGGTCGTCCTGGTCGTCGCGCTGGTCGGGCTGCCCGCCCAGGGTGAGATGCGCCGGTCGCACTCCGGCTTCGACTACCGGCAGGCCGCCGCCATGGTCGCAGCGAACGCCCGGCCGGGTGACGCCATCATCTACGCCCCTCGCGACGGGTGGCAGTTCACCGACACGGCCCTGCGCTACTACCTCGGTGACTCAGTGCCCCGTGACGCGCTGCTGCGCTCCGACCAGCTGCGGAACGCCTCGTTCTGGGCGACCGAGTGCACCGATCCGGACGCCTGTCTGATGCGTACCGGACGGGTCTGGGTCCTGAGCGCCGACAACCTGGAGACGGGCCGCCGGGCCGGGGAGACCGATCAGCTCTCCGCCGCGACGCAGTATGCGCTGGCGCCCTTCACCCGGCTGCTGACCTGCCGGATGGACGGTTTCACGCTGGTGCTTTTCGAGCGGCGCCCGGCCGGCTCGGAGGCACCCACGACCGCCGGCCTGCGGTGGGGCCCCGGGGTGGTCACCCGCTCCGCCGGTGAGGGTTAGAACACCTCGGCAGGCCAGTTCCAGCTCTCCCAGGGCAGCGGCGTCTCGCCCAGGATCTCCAGGACGCGGGCCCGGCCGGCGGAATCGGCGAGCTCCCACGGGTGGTGGGCGATCCTGTACCGCGTGACCGGGGACGGGTCCGCCAGCAGTTCGAGAGCGCCGTCCTCGCCCAGTGACAGGATCGCCCGCCCCAGGCAGCCGCGGGCGAGATCGTCGTTGTCCGCGCCGGCGAGCAGCAGCAGGAGCTCCCGGTCGGCTTCCGGCTCCGGCGAGATCCGCGTCAGGAGCAGGGCCGCGAGCGACCGGGTCTCCGGATCCGGGTCGGCAAGCAGGTCCCGGACCCGGCCGTCGAAGCCCTGCAGCGCCTCGGCGACCGCCTGCTCCCGGGCGATGCTCTCGTCGTACTGGCCGCGGTAGGTGCGGACCTGCGCCCGCAGATCCCGCCACACGTGGTCGTGGTCCAGCGCGTGAATGACCACCGCGAAGGCGTCGGCCCGCCAGCGGAAACCGTCCTCGACCAGGCGGCGAGCGGTCGAGACCACCTCGGCGGCCAGCGGTGAGACCGCCACCGCGTCGTCGACCGCCACCCACGCCAGGTCGGCGGCCGCCGACCTGGCGGCCGCACGGTCCGGCGCCGCCGCGAACGCCCCGGCCGCCGCCCGCAGATCCTCGGCGGTCGCGTAGGGCATCACCGGTCGAGGTGCGTGGGTCATCGTTTGCCGAGGGGGACGACCAGGACGGCTTCGGTGCCGCCGCCGGCGCGGTTGCGCAGCTCGATGCTGCCGCGCAGCTCGCCCGTGGCCAGCGCGCGCACGATCTGGAGGCCCAGGCGGGTGCTCGCGTCGGCCGCGAAGTCGTCCGGCAGACCCTGCCCGTTGTCGGCCACGGTGACGTGCAGCTGCTTGCGGAAGCGGTGCGCCGACACCACGACCTCGCCCGTCGGCGCGGGCGGGGTCAGCGACGGCTCGGGCGGCGGGGCGTCCTCGTCCGGTGCGGGGAAGCCGTGCTCGACGGCGTTGATCAGCAGTTCGTTGAGGACCATCACCAGCGAGGTGGCGATCTCGGCCGGCAGCACGCCGAACGTGCCCTCGCGGCGCATCTTCACCGTGATCTCGGTCGCGGCGACCTCGCTCGCGGCGGTGGCGACCCGGTCCACGATGCCGTCGAAGTCGACCGCCTCGTCGCTCGACATCGACAGCGTCTCGTGCACGAGGGCGATCGAGGCCACCCGGCGGACGGACTCCTGCAGGGCGACGCGGGCCTCGGGCGCGTTCACCCGGCGGGCCTGGAGGCGCAGCAGGGCCGCCACCGTCTGCAGGTTGTTCTTGACCCGGTGGTGGATCTCCCGGATCGTCGCGTCCTTGGTCATCAGGGCGCGGTCACGCCGGCGGACCTCGGTGACGTCACGGGCCAGCACCAGCGCCCCTATCGGCACACCGGCGGGCATCAGCGGCAGGGCCCGGATCAGCACCGTCGCGCCGCGGGCCTCGACCTCCTTGCGCGGAGGCGCCTCGCCGCGCAGGGAGGTGAGGATGCGCTCGGCGGCGTCGGTGCCCTCCAGCGGGTCGGCGGCCAGCCGGCTGGACAGGGCGGAGAGCTCCTCGCCGACCAGGTGGGCGTTGAAACCGAGCCGCCTGTACGCGGACTGCGCGTTCGGGCTCGCATAGGTGACCTTGCCACCGGCGTCGAGGCGGATCAGGCCGTCACCGACGCGCGGCGCCGACGTGGTCTCGCCGGGGTGCGCGGGCGGCGGGAAGGTGCCGTCGGCGACCATCTGGGCCAGGTCGTCCGCCGTGGTCAGGTAGTTGAGCTCGAGCTGGCTGGGCGTCCGCGCGGTGGACAGGTTGGTGTCACGGCCGATGACCGCGATCACCTCGATGTTCTCGTCCGGCCCGCGGAGGCGCACGGGGATCGCCTCGTGGCGGGCGGGAGTGTCGCCGTACCAGACGGGGTCGCCCTCACGCCAGATCCGTCCCTGCGCGAAGGCGATGTCGAGGTGCGCGACCTCGGCCCCGCCGACGATCTTGCCGACCTGGTCGTCCTGGTACGCCGTCGACGACGTGTTCGGCCTGACCTGAGCGACGCAGAGGAACGTGCGCGGCTTGCCTTCCTCACCCCGGAGCGGCACCCAGAGCAGCAGGTCGGCGAAGGACAGATCGGACAGCAGCTGCCAGTCGCCGGCGAGCCGGGTGAGGTGGTCGATGTCGGGTGGACCGAGGGCGGTGTGCTCTTCGGCGAGATCGCGGAGCGTGGACACGGCACAAGCCTGCCATGCCCACGCCGCGGACTCCCATGATCAGAGCGTGGAGGTGACCTTGTTGAGGCCTCGGGGTGCGTCCGGGTCCTCGCCGCGGGCCAGCGCCAGGGCGAGCGCGAGCTTCTGCAGCGGCAGGATGTCCAGCAGCGGGGCGTAACGCTCGTCGACCTCGGGGACGACCAGGCGGCCCGAGGCGCCGGGGATGTCGGTGGCGCCGACGGTCACGACGTCAGCGCGGCGCTCGCCGAGGCGGGTGACCACGTCGGCCATCGACCGCCCGCCGGGGCCGCTGCCGACGACGGCCAGTACGGGTACGTCGGGGTCGGTCATGGCGAGCGGGCCGTGCAGCAGGTCGGCACCGGAGAAGGCCAGCGCCGGCAGGTACGACGTCTCCATCAGCTTGAGCGCGGTCTCCCGTGCCGTCGGGTACGCATAACCGCGCCCGGTGGTGACCAGCCGGGACGCGAAGCGGTAGCGCTGGGCCAGGTCGTCCGCGCCGCGGTCGCTGAGGGCGTCCTCGGCGAGCTGCGGCAGCTTCTCCAGCGCCGTACGCTCCTCGGCCGGCAGTGTGCCGTCGCCGTTGCGGATGCCCTCGACCAGCAGCAGCAGGGCGAGCAGCTCGGCCGTGTAGGTCTTGGTGGCGGCGACCGCACGCTCGTGACCGGCGGCGACGTCGATCGACAGCTCGGCGGTCTGCGCCAGCGTGGAGGCGGGGTTGTTCGTCACCGCGAGGGTGAGGGCGCCGGTCTCCCGGGCGACCTTCAGCACCTCGGTGAGGTCCGGCGAGCCACCGCTCTGGCTGACACCGACCACGAGGGCGTCGGCCAGATCAGGCCGGGCGCCGTAGAGCGTGATCGCGCTGGGCGACGCGAGCCCGACCGGGATGCCCAGACGGATCTCGGTGAGGTAGGCCGCGTAGAGGGCCGCGTGGTCGGAGGTGCCCCGGCCGACGAACACCACGTGCCGGGGGCGCCGCTCGGCCACGCGCGCAGCGACTGCTGCGATCGCCTGGGCGGGCTCTCCCTCCAGCAGCCGTGCGTAACCTCCCGGCTGCTCTGCGATGTCCGCCGCCATGCCCTGGCCTCGCTGAGTCACTGGATCGTCCTCTCGTGCGCACTTCCGCTCATTCGGTGCGCAGTCTTGCACGCAACAGGCTTGAATCGCAACGTTTCGAGCACGCAAAGGCGCAAATCCGGGCCTGACATATCGACTTTCGTCGCCTAAGCTCGCGTCGGTGGCACACGGCGTGCCACGCGAGGAAGGCGTGGTCATGGACGAGTCCCGGCGCTCTGCCGACCGCGACCTCGAGCAGGCCCGCGCGGCGCTCGAACGCGGCGAGATGCACCACGCCGCCGACCACCTGGCCGGCGCGATCGCGCACGCGCCGACCCTGCCGGAGACCCACGAGCTCCTCAGCCGCCTCGCCGCCCGCGCCGACGGGGGCCTCGAGCTCTTCCCCCTCGAGCAGCACGCGTTTGTCGGCACCGTGGTCGCCCGGGCCCACCTGCTCGCCGCCGCGGGCCGCCCCGAGGACGGTCTGCCCCTGCTCGTGGCAGCCAGCGGGCACACCCCCGGCGTCGACTGGGCCGGTGTCCCGTGGGTCATCGACCCCGGTCTCGGCGTCCGGATGGAGCCCGGCCTGCTGGCCCAGATCGTGATGCAGCTCTGCACCGCCATCGGCGACCCCGCCCCCGAGGCCGGTCGCGACGCGCTGCGCCCCTACCTGACCCTGGTGCGGCACGCCGTCGAGGCCCACCCGGAGCAGGCGATGCTGCTCGGTGCCGGTTCAGCGCTCGCCCGCCGGCTCGGTGAGGCGACCCTGGCCGTGGACTGGGCCGTCCGCGGCGCCCGGCTGCGCCCGTCGAAACTCGCCGAGATCTGGCTCGGGTACGCGTACCGGAGCGCCGGCCGCATCCCCGAGTCCCTGGCCGCCCTGCGCCGCGCGGTCATGTACGACCCCGAGGACCTCTCCGTGTACGCGGACATCGCCGGCACCCTGGCTGACCACGGCCGCTTGGACGACGCGCTGGCCTGGGCCGACCGGGCGCTGGCCAAGGACCCGGAGTTCGACTGCGCCGTCCACACCGCACACCGGCTGCGATACCGCGCCGACGGCGACCTGGCCCACCTGGTGCGGCTGGCCGACTTCCAGCGTGATCACCCCGATGCCACCCACGAGCACGCCGACCTGGCCGACTGCTGTGCCGATCAGCCCTGGCTGAGCCGGGTGCCGTCGGCGCCCGCCGCCGCCACCGACCCGGCGCGGGAGCCGTTCGTCGCGGGGCGGCCGTCCGACGAGGCCGTCGAGCGTCTGCATCGCCTGGCGCACCCGTTGTGGCCGCATCCGCCGGCCGCGTACGACGCGGCCCTGGGTCTGGTCCTGGTCGAGCCGGAGGATCTGCTGGCGTTGATCGCCCGGCCACCCGCCGCCCCGGACAACGAGGTCGGGCTGGCCCTGGCCGCGCACGATCCGGCCCTGTGGGCGCGCTGCTCGCAGGTGTGGGCCTGCCTGGGGCTGCTGCACCACCGCACGGACGAGCCGTGGGCGGAATCGGCCCGGCGGCGCCTGCTGGTGGACCTTGCCACCCAGGGCACCGACCAGATCACCGAAGCGGCACTCTTCGCCCTGGTCACGAGCGCCTGGATCGACCCGGAGGCGCGCGCCGACGTGGGCACGCTGGTGACACGGCGGCTGGACGACGTGGCGACCGCCGGGCACCCGATCGCCTGGTCGCTGGCCCAGCTTGCCCTGGCGACCCCCGGCCTGGACGCCGAGGTGCGCGAACGCGCCGCGGCCGTCGTCGCGGCCGAGGAGGAATACACCGTGCCGCTGGTGCCGCGTCAGCGCCGGCGCGGTGGACGCCTCCGGCGCTGGCTGTCCGGCCGCACTACTCGATGACGGCGATCAGGTCGCCTTCCTGCACCACGTCACCCTCGTTGACCGCGAGCTGAGCCACGACCCCGTCGGACTCCGCGAGCACCGGGATCTCCATCTTCATCGATTCGAGGATCACCAGGGTGTCACCCTCCTCGACCTCGGCTCCGGCGGCGGCGACGATCTTCCACACATTGGCCACCATCTCGGCACGGATCTCGTCGGCCATGGTGCAGTCCTCCTCGTGGGCGGTGATGCAGTGACGCGGTGACGGTATCCAATCACGGTCCGGGCGGGCGGGCATATGGGCCGTGCCGGGGCGCCGCCGCCCACCCGTCTACCATCGGCGGGTTGGACGCGAGGACGAACGGAGATCACCATGGCGAAGAAGTCGCGCAAGAAGAAGGCTCGGAAGAAGAGCGCTGCGAACCACGGCAAGCGCCCCAACTCCTGAGCCGTGGACGACAAGAAGGGCCGGCAGCAGACGCTGCCGGCCCTTCTTCATGCCTGAGGTCAGGGGAGGTATTCCCGCGTCTCCACCTCGACCACGTACTCGCTGAGCTTGACCCGGAGCCGATCGCGCAGCTCCTGCGGTGCCGTCTCGTCGCCGCAGCAGCGGGCGACGAGCGCCTTGACCTCGTGCTCGATGCCGTACTCCCGCAGGCAGTCCGAGCAGTCGTCGAGGTGGTGCTGGATCAACTGCCGCCGGTCGTCGCTGCACTCCAGGTCGAGGTACAGGTAGACCTCGCTGATCACGACGCTGCAGTCCGTCTTGTGGTCGTCGTCGTTCACGTCGCTCACGCCTCCTGTGCGGCGCTCGCGCCGGAGCTACGGGTGATCCCACGGTCGGCCGCGTACTGCTCGAGCATCTTGCGCAGGTTGCGCCGCCCGCGGTGCAGACGCGACATCACGGTGCCGATCGGCGTGTTCATGATGTCGGCGATCTCCTTGTACGAGAAACCCTCGACATCAGCGAGGTAGACGGCCAGGCGGAAGTCCTCGGGCAGCTGCTGCAGCGCGTCCTTGATGTCGCTGTCGGGCAGCTTGTCGAGCGCCTCGGTCTCGGCCGAGCGCAGGCCCGCGGAGGTGTGCGACTCGGACGAGGCGAGCTGCCAGTCCGAGATCTCCTCGGTCGGCGCCTGGACAGGCTGCCGCTGCTTCCGCCGGTACGAGTTGATGTAGGTGTTCGTGAGGATGCGGTAGAGCCACGCCTTGAGGTTCGTACCCTCCTCGAACTGGTGGAAAGCCGAGAAGGCCTTGAGGAAGGTCTCCTGCACGAGGTCCTCGGCGTCCGCGGGGTTGCGCGTCATGCGCAGGCCCGCGGCGTACAGCTGGTCGACGAACGGCAGCGCGTCCCGCTCGAAGCGCGCCCGGCGCTCCTCGGTCCTCTCGCTGCGTTCGGTCCGTTCCGTCCGCTCTGCTGGCGTCACCCGCACGTCTCCCCTCGACCGCCCCGCCGAGGATACGGGTAGTGCCCCGTCAACAGATTCAAAAACCGCCGGTGTGCTGACACTCACCGATTTGAGGACGGGCGCCGGGGTGGCAGCAGGCCACTCGGGCGAGCGCAGCAGGTCCTGCATCTTGCGCGCCTGCAGCCCGTCACGCTCGACGAATCCGGTTCCGGATCGCACTTGGTTACCCCTTCCGACGTACAGCTTCCGGGTGATGTAACGGCGGGGAGGCTGTCCGCATTCCGACTCAGCGGGCCCAGCTGTGTGCGACCAGCCAGGAGAGGACGACTGCGGCGGTGCCGGGCAGGTCACGGCGTAGATCGTGGACCGCTCCGGGGCGTACGGCCACCTCGACGGCGCCACCCGCCTCGGGGACGCCGAACGGATCGCGGTCGCCGTTGACCACCAGCGTGGGGATGCCGGCGGGGAGTTCGCCGGCCCGGCTGCGGTCCGGCTTGCCCGGCGGGTGCAGGGGGAAGGCCAGCGCGAGCACCCCGGCCGCGCCCAGGGCGGCCGCGGTCCGGCAGGCGACACGCGCACCGCTCGACCGGCCGCCGACGATCAGCGGGAGGTCAGCGGTGGCGAGCTCGGTCACCACGGCTGTCCACGCGTCGTCGAGGTGGGTCGCGGGAGCAGGGGCGCGACGGCCGGCGAGCCGGTAGGGCTGGGTCACGAGAGCAACCCGGACCCCCGCCGCGACGGCGATGTCGTGCACCGCCGTCAGGTCGGGCGCGTTCACGTCACCGCCCGCGCCGTGGCCGAGGACGAGCTGACTGACGGACGGGCCGGCGGGGTCCGTGATCCGGATCCCCGCCGGCCCGCGCGGTGTGTCGATCGAGAAGCTGTGCACAGCTCCTATGTCTACTGGCTCATCGGCACCAAGGTGAGCAGGCGGCGATCTTCCTCGTCCGGTCCGTCGTCGACTTCCTCGCCGTCGGGCTGGACACGTTCACGCCAGGCGACGAGCATCGCCCGGCGTTCCCTGGGTGTGGTCCCGCCCCAGACACCGTGGCAATCGCCCACCTGCAACGCCCAGGCCAGGCACGGCCCTTGGACGACACAGCTGCCGCAGAGCGAGACTGCGCTCTCGGACGGTTCGTTGGGTGCCGGGAAGAATGTTTCCGGATCGACGGAGCGGCAAGCTCCGCGGGTCCTCCAGGCCTCGTCGGACCTGCGTTCGTCGATCGCACTGAGCAGTCGCGGGTCGCGCCTGGCAATGGCGACCTCATGTGGACGCGGCATTCGAGCACGTGTCATCAGCCCACCTCCCCCGTGGGTACCGGTAAAGCCGTGATGGGCAGTCCGCACCGTGCGGACCGACATCACACCGGCGCTGGTTTCTATCGCACGGAGGAAGATCAGAACAAGGGTCTTATCTATCTCGCAACAAAGTTTGCAGATAGAAGTGCCTGCATATAGGGCAAAAGTGCCTCACGTTTTGCCGCGAAACGGCAATTCGGACAGGCTCAGGAGATCAATTTCTCAGTCAGAAGAGGGTCGCCTCCGGCGCGACGGCCGGCTCGGCGGCGGTCACGAGCTCCGGGCCGTTGTTGCGGACGTTACCCACGTCGGGACGGACCGGGCGGACCTCGATGGCGGCCAGCTCGGCCGGGGACAGCGGCTCCAGCAGAGCGGGCGCGTCACCACCGCCGGCCAGCCAAGCGGACCACCGCTCACGCGGGAGGATCAGCGGCATCCGGTCGTGCACGGCAGCCAGGTCACCCAGCGCCGCCGTGGTCAGAACGCTGCAGGTCAGCGTCTCCTCGCGCCACATCGTCCAGATGCCCGCGAAGGCGAGCACCGACGAGTCGGCCGGTGTCATGTAGTAAGCCTGGCGCTTGCCGCCGTCGCGCACCCACTCGAACCAGCCGTCGGCCGGCACCAGGCAGCGGCGGCGCTGGAACGAGGGCGCGAACGCCGGCGAGGTCGCCACGGTCTCGGCGCGAGCATTGATCATGCGGCTGCCCGCCCGCGGATCCTTCGCCCACGGCGGCAGCAGACCCCAGCGGGCGGTGTCGACAACCCGGGCGTCGTGACGCTGCGACTGGCGGACCACCGGCACGGGGTCGGTGGGAGCGACGTTCCAGCTCGGCCCCAGCGCCTCAGCGACGGTCACGGCGTCGAAGAGCAGGCTGAGGTCGGCCTCGCTCCGCGTCGTCGCGTACCGCCCACACATGGCTACGGACCTTACGCCGCTCGCGCCGTTCGTGTTGCCCCGCGCGGGGTGTCGTACCCGACCGGCAGAATGGGGGCCGTGACAGCTCAAGCTCGACCCTGGACCGCGCCGGTCGCCACCACCCCGGTCAGCGCCGGCGTGCGCCTGCCGGGGTCGAAATCGATGACCGCGCGGGCTCTCGTGCTCAGCGCGCTGGCCGACGGCCCGTCGGTCGTCCGCCGCCCGCTGCGCGCCCGGGACACCACGCTGATGGCCGCGGGCCTGCGGGCGCTCGGCGTCGCGATCGACACCACGAGCGACGAGGAGTGGCGGGTCGAGCCCGGCCCCCTGCGCGGGCCCGCCCGCGTCGACGTGGGGCTCGCCGGCACGATCATGCGCTTCGCACCGCCGGTCGCCGCGCTGGCCGACGGCACGGTGACCTTCGACGGCGACCCGCACGCGCGCAACCGCCCGCTGCGCCCGATCGTCGAGGCGCTGCGCACGCTCGGCGTGGTCATCGACGCGTCGCCGACCGGTGGGCTGCCGCTGGTGGTGCGGGGCACCGGGCTGGTCGAGGGCGGCGAGGCGGTCATCGACGCGTCCGGGTCCAGCCAGTTCGTCTCCGGGCTGCTGCTCTCCGCACCCCGCTTCGCGAAGGGCCTGGTCCTGCGGCACGAGGGCCCGCCGGTCCCGTCCGCGCCGCATCTGCGCATGACGACCCACATGCTGCGGGCCGCCGGCGCCTCGGTCGACGAGAGCGTGCCGGACGTCTGGGCCGTCGAACCGGGCGCGCTGCACGGGCGCACCTGGGACATCGAGCCCGACCTGTCCGGCGCGGCGCCGTTCTTCGCGGCCGCCATGGTCACCGGTGGCACGGTCACGCTGGCGGGCTGGCCGCGGGAGAGCTGGCAGCCCGTCGGCCGCCTGACCGAGCTGCTCACCGCCCTCGGCGCCGAGGTCACCCAGGACGACAACGGCCTGACCGTGCGCGGCACGGGTGCCCTGCACGGCATCAACGCCGACCTCTCGGAGGTCAGCGAGCTCACTCCGGTCGTCGCGGCCCTGGCGGCTCTGGCCGACTCCCCCTCCGAGCTGCGGGGTGTCGCCCACATCCGCGGCCACGAGACCGACCGGCTCGCCGCCCTCGCGGCCGAGCTGGGCAAGGTCGGCGCCGGCATCGTGGAGCACCCCGACGGCCTGGAGATCACCCCCGGCCCGCTGCGCCCGGCCGTCTTCGAGACCTACGCCGACCACCGCATGGCCCACGCCGCCGCGGTGATCGGCCTCGCCGTCGAGGGTGTGCAGCTCACCGACGTAGCGTGTACGTCCAAGACCCTCCCGGAGTTCCCCGAGCTCTGGGCCGACCTCGTGACCGGGAGCTGACACTGTCACCGAGCAAGCGTGAGTACGACGAGGACGACGTCCGGATCAGGCCGGGACGGTCCTCGCGCCCACGCACGCGGACCCGGCCCAAACACGAGGACGCGATCGACGCCCTGGTGATCACCGTGGACCGCGGCCGGTACGGCTGCATCCGCGAGGACGCCGAGCACCTGGACGAGCTGATCACCGCCATGCGCGCCCGGGAGCTGGGCCGCAAGTCCGTCGTGGTCGGCGACCGGGTCGCCCTGGTCGGCGACACGACCGGCGCGCCCGGGGCACTCGCCCGCATCGTGCGGATCTCCGAGCGCACCTCGGTGCTGCGCCGCACCGCGGACGACGACGACACCACACCCGAGGGCCGGCTCGAGCGGGTCGTGGTGGCCAACGCCGACCAGCTGGTCATCGTCAGCGCGCTCGCCGACCCGCCACCACGGACCGGGTTCATCGACCGGTGCCTGGTGGCGGCGTACGACGCGGGCATCGAGCCGCTGCTGTGCCTGACCAAGGCCGACCTCGACGGCCCCGCGGCGGTGCTGGACTACTACGCCGAGCTGGACCTGCCGTATGTCCTGGTCCAGCCGGACAGCGATCTCACCGAGCTGCGCGACAAGCTGGCCGGGAACATCTCCGTCATGGTCGGGCACTCCGGCGTCGGCAAGTCCACGCTGGTCAACCGCCTGGTCCCGGACGCGCTGCGGGCGGTCGGCGTGGTCAGCGCGATCGGCAAGGGGCGTCACACGTCGACCAGCGCGGTGGCGCTGCGCCTGCCGCGGGTCCACAAGAAGGGCGACCCCGGCTGGATCGTCGACACGCCGGGCATCCGCAGCTTCGGGCTGGCGCACGTGAGCGCCGAGAGCCTGCTGCACGGCTTCCCGGACCTGGTCGAGGGCACGGTCGACTGCCCGCCCAACTGCGGCCACACCGCCGCCGACGTCAACTGCGCCCTCGACGCGTGGATCGCCGCGGGCAAGGCCGACCCCCGGCGCCTGGCGTCGTACCGGAGGCTGTTGAGCTCGCGGGCCGGTGAGCCGGACCCGCGGGACCAGATGGTGTGACCGCCGAGCGTGCCGCGCCGGACCATGCCGGTGATCCGCTAGCGTGCCCGGCATGGCCGCCTATGCCGATGATCTCGCTCTCGCCCACCTGCTCGCCGACACGGCCGACTCGATCTCCATGGCGCGGTTCCGGGCGCTGGACCTGCACGTCGAGGCCAAGCCCGACCTGACGCCGGTCTCCGACGCGGACACCGCGGTCGAGAAGGCGATCCGCGGGACGCTGGCCCGGGCCCGGCCGCGCGACGGTGTGATCGGCGAGGAGTTCGGCGCGTCGACACCGCCCGCCGGGCAGGGCAACCGGCACTGGGTGATCGATCCGATCGACGGCACCAAGAACTTCATCCGCGGAGTGCCGATCTGGGGCACGCTGATCGCGCTCATGGAGGGCGAGCGCCCGGTCGCCGGGCTGGTGTCCGCACCGGCGCTGGGCCGCCGCTGGTGGGGCGCGACCGGGCATGGCTCCTACGCCGGCAAGCACCAGCGGTCCGCCACCAAACTGTCCGTCTCCGCCGTTCGCAAGATCAGCGACGCCAGTTTCTGCTATGCCAGCCTGAACAGCTGGGAGGAGGCCGGGCGGCTCGAGCCCATGCTGGACATCATGCGGGACTCGTGGCGCAGCCGGGCCTACGGCGACTTCTACGGGTACATGCTGCTCGCCGAGGGTGCGCTCGACATCATGGTCGAGCCCGAACTGTCACTCTGGGACGTCGCGGCGCTGATCCCGATCGTCACCGAGGCCGGTGGCACCTTCACGGATCTCGACGGACAGCGTGCACCCGGTGACGGAAGTGCCATCGCTACCAACGGTCACCTGCACGAGGAAATCCTCGGACGATTGGCGCGCGGAAAAGCCTGACGCACCGTTCGTCCTGAAGGCCCGCCGTAGCTGGTCTATTCTCGCCGGGTGATGTCGTCGGGCTGGTTCTATCTCGCCGCGATGATCGCCGCCTACGGTGTGGCCAACCTGTTGCAGTCCGTGGCCGCCGCGCGGACGAGTGTGCATCACACCTTCGACCCGCAGTTGCTGGTGCGGCTCGCCTGTCACCGTACGTATCTGCTCGGGCTGTTCTGCCAGGTCCTCGGGTTCGTGCTGGCCTTCGTCGCCCGGCGTGACCTGCCGCTGTTCCTGGTGCAGGCCAGCGTCGCGGCCGGGCTCGGGGTGACGGCGGTGCTCGGCGTGGTGGTGCTCAAGTGGAGTCTGCCCAAGGCCGAGATAGCCCTGCTCGCCCTGCTCCTGGTCGGCATCACCGCGCTGGTGGTCTCCGCCCAGCCCGCCCACTCGCGCCCGCTCGGCGCCGCGGGTGTGATCGGCCTTGCGGTCGCGTTGCTGGTCATCGCGGTGCTCGGCTTCTTCGCCGTACGCCTGCACGGCGCCATGGGCTCGGTGGTCCTCGGATCGCTGGCCGGCGTCGCCTTCTCCGCGGCTGCCATCGCCGCCCGCCCGCTCGCCTCCGAGGAGACGTTCGGCGGTTTCTGCACCAACCCGCTGCTCTATCTGCTGGTCGCGCACTCGATCGTGGGTCAGCTGCTGCTCGGCCTGGCCATGCAGCGAGGCTCGACGACGGCCGCAGTGGCCGCGATGGACGCCGCCGGCGCGGTGCCCGCGGCGATCGTGGGCCTGCTCCTGCTCGGCGACCGCATCCACCCGGGCAAGGAATGGCTGGCCGCGGTCGGTTTTGTCGTCACGCTCGGGTCGGTCATCGCCATGACCCGGTACGCCGAGCCGCAGCACCACCACGCGACCGCACGGCCCGCTGACAAGCGGACAGGGAGTGCGCGTCTCCATCCCGCCGGCCGCTGAGGCGCATGAGCCCCGGGACACGGGGTACATCGTCGTCAGACCCTTCTGTCCCAAATAGTGCACATAGCCGGAAACTTCGCACCAGGGACGACTCCGCGCCGGAATGCGAGATCGAAACGCGTTATGCACAATGGAGCGATCATGCCCAGCGAGGTCCGACATCAGATCGACGCCGGACAGACCTATCCGGTCGTCCGGCTGACCGGGGTGCTCGACGACACCACCGCCCCGGCCGTCCGCGCCGCCCTGCTCGAGGTGCTGGCCGACCAGCCCGAAGCGGTGATCGTCGAGGTCAGTGAGCTGGCGATCGGCGAGCACAAGGCCGTGACCGTGCTCGGCAGTGTCGCGGCCGAAACAGCCGACTGGCCGGGCAGCCACGTGGTGATCAGCGCGGGCGCCGGCGGCGACACCTGGCACGACAGCGGACTGCCCGTCTGGCCCAGCCCGGCGGAGGCCTTCGGCGCGCTGGGCACCCCGGCACCCGGACACTTCCTCAACGTGTCGCTGGAGCCGATCATGGGCGCGGCCCGCCGCTCCCGGGAGCTCGTCACCGAGGCCTGCGGCCGCTGGGACCTCCCCGAACTGGCCGCCTCGGCGTGCATCGTGGTCACCGAGATGGTCAACAACGTCGTCGCGCACGCGCGCACCTCGATGACGATCATGCTCGGCCGGCACGGCGACACGATGTCGGTCGCCGTCCGCGACCACTCCACCACCGTGCCACGGTTCTCCGGCGAACCGGTGCCGGTCACCTCGTACGGTGGTCGCGGCCTGCTCCTGATCGACTCGGTCTCCCTGCGCTGGGGCAGCCTCGTCCTGCCCGGCGGCAAGGTCGTCTGGGCCGTGCTCGACGGCGACGACGAGCTACCGACAGAAGTCCCCGCGGCAGGCATGACCGGGCATCCTCGCGGGTAGATTGCGGGACATGCGAGACAACGACTACCCGACCGAAGTCTCCGACCCGGAGGCGTCCGGCCTCCCCGAGACCGCGGACGACGACTCGAACGCGTACGACTCGGTGGAGAGCCCCCGCTGGGCCGACGGCCCCGACCCGGCGGCCCTCGCCGGCGTCGGCCCGGGCGGCTCCAACCGCTTCGGCGACACCGCGGAGGAAGCGCGTCAGGGCGAGTCCGTCGACCAGTACCTGCGTCAGGAAGAGCCCGACGTCGGCGCGAACGACCCGGACCCCGACGGCGACGGCAACCTGTACGACGAGACCGTGGGCAACTCCCAGCAGCAGCGCTTCGACGCTGACGTGTGGGGCGACAGCCCGACCTCGGACCCGAACTCGGCGGTGTCGCTCTACGACGACGGCCAGCTCGACGACGACTCCCCGCAGACCGTGGGCCGCCTGGTGGCCAGCGACGAGGGCTCGGGCATCGACGACGACCCCGACAGCGTGGCCTACGACGCGGGCGCGGCCGGCGGCGGCGCCAGCGCCGAAGAGCTGGCCATGCACGAAACCAACGCGCCCGACTATCGCTAGCTAGTCCAGGCCCTGCTCGATGGCGTAGCGGGTCAGCTCGACGCGGTTGTGGAGCTGGAGCTTGCCGAGGGTGTTCTGGACGTGGTTCTGGACCGTGCGGTGGCTGAGGACAAGTCGTTCGGCGATCTGCCTGTACGACAGGCCCTTGGCCACCAGGCGCAGCACCTCGGTCTCACGCTCGGTGAGTTTCGGCGTCATGCCGTCCGCGGGCGCCGGTTCCACGGCCAGCCGGCGGAACTCACCCAGCACCAGACCGGCCAGGCCCGGCGTGAAGACGGTGTCACCAGCAGCTGTCCGCCCGACCGCGTCGAGGAAGTCCGCCTGGGCGGCCGACTTGAGCAGGTAACCGCTGGCACCGGCCTTGACCGCGTCGAGGACGCTCTGCTGCTCGCCGCTGGCCGAGAGCATCAGCACCCGGACGCCGGGCACCGCCTCGAGCAGGCCGTTGATCACCTCGACCCCGGACACGTCCGGGAGCTGGAGGTCGAGCACAACAACGTCGGGACGGGCGGCGGCGGCGATCCGGACGGCCTGACGGCCCTCGCCGGTCGTGGCCACCACGTCGTAACCCGCGGCGGTCAGGTCGCGGCTCACGCCCTCGCGCCACATCGGGTGATCGTCCACGACCATGACCCGGGTCCGGGGTGCGTCTGTCACCGGCTCACCCTATCGACGCGCGGGACAGCCAGCTCGACCTCCGTGCCCTGTCCGGGCGCCGAGGTGATCCGGACCGTGCCGTGCACGTCGGCGATCCGGCCGCGGATCGACTGGGCCACGCCGAGCCGGCCCTGCTCCTCGGCCTCGGCGAGCCGCTCGGGCGAGATGCCGCAGCCGTCGTCGCGCACGCTCACCGTCACCTCCTCCGGCTCGTCCTCGACCAGCACCCAGACCTTCGTGCCCGGGTCGCAGTGCCGGACCACGTTGTCCAGCGCCGCCGAGACCGCCGCGGCGACCTCGGTGGCGATCCGCGCGGGCAGCCGGACCGCGCCGGCGGGTGCCGCGACCGAGACCGTCGCCGACGCGTACGGCTCCAGCAACGTCATCAGGTCCACCTCGGCGTGCTCGTCCACCGGTTCCGCGGTCCGCCCGGTGACCAGCGTGCGCAGCGCGGCCTCCTGCTCACCGGCGAGGCGGGCCAGCTCACCGGCCTCCCCGTCCAGACCGGCGCCGCGCCGCTTGACCAGCGCCAGCACCTGGAGGACCGAGTCGTGGATGTCGCGGGCGAGCCGTTCGCGTTCCCGGGTGGTCGCCTCCAGCTGGACGGCACGTTCGAGGCGCCGCTGGGACACCTCGGCCAGCCCGACCAGGTAGCCGACCGCGGTCGCCGCCATCAGCATCAGCACCGTGCCGGTGAACGCGGCCTGGTCGTAGTGCGCCCGGACGACCAGGTCGGTGGCGCCCATCGCGAGGGCCGCCGCGATGCCCCAGCGCCGCCCACCCGCGACCGCCCAGGCGATGACGGGGGCCACGTGCCAGGCCACGGCCAGCGTCGGGCGGCCCTCCTCGAGGGCGGCCCGGCCGACGACCCAGATGCTGGTGGTCAGCACCGCCATGGTGATCAGCAGGTCGGCGACCAGCAGCGGGGGCCGCCGCCGTTCGGGGTCGGCGTACGCGTACGTCGTGAAGACCGTCCAGCCGGCGACGACCGCGAGCACCGGCCAGGCCAGCGTCGGCCGCTCGTACGCGCCCACGTTGCGGACCACCAGCACCGACACGTAGACCAGCGCGGCGATCCGGAACACGGCGATCGCACGCCACAGCGGGGTCTGCAGCCCACTTGATTCCGCCATGTGCCGACGATCCCATACTGCCGCTCACCCAGCGGAATGATCAGACGTCGCCTACCGTCGGTGGCATCGGCAAGGAACTCCTGATCTCCGAAGCGTTCGACCACAGCCGGGTCACCGAGCTGCGGCACCTCGTCGCGGCCCGGGGCGGCGGGTCGGGTCTGACCGGTGACCGGCTGGACGACTTCGTCGTGGCCGTGAACGAGTTGCTGACCAATGCGGTCCGTCACGGCGGTGGCACCGGGCACCTCACGGTGTGGGTCGAGGACGATTCGCTGATCTGTGAGGTCGACGACCGAGGCGCGGGTCTCGGTTTTGTGGATCTGCACCGGCCGGCCCCGAATCAGCCCGGCGGTTGGGGTCTTTGGCTGGTCGGTGAGCTCACCGACACCTGCGAGATCAAAACCGGACCTCAAGGTACGGCCATACGCATTTCGAGCGGCTTCAGCCGTTGAAAACTGAATCTTTTTTTAAATTCACTGATCACCGCTTGACGTTTCGACGCAGATCTTCTTAGGTCTCTGCTGACGCATCAGCACCTTTGCCCCCGGAGGTACCCCCGTGCCGCGACACAGCGCGCCGCCGCAGCCCACCTGGTTGCGCCCTCGAGTCGTCGTCGCATTTGTGGTGGCCGCGGCCGGTTTGGCGACAGCCATCTGGATCCCGGCCCGCAACGACTCCGCCGACGCGTCGGAGCGCAACCGCAACGGGACCAACGACCGTTTCACCCGCGACCGCGGCGAGGCCCGAGGGGCGTTCTCGGACGACTTCAGCGGCCGCCGGGGCAGCACCGTCGATCCGGTGAAGTGGGTGCTGAACACCGACCGGGCCGACAACGGTCTCGAGTTCCGGGAGAGCACCCGCAACGCCCGGCTGGACGGCGACGGCAACCTGACGATCGTGCTGCGCCGCGAGGACCGGGGCGAGTTCTCGTCGGCCCGGCTCGTCACCCGGGACACACTGCGCGGCGCCTCCGGTCACGTCGAGGCGCGCATCAAGACGCCTGAGGGCCAGGGTGTGCGGCCGGCCTTCGAGCTGATCGGCAGCGGGCGGCAGAGCTTCGGCTCGTTCGACGTGCTGACCGAGCCCCTCTCCGACGACTTCCACACATACGCGGTGGACTGGGCGCCGGGTGAGGTTGTCCTCTCCGTCGACGGCCAGGAGATCGACCGGCTGACCCCGGAGAACCTCGACACCGATCAGCCGTTCCGTCTGGCGCTGAGCCTCGCGGTCGGCGCCGACCGGTCCGGCACGGGCTTCCCGGCGCGCATGCAGGTCGACTCGGTGAGCTTCGCCGCCGCCGGCGACGAGGCGCCGCCGACGACCTCGCCGACGGCCGAGCCGACCACGCCGCCCGCGGAGCCGACGACCCCGCCGACCACCGCTCCCACCAGCGAGCCGCCGACGGCCGAGCCGACCACCCCGCCGGCGACGACCCCGCCGGCTGAGACGACAGCGCCGACCACCCCGCCGACGACGGCTCCCGCGGCCAAGGCCTGGGCGCCGTTCACCGATTACGTCGCCGGTCAGCTGGTCACCTTCAAGGGCGTCGAATATCAGGTTCAGGAGACGCACACGTCGCTGCCCGGCTGGGAGCCGACCGCATTGCCCAGTCTCTTCAAGAAGCTGTAGAGAAAAGGCGTTATCCGGGGGTTCCGGAACCCGTCTCCCTTGACTGGTAACGGTGAATCTGTAAACACTGCTAAAAGTATTAACAACCTCTTCCCCCGGAGGGCATCCCCCATGCGCAAGACCCGGATACTCCTCGCCGCGGCTGTCGTCGCGGTGACCCTGACGGGAGGCCTCTTCGCGGCCTCCCGCAACGACAACGCGGATGCCGCCATCGGCGGCATCACCTGGCAGGACGAGTTCAACGGCGCCGCGGGCGCCCCGATCGACGCCTCGAAGTGGAAGTTCGACATCGGTGGCGGCGGCTTCGGCAACAACGAGCAGCAGTACTACACCAACTCCACGAGCAACGTCTCGACTGACGGACAGGGTCACCTCGCCATCACGGCGCGCAAGGAGAACCCGTCGAACCTCCAGTGCCACTACGGCACCTGTCAGTACACGTCGGGCCGGATCCTGACCGCGGACAAGTTCAGCCAGCGGTACGGCCGCTTCGAGGCCAGCATCAAGGTTCCGAAGGGACAGGGCATCTGGCCCGCCTTCTGGATGCTCGGCGGCAACAACTGGCCGGCCACCGGCGAGATCGACATCATGGAGAACGTCGGCAAGGAGCCGAACACCCTCTACGGCACGGTGCACGGCCCCGGCTACTCCGGCGGCGAGGGCATCGGCGGCAACCGCAACATCGGCCAGCCGCTGAGCAACGCGTTCCACAACTACGCGGTCGAGTGGTCCCCGAACCTCATCGTCTGGTACCTCGACGGCTCCGAGTACTTCCGGGTCACCCCGGCCAGCCTCGGCGGCGACCAGTGGGTCTTCGACCACAACTTCTTCATGATCCTGAACGTCGCGGTCGGCGGTAACTGGCCCGGCTACCCGGACGGCAGCACCCAGTTCCCGCAGACGATGCTCGTCGACTACGTCCGCGTCTCGGCCTGGACCGACGGTGGCACCACGCCGCCGCCCGCCACCGGCGGTACGGCTCTCAAGTCGAACTTCAGCGGTCGCTGCATCGACATCCCGGGCGGCAACGCGGTCGACGGCGCCCGGCTCCAGCTGTGGGACTGCAACGGCTCCACCGCCCAGAAGTGGGCACCGCAGAGCGACGGCACCCTGCGCGGCCTCGGCAAGTGCCTGGACCCGGCCGGTGGCGCGCTGACCAACGGCACCCCGATCCAGCTGGTGACCTGCAACGGCAACCCCGTGCAGCGCTTCACCCTCTCGGCTGCCGGTGACCTCGTGAACGTCTCCGCCAACAAGTGCGTCGACATCAAGGACTGGAACAGCGCGAACGGCGCCCAGCTCCAGCTCTGGGACTGCGGCGGCACGACGAACCAGAAGTGGACCAAGGCCTGACCCCAGGCGTACGCGTAAGGCCGGTGGCGACCAGCCACCGGCCTTTCGCTTGCGCGAGATCGATACAGTCCGCTCGCGTGCCCGCCCCCGCGGTGCTCCGAACCCTCCGAAACGGATTTGTCTGATGCGCGGAAGAGATCACCACTTCGTCACCAACGTGGCCTCGCTGCTGATCTGCGGCCTGCTCGCCGGTGTCGCCGTGGCCGCCGCGGCCTTCCCCGCCGTCGCCATGTCCGGGCTGGCCGCCAAGGCCGGCAGTGAGGGCTTCGCGAGCCTGCCGAGCGAGATCAAGCACGCCACCGCGCCCCAGCTGACCCGGGTCTTCGCCTCCGACAACAAGACGCCCATCGCGGTGTTCTTCGACGAGTTCCGCAGCGACGTCCCGCTCAAGGACATCTCGATCAACATGCGGAACGCGATCGTCGCGGCCGAGGACCACGAGTTCTTCACGCACAACGGTGTCGACCTCAAGGGCGCCGCCCGCGCCCTGGTCAACAACACCGGCAAGGACAACAACAAGCAGGGCGCCTCGACGCTGACGATGCAGCTCGTCCGGATGTCGCTCTCCTACTCGGCGTCGACCCCCACCGAGGTGGTCAACGCGACCAAGGACACCCCCACTCGCAAGATCAGCGAGATGAAGTACGCCATGCAGCTCGAGAAGGAGCTGACCAAGGACCAGATCCTCGGCCGGTACCTGAACGCGGCTCCCTTCGGCAACGGCGCCTACGGCGTGTTCGCGGCCAGCCAGGTGTACTTCAAGAAGTCACCCAAGAACCTCACCGTTCCCGAGGCCGCCCTGCTCGCGGGCATGGTCAAGGCACCGACCGGCTTCGACCCGACCACCGCGATCGGCTACCCGAAGGCGCTCGACCGCCGCAACTGGGTCATCGGCAACATGCGCGACCTCAACTACATCACCCCGGCCCAGGCCGACACCGCCATCAAGGTCAAGCTCGGCAAGACGGCCACCCGTACCGGGAACGGCTGCGCGGCGGTCAAGGTCAACCACTGGGGCTTCTTCTGCGACTACTTCTACCGCTGGTGGCTCAGCCGGCCCGAGTTCGGCCAGAACGTGTACGAGCGTGAGCGGCGCCTGAAGAGCGGCGGCTACCGGATCCAGAGCTCGCTGGACGTCAAGGCGCAGAAGGCCACCCGGGAGAACATCTCCGACCGGATCGGCATCAACAACCGCGACGCGCTGCTGCTGGCCGCGGTCGAGCCGGGCACCGGCCGTGTCCGGGCGCTCGCCGCCAACCGCCGGTTCAAGCTCGACGACGGCAAGAACAAGCTGTCCTCGGACCCGGCCAAGCGGGCCAAGAAGATCCGCGGCAGCTACCCGAACACGACGAACCCGCTGCTCAGCGGTGGTGGCGACATCACCGGGTACCAGGCCGGCTCGGTCTTCAAGATGTTCACGATGGTCGCCGCGCTGGAGAACGACGTGCCGCTGGCCTACCAGATCAACACGACGTACAAGTACACGTCGAAGCTCTACCGGGACTCGCCCGGGTGCGGCGGCTTCTACTGCCCGACCAACGCGTCGGCGTCCGAAAAGGGCCCGTACAACATGTGGACCGGCTTCGGGTCGTCGGTGAACACGTACTTCGTGCCGCTGGCGGAGCAGATCGGCGCCGAGAAGGTCGTCGACGTGGCGCAGCGTTTCGGCGTGCAGTTCCGCGCTCCCCAGGACAAGGACCTGGCCACCAACTACGCGCACGACTGGGGCTCGTTCACCCTCGGCGTCTCGGCCTCCACACCGCTCGACATGGCCAACGCGTACGCGACGCTCGCCGGTGACGGGAAGTACTGCAAGCCGACGCCGGTGCAGCAGATCACGTCGATGAACGGCGAGAAGCTGGACGTCGGCAAGCCGAGCTGCCGGCAGGCCACCAAACCGGACGTGGCCCGTGCGGCCATCGACGCGGCCCGCTGCCCGATCGGCGACTCGGCCCAGCTCGGCAGCTGCAGCGGCCGGACCGCCGGCGGCGCCCGCGGCATCGTCGGGCACCCGATCTTCGGCAAGACGGGCACCACCGACAACGACAAGACGGCCTCGCTGATCATCGGCACCACGTCGATGGTCGTCGCCGGTTACCTGGTCAACCCGGATTACCAGAACCACCCGTACCGGTTGAGCCACGACATCGTGAACCCCGCGGTCGAGTACACGATGCGCGACCTGATGAAGGGCAAGGAGAAGGTCCAGTTCAAGCGGCCCTCCGGCAACAAGATCGCCCAGGGTGAGCAGCGGTCGATCCCGGACGTGAACTGCATCAGCGTGGCCGAGGCGACCTCACGCATCGAGAGCGCCGGCTTCACGGCGACACCCGGCACCGAGGTCACGTCGGACTGCCCGGCGGGTCAGGCGGCCGGCACGGAGCCGAAGAACCGCACGATCAAGGGCGGCTACGTCAGCATCCAGATCAGCAAGGGCAAGGAGCCGGGTCCGGGTGGCAGCGCACCGCCCGCCACGCCGCGTTAAGGCGTGGAGAACTTGTCGCCGTAGACACGCCAGGTCAGCGGGCCGTTGAGGTCGAGGTTGCCGGCGCGCAGGAACGTCCGCTGGGCCGTCTCGACCCGGCTGACGTCGCTGTGCGCCTCCTCGGTCTTCATCTCCTTGACCCGCGCGTTCAGGAAAGCGTTCAGCCAGACGGTCTCGTCGCCGCCCTGCTTGGGGGTCCGGGCCACCTTCAGGGCGGCGGTCCGGATCTTGCGCAGGCCGGACTGCCCGTGCATGACGGCGGCGTCGTAGTAGGCGAACTGGCCCAGCGCCCGCAGCGCGTCGGCCGAGGCGAGGGCGACCGCGGGGTCGAAGTACATCCGGTCCCGCTCGTCCTCCTGCGTCTTCTGGAAGACGGGGTCCGCCGCGGCCGCCTTCCAGGCGGCCGGGAAGCCCGGGTCCAGCCCGGCGTGTGAGTCGGAGCCGTCCACGGTACGCAGAGCCGGCAGGTACCGCGCCAGCTTGTTCGACGGCGACCGCCGCGTGTACTCGGTGACCAGCGCCAGCATGTCCGACGTGCCGGAGCAGAAGCCGACGATGCCGCCGGTGTAGCCGCGGCCGTCGTTGATGTCCTCGAGGTAGCCGAACTCGCCGCGCCAGTTCAGCGTCGAGTTCTCCGCGCTGGAGACGAGCTCGAGCGCGTACGACTTCTTCCTGGGGTACCGCAGGCCGGCGGCGAGCGGTGACACAGCGGCGGGTCCTGTCACGGTCGTCTCGGTGGCCGGTGCGGCCGGGCCGGGACCGAAGACCTGCACCTCGTAGAGCGAATACTCGTACGCCGTGCCGCGCTGGGTCGCAAGGACACGCAGGTAGCGACCCGACCCGTCGAGCTTCTTGAGGTCGTCGGTGCCGCCGTCGCCGGTGCTGGTGGCGTACAGGTCCTTCCACGCGGCGCCGTCACCCGACACCTGGATCCTGTACGCCTTCGCGTAGCCCCGTTCCCAGCGCAGCTTGACCCGGCTGACGTCCTGCCCTTTACCGAGGTCGATGCGCAGCCACTGGGTGCCGATCCCGGCGGACGCCGCCCACCGGGTGCTCGCGAGACCGTCGACGGCTCTTGCCGCGTCCGCACCGGCTGACGCCACCACGGGACGTCCCTTGGACAGCAGCACATCAGGAGCTGCGTCAGCCGTGACCGAGATGACCAGCGGCACCGTGCAGACCGCGGTGATCCCGGTGCCGAGTGCGATCGCCTTGGCCCGGATGCTCACGCTTCCAAGCTAGGCGGGAGCACTCAGCGACGTTTGCGGTTCCGAGAAATCAGGACGATCGCCAGGACGATGCCGCCGACCACCAGCAGGCAGCACAGGCCGCCCAGGATGCCGAAGAACCCGAAGCCGCCGCGCCGCCGCGACCGTGCTGCCTCGACCGCGACGTCGGCGACACCGTTGCTCGCCGCCCAGGCGTGCACGGGCACCACCAGGGTCAGGACCAGGCCCATCGCTGCGGCACCGAGACGGGAGAACCACTTGCTCGCAGATGACATGCGTTCCATCTTGGCTCACCGCGGCAAGACCCGCCTCCCCGGACTACCCCCCGGCAGGGCAGGGTAAGAGCCAGCGGAGTCGACTGAGAGGACCGGGATGGACGCGGATCTGACTGCTCTGGCCGAGGCGCACGGGGTGGCCACCTGGTACGAGGACTGGCACCGCAAGCGCCGGGACGTGGCCGCGGAATCGGTGATCGGGGTGCTGGGCCTGCTCGGTGTCGACGCCACCTCACCGGAATCCATCGCCGAGGAGCTGGCCGCGATCCGGACTGCCCGCGAGCAGCACCGGCTGCCCGGCACGGTGATCGTGCGGCAGGGTGCGACCAGACCGCTGACCGGCACGGTCCACCTCGAGGACGGCTCGCGGGTCGAGGCCACCGGGCAGCTGCCGGACGACCTGCCGCTGGGCTGGCACCGCCTCGTCACCGACGACCAGGACGTGGCGCTCGTGGTCGTGCCCACCGAGCTGCCGGAGCCACCGGAGACGTGGGGCTGGATGCTGCAGCTCTACGCCCTGCACTCGGCCGCGTCGTGGGGCCTGGGTGACCTCGGTGACCTGCGCACCTTCGTCGAGGGCAGCCGCGGCGCCGGGCTCGTCCTGCTCAACCCGCTGCACGCCGTCACACCGACACTGCCGGTGCCCGCTTCGCCGTACTCCCCGTCGAGCCGGCGGTTCGCGAACCCGCTCTATCTGCGGGTGGCCGACACGGACGCGTACAGGCGGGCCGATCCGCCGCTGCGTGAGCAGGTCGACGCGCTGCGACCGGCGCCCACCGCGGACGGGCTCATCGATTACACCGCCGTCTGGCAGGCGAAACGCGCCGCGCTGCAGCTGCTCTGGCCGCTCGCCGGCGAGGTGGACCTGACGGCCGACCCCGGACTCACCGACTTCGCGACGTTCTGCGCCCTCGCCGAGACGCACGGCCCGAACTGGCAGACCTGGCCGGAGGAGTTCCGGCGCCCGGACTCGCCGGCGGTCCAGGCGGCCCGCGGCGGGGACCGCGTCGCCTTCCACGTCTGGCTGCAGCGCCTGCTGGACGACCAGCTCAACGCCGCGAACCAGGCCGCCCGGGACGCCGGGATGCCGGTCGGGATCGTGCACGACCTCGCCGTCGGCATCGACCCGAACGGCGCCGACGGCTGGCTGCTGCAGGACGTGCTCGCCGCCGGCGTCCACACCGGGGCGCCGCCGGACGCCTTCAACCAGCTCGGCCAGGACTGGGGGCTCGCCGCCTGGCGGCCCGACCAGCTGATCGAGACGGGCTACGCCGCCTACCGCGACATGCTCCAGCGGATCTTCCGGCGGGCCGGTGGCCTGCGTGTCGACCACGTCGCCGGGCTGTGGCGGCTGTGGTGGGTGCCGCCGGGTCTCGGTCCCGCCGAGGGCACGTACGTGCACTACGACCCCGAGGCGATGCTGGGCATCCTGGCGCTCGAGGCGCACCGGGCCGGGGCCGTGGTGATCGGCGAGGACCTGGGCACGGTCCAGCCGGTGGTCACCGAGACGCTCGAACGCATGAACATGCTCCGGTCGGCCGTGCTGTGGTTCACCCGCGACTACGAGAACGACCCGACCCAGCAGTACCTGCCCGCGGCGGACTACCCCCGCAACGCCCTCGCGTCCATCTCGACCCACGACCTGCCCACCGCGGCCGGTTTCCTGGTCGGCGAGCAGGTCCGCGTCCGCGCCGAGCTGGGACAGCTGGCCGGAACGATCGAGGAGGAGCAGGACTACGCCGACAAGGACCGCGCCAAGCTGCTCTTCCGGCTCACCGAGGAGGGCCTGATCACCCCGGACAGCGGCCCCGACGAGATCATCGTGGCGATGCACCAGTTCCTCGCCCGGACCCCGTGCCGCTTCATCACGGCGTCGCTCTACGACGTGCTGGGCGAGCTGCGCCAGCCGAACCTCCCGGGGACCACGGACGAGTATCCGAACTGGCGGATCCCGCTGACCAGTAGCCTGGAGCAGATCCTGGCGGACCCCCGGGTGGACCGGGTCGCCGAGGTGCTGAGCGCACAGAAGGGTGTGGCCCGATGAGCTTCCTGGACAAGGCGAAAGAGTTCGCCGACAAGCACGACAAGCAGGTCGACCAGGTGCTGGAGAAGGTCGGTGACGAGGTCGACAAGCGCACCGGCCACAAGTACAGCGGCCACATCGACAAGGGTGTCGACGAGGCCCAGAAGCGCACCGGGGACGGCGACACCCGCGCGTGAGGTTTGTGCCCGGCGACCCCGGGCACCCCTTCCGTACCGACGGAAGGGGTTGACATGGGCTTCATGGACAAGGCCAAGGACATGGCCGACAAGCACGACGAGCAGGTCGACCAGGGCCTCGAGAAGGCCGGTGACCAGATCGACGCGCGCACCGGCAACAAGCACTCGGACCAGATCGACAAGGGTGTGGACCAGGCTCAGGCCCGTACAGGCGCCGGCGACACCCAGCAGTAGTGGCCTTCGCTCCGGCAGCCGCTGACGGTCTCAGATCGCCAGCGGCTCCGGGGGCGGGTCGTCGTCCATAGCGAAGAGCATCGGATGCACCGCCAGGCGGTGGTCCCGCTCGCGGCAGCGTGACGGCGGCAGCAGCGACGACCGGTGCTCCGGGTGTTCCCCGCAGTGCCGCATCGCCCGGCCGACCGCATCGCTGTGATGCCGGCCGCCGCCGTATTCACCACAGCTGTCACAGTCCCACCGCCAGTAGGCGGGGCCGTCGTCCGACGACGCGTGCCGCCTGATCTTCAGCGGTGGTCCGGCGCGGTGCTGCGCAGCCGCGAGGATCGCCGCCATGTCGTCCGCCGCCGGCGGCCCTGCGGCCCGTACCGGCCGGCCGCCGATGATCTCGGCCAGCGCGCTGGTCCCCGTACCCGACACCACTCACCTCCGGAATTCATTGATCGGCCCAGTGTGGACCGCGGTCCCGGGCGGACACGGGGGTTTCACGTATCAGGGTGCATCTGTTCACTCGCAGTGGTGCATCGCGCACGTTCGGCTTCCGAAGACCGGTGGGCCCGGTGTTACCGTGGTCGATCGGCGGCACGGGAGGTGGCGAGGTGCGAGGCAGCGACGCAACCCTGGTCCGTCCCCGATTCCTGCACTCGGCGTTCTTCTACGACACCGACGACGCCTACTCCATCGCGCTGGCGGCGTTCGTCCGTGAGGGCCTGGCCAGGGACGAAGCGGTCGCTGTCGTCTCCGGGCGTGACCACACCGGGCTGCTGCGTGACGCGCTCGGCGAGGACGCCACGGAGGTTCGCTTCCTGCCCGCCGAGGACTGGTACGTCCGTCCCGTCCGGACCATCGCCGGCTGGGCACACCTGCTGAAGGCCACGACGGCGAGCGGACGCTCCGGGACCAGGCTCGTCGGTCACGCACCCTTCACCCAGGGACTTCAGAGCTGGGTACGGTTCGAGTCCGCCCTCAACCGGTCCCTGGACGGCCTCCCCGGACACCTCCTCTGCCCGTACGACCGGGGCGCGCTCCCGGACGACGCGGTGCTCGGCGCCGGGCGCACCCATCCGCGGCTGCACGACGGCGGTGACTGGGTGGACAGCACGGGATACGAATCCCCGGAACAGCTGCTGATCGAGGTGCCCGAGCCGCCCTACCCGGTGGCGGGAGAACCGATCATCGCCGTACCGGTGACGGAGGCCGTGGCCGACCTGCGCGCTCAGGTCCGCGGCCGGGCGGACGCGGAGGGCTGGTTGTCTCCCGACCGGGTCGAAAACCTCGTGCTGGCGCTCACCGAGGTCGCGACCAACGGTGTCCGGCACGGTGGTGAGCACCGGGAGCTGCGGGTCTGGCTGACCGACACCGCGGTGGTCTGCGAGGTGACCGACGACGGCCGGGTGCCGCCCGGTCCGCTGGCCGGTTATCTGCCGCCGCGGCCCGGCATGATCGGCGGCATGGGTCTGTGGCTGGTCCAGCAGCTCTGCGACGCCATGGCGATCCACTCCGCGGACGGGGTGACCCGGGCGCGCTTCGCCCTGCGGCGCGACCTCCCCTGAGCCAGGTGAACGCGGCACGTTTCCCGGCGTAGCAGCCGGGTGCTGTGTCCAGATTGGTACAGGCGTGCTCCGCGCCCGACAGCCAGTACCGATCGAGGAGTGACCCCGTGCCGCAGATACCCCTGTCCGAGACCTCGCCGCCGCCCGCGGCCGACGCGCCGGGTTGGGAGGTGCTGGAGTTGGCGCGGCGCACCGCCGAGGCACATGCGACCTTCCAACGGCTGATGACCGAGGCGCACGTGGAATATCTGCGCGTCACCGAGACGATCCTGGCCGGACGCCTCGCCGCAGCCCCGGTCAGCGGCTTGCCGGCCGAATCCGCTCGGATCAGCCCCGGTCCGGACACCGCTCCTGTCAGCGCAGCTCAACCTGCGATCGACGCTCCCGCTGTCCGCGTGGCGCCGGTCGTGCCGGTCATGCCGGTCGTGCCGGCCCCCGCCCCGACGACAGTCCCGGCCCAGCCGGACCGCCAGGGCACACCACCAGCCGCACCGCCGGCGGCACCCCCGGCCGTGCCCCAGGCTGCAGCCCCAACCGCACCGTCGGCCGCACCCCCGGCCGTACCGTCGGCCGATGAGAAGCCGGAGTCGGCGTCGAAGCCGGAGTCGGCGTCGAAGCCGGAGTCGGCGTCGAAGCCCGAGCCGCTCTTCACCGCCGAGCCTCTGCTCGACATCCCGGCTCCGCCGGTTCCCCCGATCGCCGTTGTGCCGGAGATCGTTCCGGAGGTTCCGTTCCCGGAGGGCGGCGTGCTGGTGCGGCCGGCACCGTCCTGGGTGGAGACGCCGCTGGGTGGCGCACCGCTCCCCGGCCTGGACGCCGGTCCGGTGCACGTCGTCGACGGTGGCAGCGGCCTCGCCGCCGCGGTGGCTGCCGAGCTGACCGGGCGCGGCGTCACGGCCGAGGCGAGTGACGGCTGGGGTACCGGCGGGGTTGTCTTCCTGGGTGGCATGGCCCGCCCGGAGGTTCCCGAGGACGCCATCGACACCCAGCTCGCCGCCCTGCGGCTGGCGCGTGAGGGCCGGGACGGCGGGGTCTTCGTGACCGTGGCCGACACCGCCGTCCGGCCTGCCGGCGCCTGGCTCGGCGGCCTGCACGGGCTCGCCACTACCATCGGCGGGGAACGCGCCGCGGTGTCGGTCGAGTGCGAACGCGGCGACCGTGGCCCGGCCGCCGTCGCGGTGCTGATCGCCGACGAGCTCACCCGCGGCGCCGGGGACCGGCGGGTCCGGCTGGCTGCGGACGGCACCCGCACGACCGGACGGCCGGCCCGTCCCGAGCTGTCGGACTGGCCCGGCCTGGTCCTCGGACCGGACCAGCGGATCGGCGCCGACTCCATCGTGCTGGCCCACGACGGCGGTGCGGCTCTGGTCGAGCTGGCCCGTGAGACGAAGTGCCGGCTGGTCCTGCTCGGTCACACACCGCTCAACGAGGAGCCGCCGGGTCTGACCGACGCCCACGACGAGCGGGCCATCCTGCGGAAGTTCGCTGCCGGCACGGGCGGCCCGGACGGACTCGCCGGCATGCGGTCACGGGCCCGTGCGGTGCTGGCCGTGCGGGAGATCCGCGCCACGATCGAGGCCTGCGAGGCGGCCGGTGCCCGGGTCCGCTATCTCAGTGTCGACACCGCCGAGGCGCTGGTCACGGCCCTCGACCGGGTCCGCGCCGACTGGGGACCGATCACGGCTCTGCTGCACGGCCCGGTGCAGGAGCCGGCGGAGAAGACCGACACGGTGGCGGGTGCCCAGCTCACCGACCTGGCCGCCGTGCTCGCGGCGACCGCGCGGGATCCGCTCGAGACGATCGTGCTCTTCTCCGCCCGCAAGGACCACGCCCTGGTCGCGGCGGCTCTCGACCGGGTCGCCGAGGCCGAGCAGGTACGCCGCCCCGGCTGCCTCGTGCGCTCGCTGACGTGGAACTCCGCGCGTACCGAGAAGGTCCAGCCGGAGCGTGCACGGCCCGGCACCGTCTCGGTGAGCGCTGAGGCGTACCCGTGGATCGGTGACCACCGGCCGCAGGACGTGCCGATCCTGCCGCCGGCCGCCGGTCTGGGCTGGATGGCCGCGGCCGTCAGGGCGCGGGAGCCGGAGGCCGTGCTCACCGGATTCCGCGTGCTGCGCGCGGTCGCGACGGCCGAGCCGCAGACGGTCTCGATCACGACGTCGGGCCGTGAGGTGTCGCTGATCAACGGCGCCGGTGAGCCGTGTTTCCGGGCCCGGTTCGGTGCACCCGGCCCCGACCGTGAGTGGCGGCCCACCGGCGATCCGGCGCGTTTCCCGGGGTCGTCGATCTACGCGGGCCGGCCGCTGTTCCACGGTCCGCTGCTGCGGGCGATCCGCTCGCTGGGGGAGATCGGCCCGGCCGGGGTCGTCGGTACGGTCCTCGGCGCGAAGGCGCTGGGCTGGGCCGACGACGACCTGCCGGTGGATCTCCCCGCGCTGGACGGCGCGATGCAGCTCAGCGGGGTCTGGGCGATGGACGAGCACCGCCCGGTGCTGCCGATGGGCATGGCCGAGTGCCGGATCCACCGCTGGGGGCGCCTGCCCGGCCCCGCGCTCTGCGTGGTGGCCGACGGCCGGCGTGACGATCACGGTGCCCGGTGCGACACCGCGCTGGTCGGCCCGGACGGCGAGCTGTGGATGGAACTGCTCGGCATCGAGTTCGTGGCGTTGCCGGCGGACGCGCCCGCGCTCAGCGCGCCGCGACCAGACCCAGCGAACTGGGCCTGACACCGGGAAAGACGCCCGCGACGTCGGTGACACCGCAGCGGGCCCGCAGGATCTCACCGATCACCGCACGGTAGTCGGTCGTCACGGCCAGGTCGCCGTCCACCAGCTGGGCGGCGGCCAGGCCCGGCCAGCGGCCGTGCACCTTCCCACCCCGGACCCCTCCCCCGAGTACGAGCATCGTGTTGCCGTACCCGTGGTCGAGACCCCCCGAGCCGTTCTGCGCGACGCGGCGGCCGAACTCGCTGACCGTGACCAGGGTGACCCGGGCCAGACCGGCAGCGCCGAGGTCGGTGGCGAACGCCGCCAGCGCCTCGGCCAGGTCCGCCAGGTGGTCGTACATCTTCTTGCCCGGTGCGGCGGTGCCGAGGTTCTCGTGCATGTCCCAGTCGCCGGAGTCGACGGTCGCGCTCATCAGGCCGATGTCCGCCTTGACCAGCCGGGCGACATCGCGCAGCGCCGCCCCCAGATCCGTGTCCGGGTACACCGCGCCGTTCGCCGGCGTGTACCCCGCGGTCTTCAGCGTGCGGGTCGTGGCGAGAGCACCCGTGGTCATTGCCGTGGTCGCCGCCAGTGCTTCCGGGGCTCCGGCGTACAGGGCGGCCATGGTCGCGGCCATCGGCCGGGTCCTGTCCTCGCCGGATAGCACGAAGTCGTCGATCGCGGCGAGCCCCAGGTTGGGGGCGGGACCGGCCAGCACCCGGGCCGGCATCGCGCTGCCGACCGAGACGGCGTCGAGCGGGGAGTCCGCGCCGAGCCCGCCCATCATCCGGTCCAGCCAGCCGGTCCGGACCGTGGTGCCGGGCGCGGCCCGTTCGAGCTCCTCCATCGCCGAGAAGTGCGAGCGGTTCGGCGCGGACTGCCCGACGGCCTGGACCGCGCCGAACGTCCCCGCCCGCCAGAACGGCAGCATCGGCGCCAGCGCCGGGTTCAGCCCGAAGTACGCGTCCCCGCCGATCAGCTGCGACTTCGGCACCGCGATGCCCGGCCGCGCCCGGTAGTAGCCCGCGTCCCCCGCCGGCACGATCGCGGAGAGTCCGTCGAAGCCGCCCCGCAACGAGAGCAGGACGAGCACGTCTCCCGCGTACGAGTTGTCCGCGGCAAAGGCGAGCTGGGTGGAGAGCTGCTCGCCGACCAGCCCGGCGAACGCCCCGGCGGCACCGGCCGCGAGCAGTTTGCGCCGGCTGACCGGGGCACAGCCGCAATTGACAACGGACACGGTCACCTCAGCGCGAAGTAGGGAGAGTTGAGCAGCAGGGCCGGCAGGTAGACGAAGGCCCAGCCCGCGGCGGCGTCGTTTCCCTTGAGCGCGGACGCGGGTGTCTTGCCGTAGAAGGCGGCGATCGCCGCGGTGTGCACCGGCGCCATCGTGCGGCCGACCAGCCGCTCGGCAACGGCGTCGATCAGCGCGCCGTAGGTCGCGGGCACCGTCCCGGCGAAGGCGCTGAGCAGCGAGGCCGGGCGTTCCAGCGTGCTCGGCCACCAGCCGGCCACGATGTTCAAATGGGCGTTCCAGCGGACGACCTGCCCGGACGGCGCCGCCCAGGCGGTCGCCACGTCCGGGTAGCCGTTCGGCGGCGCCCACGCCATCGGCGCCTGCCCCGCTGACTCGCTGATCCAGTAGAGCGCCATCAGCGCCTTGGTCCCGGTCTTCTCCGGCGCGTAGCCGAGGGTGCGCACGGTGGCGACGATGTCCTCGTACGGCGTCCGCGTCTTGGCCCCGGCCGAGTCCGCGAACTCCGGTGACGTGAACAGCGCCCGCAGCACGGGCACGATCGCGGACCTGTTGTCGAGGTAGACCTTGGTCAGCCTGGTGACCAGCGACGCGGGCGGCTCGTCCGCGACAAAACGCACGCAGAGTTTGGTCGCGATGCGTCTGGCCGTCGCCGGGTGCAGTGCCAGGTGGTCGAGCAGGACCAGCGCCGCGCGCTCGCCCCCGGTGGCGGTGGCATTGGTGTGGCGGAAGCCGAGCACCTTGACCGCACCCGTGGCGTGCTTCCCGGCGTCGTAGCGGTACTTGCCGGTGTCCCAGCTGACAGTCAGGCCGGTGAGCAGCCGGGCGGCGTTCTTGACGTCGGACTCCGTGTAACCGAGCCCCACGGTGTGCAGTTCGAGCAGCTCACGGCCGTAGTTCTCGTTCGGGGCGGCACGGGTCGAGAAGCGGTTGTCCAGGTACGTGAGCATCGCCGGGTGCCGGGCACTCGCCTTGAGCAGGTCCGCAAAACGTCCCAGCGCGTGCGGGCGGATCACCCTGCGGTCGTAATCGGGCCGGCTGTCCCACACGTCACCCGACGGGTTGGTCACGTTCAGATGGTTCGACCAGAAGTCGACCATGATCTCCAGCAGCTGCCGCTCGCTCCACACCGCGCGGGCCACCGCAGCGCAGCCCAGCTCGTACATGGCCGACCAGCCGTACCGCTTGGTGTTTGCGCGTACGCCGTCGATCGTGGCACCGCTCAGCGGGAGCCGCGCGACCAGCTCGGTGGCCACCGGGTCCGCGATCGACGCAGGCTCGAGCTGCCGCTCCAGCCAGGCCGGCGCGCCCAGCCGGCCGATCTCGGCGGCCGAGGCCGGTGTCGGTCCGTACGTCGCGCGGCGCAGCAGATGCAGCAACGGATCCGCGGGGAGGAAGTCCGAGGTCGCTGTCACCTCCTCGACGTCGGCCGGATGTCCGACCTTTGCTGGGTTCCCGGCGCGCTGCTCCCGAACGGCAACCGACATACTTTTGCGGTGGCGCAGCGCAAGCGGGGTGAACGGCGGGTCGAGACGGTCGCCTCGGGTGTCGCCGAGCTCGTCGGAGACCCGGACCGGTCCTCCGGCTGGACGCTGCTGCTCGACGGCGCGCCGCAGTCGCACGTCGACCTGGCCGACCCGACCTACCTCGAGTTCGAGTACATCCGGCGCATGGCCGCGGCGATCGACCTGACCGCGCCGCCCGGCACACCACTCCGGGTCCTGCACCTCGGCGGCGGCGCGCTGACCCTTCCCCGCTACGTCGCCGCGACCCGGCCCGGCTCACCGCAGCGGGTGGTCGAGATCGACGGACCGCTGGTCGAGCTCGTGCGCAAAGCCCTCCCCTGGGACCCCAAGGCCAAACTGCGGGTCCGGGTCGGCGATGCGCGCGAGGCCGTCACCGGCATGCGCGACGACGGGTACGACGTGGTCATCGTCGACGTGTTCGCGGGTTCGCGCACACCCGCCCACCTCGCCTCGGTCGAGTTCATCCGCGAGGTCGCCCGGGTCCTCGCCCCCGGCGGCCGCCTGATCGCCAACGTCGCCGACGGCCCACCCCTGAAGTACGCCCGCAGCCAGGTCGCCACGATCCGCGCCGTCCTGCCGGAGGCGTGCCTCGTGGCCGACGCCGCGGTGCTGCGCGGCCGGCGCTTCGGCAACCTGGTCGTGATCGCCGGGCGTACGCCCCTGCCCGTGACCGAGCTGAGCCGGCGCGCGGCCGGCGACTGGTTCCCGGGGCGCGTCGAAACTGACCTCGATCGATTCACCTCCGGGCAACCGGCGGCAACAGACATCGACGCTGTTCCCTCTCCGGCCCCTCCGGAGGGACTGTTCAGCTCGCGTCCCCAGACCTGAGTACGGATCGATGCAGCCGAAGGTTCAACCCACCTGGGCCGCCGGTGCCGTCGTTCCACGATGAGGCAAATTCATGTCCCCATGACTTGTCCGCGCGGACGCCACCCCGATCTAATCGTGGTCATGCTGGACCAGCATTTCCTGTCTCCCTCAGCAACACCCTCACCGTTCGGCCCCCTGCAGGGCGGCGAACGCGAGCTCTGGCGTGGCCGCACGGCCGTCGCCGAGTACGCATTCGACGAGGCCGCCTCGCTGCCGCGCTGGGCTCTCCCGGAGACGACCGAGGTGCTCGTCACCAACCACCGCGTCGTGTACGCGTACACGGCCTCGGGCTTGCCCGACGACGTCGAGGTCACGTCCGGCGAGCTGCGCTGGCTCTGGCCCCAGCACCTGCGAGTCCAGCCCGGCGCCCGGTCCCAGGGCCGCGCGGCCTCGGCGGCCCAGATCCAGCTCGTGTGCGGCTCCGCGGACGGCTCGTTCCCGGCGCTGGTCTTCGCGGGCGGCGACCTCACCACGGTCGCCGACGCCGACCGCCTGGCCAATCTCATCCGGCATGCGATCGCCGGCTTCCGCGTGGACAACGCCGACAAGCTCGGACTGTCGACGTCGCAGGCCCGGATGCTGTCGCGGCTGCTGATCGGCCCGGAGTTCAGCAACTACCAGGGCGGCGAGGGCCAGACGGTGTCGGTGCTCGGCGCCCTCCCCGTGACCCGCCCGGCGCCGGACACCACCCCGGCCCTCGAACCAGCTCCGGTCCTCCCAGCGACCCCGGCCCTCGACGCGACTCTGGTCCTCGAAACACCTCCGGTCCTCGAAACAGCTCCGGTCTTCGAGCCGGCCTCGACCCCGGCCCTGACGTCTGCGACCGTGGACGACTTCACGGACGACGATCTGGCGGCATCGGACGCCTTCACCTCGTCGGACGCCTTCCCCTCTTCGGATGCCTTCACCTCGTCTGACGCCTTCCCCTCGGCGAATGCCTTTGCCGAGTCGGACGCCTTTGCGGCTGAGCACGGCTTCGACACCGGGCGCGGCTACGACACCGGGCGCGGCTACGGGACAGAGCTGGGTTACGGGACAGGGCTGGGTTACGGGACGGGGCGTGGCTTCGGCACCGAGCGCAGCGTCGCCGCGGGGCACGCCGTCGATGCGGAGCCCGGCTACGTCGACCCGCAGCAGTACGACGAGTTCCATCCCGCCGACGTCAGCAGCGCCACCCTGCGCCTGCCCGGCTATCGCCCCGGTCTCGCCGCCGACCACGCCCGGGCGCTGCAAGCCGCGGCCGCTGAGGAAGCCACCCAGATCTCCCAGCCCGGCCTCGCCTCCCGCGCCGCCGACCTGGCCGCCCGCGTCGCCAGCCTGGTCCAGAGCACCGACGCCCAGGCCGACCCGGCCCCACCTGCCTACCTGATCCCAGCCGCTCCGCCGGTGACCTCGGCCCTGTCAGCCGACACGGTCAACCTGATCCCACTGCCGGCGGCGAACTCCCCGACCTCGGCCGGCCCGGTCCCGACGGCCTCCTCGGCCGGCTCGGCGGCGACGGATTCGGCGGACAGCGACGACGTCCCCACCGCCGACCTCACCGCGCGCGCCGACAATGTGCGGCGGGCGGCCGCGCGGTTTGCGGCGAACTCGGCGAGGGGCAAGGCCGGGCCGCGGCGGCCGGAGCACGAGATCGGGTCGGGCACGCGGGGTAACCGCACCCGCTGAGCCCGCCATTCGGCCGCCCGGGCGCGGACCGATCGCTACGCTGATCAGGACAAATACGTCTGTCAGCACAGATCGGACAGCGATCGTCATGGCTCAGCTGCTCTACCGCCTCGGGCGTTTCTCGTTCCGGCGCCGGCGGCTGGTGGCCGGCCTCTGGGTCCTGGTGCTTGTCCTGCTCGTCGTCGGCGCACTCACGCTCGGCGGCAAGACCGTGGACACGTTCTCCATCCCGGGTACGGAATCGCAGGAGGCCCTCGATGCGCTCAAGCGGGACCTGCCGGATGCGGGCGGCGCCTCGCTGACCGTGGTGGTGGAGGCGCCGAAGGGTCAGGCGTTGACCGATGCGGTCACCAAGACCGCGGTTGCCGACGTTGTCACGCAGGCCACGAAGCTCCCCGGTGTGGTCGCCGTTTTTGACCCGTACCAGAGCGGTCGCATTGATCGGACGGGCACGGTCGGCCTGATCAGCGTGCAGTACGCCAAGGGTGACGACGAGCTGACCAGCGCCGACCGGGAGGCGTTCGACGGGCTGGCCGCGGACGGCACCCCGCAGCGCCCGCGGGTGGTGCCGGGTGGTGTGAGCGGCGGGCCGCCCGAGATCGGGGCGAGCGAGGTGATCGGTGTTGCTGTTGCCGCCCTGGTGCTGGTGGTCACGTTCGGTTCGCTCGTCGCGGCCGGGATGACCCTGCTCACGGCCCTGTTCGGGGTCATCGCGGGCATGTGTGGTCTGCTGCTGGTCACCGCGGTGGTCGACGTCTCGTCGACCGCGCCGATCCTCGCGCTGATGCTGGGTCTGGCGGTCGGCATCGACTACGCGTTGTTCATCAGTTCGCGGCACCGCACGCAGCTGGCCGCCGGGTTGCCGGCCGAGGAGTCGGTCGCCCGGGCCACCGCGACCGCCGGGTCCGCCGTGTTGTTCGCCGGTGCCACGGTGGTGATCGCGCTGGCCGGCCTCAGCATCGTCGGTGTTCCGTTCCTGACCGCGATGGGGCTCGCGGCGGCGGGCACGGTGCTGACCGCGGTCCTGGTCGCGCTCACGTTACTGCCCGCGATGCTGGGTTTCACGGGCACGCGCATCCTGCCGCGCGGGCTGCGGAGCCGTGGTGCGCACGCGCGGAAGACCGAGGACGCCGGCTTCGGTTTCCGGTGGGCGCGGTGGGTGATCCGGTTGCGCGTACCGGTGCTGATCGTCGTGGTGGCCGGTCTGGGCGCGCTGAGCGTGCCCACCCGGGAGATGCGCCTGGCCCTGCCCGACAACGGCACCGCACCGGCCGGGTCACATCAACGGATCGCGTACGACCTGACCACCGCCGCGTTCGGCGCCGGTGCCAACGGTCCGCTGCTCGTGGTCATCCGCGGTCCGCGCGGCGACACGGTGTCGTCGCTGGCGGGCCGGGTGACCGCGGGTGTCCGCAAGCTCGGCGACGTCGCCGCGGTCGGGCCGGGTCCGGCCAATGCCGCCGGGACGACCCGGGTGATCATGGTGACTCCGAACAGCGGGCCGAGCAGTGAGGAGACCGCGCAGCTCGTGCACGACCTCCGCGACTCGGTGGAGCTGCTGGCCGGTGGCACCACCAGCGTCGCCGTCACCGGTGCCACGGCGGTCGCGGTGGACGTGTCGCAGAAGCTGACCTCGGCCCTGCCGCGCTACCTGTTCGTGGTGATCGGGCTGTCGTTCCTGCTTCTGCTGCTGGCGTTCCGCTCGGTGCTGGTGCCGTTGAAGGCCACCGCCGGCTTCCTGCTGACGATGGGTGCGACGTTCGGGATCACGGTCGGGGTCTTCCAGCTCGGCTGGGCCGCGGACGTCTTCGGAGTGGACCGGCCCGGGCCGCTGGTCAGCTTTCTGCCGATCATCATGATGGGTGTGCTGTTCGGGCTGGCGATGGACTACGAGGTCTTCATCGTCTCCCGGGTCCGCGAGGACTTCGTGCACGGCGGCCCACCGACCGACGCCACGGCAGCCGCGGCGACCGTGGCCGGTGTCGGCCATGGCGCCCGTGTGGTGACCGCCGCCGCGCTGATCATGGCTGCGGTCTTCGGCGGCTTTGTGCTGATCGAGGACCCGACGATCAAGACGATCGGGTTCGGGCTGGCGATCGGCGTCCTGATCGACGCCTTTGTCGTGCGCATGACGCTGGTGCCCGCGGTCCTGTCGCTGCTGGGCCGCCGGGCCTGGGCGTTCCCCCGCTGGCTCGACCGGATCACCCCGCGGGTCGACATCGAGGGTGAGAGCCTGGACCGGCAGCGGGAGGCGGAGACCCCCGAGCTGGTCAAGGTCTGACGGCTCGTCAGACCTTGACGGTGAAACACGACCCGTCGTTGACCCGCTGCTCGTGCAGCTGGTGCGCCCGGCGCAGCAGATCCATCAGCTCGGACTCCTGACGGATCCGCGCGCGGTACTTCTCCGGCAGCTTCTTGAGGTGCTCTTCCTCGTCGACCAGCTTGTGGTAGATCTCGTCGCAGTACTTCGGGTCGGTCTCGATGTCGAGGAACTCGTTGGCGTGCCGCCGCGCCGCTGCGACATACGTCTGGGCCCGGCCCTTGGGGCTGAGCAGCGACGCGACCACGGTGATGATCAGCACCCCGATGATGAACGCCAGCGAGACCAGGGTGTCGATCTCCACGACGTCGATGTGCTCGCCGCCGTTGATGAACGGCACGTTGTTCTCGTGGAGCGCGTGCAGGATCAGCTTCACGCCGATGAACGCGAGGATCGCCGCGAGGCCGTACGAGAGGTAGATGAGCCGGTCGAGCAGGCCGTCGAGCAGGAAGTAGAGCTGACGCAGGCCGAGCAGGGAGAACGCCGTGGCGGTGAAGACCAGGTAGACGCTCTGGGTGAGGCCGAAGATCGCCGGGATCGAGTCCAGCGCGAACAGGATGTCCGTGCCACCGATGGCGATCATGACCAGCAGCATCGGTGTCAGGACCCGCTTGCCGTCCTGCATCGTGAAGAGCTTGTCGCCGTCGTAGTCGTCCGACGTCCGCAGGAACCGCCGGGCGATCCGAATGATCACGTTGTCGGCCGAGCGGTCCTCGCTGTCGTCACCCTTGAGCAGGTTGCCCGCCGTGATCAGCAGGATCAGGCCGAAGAGGTAGAACACCCAGGCGAACGAGTTGATCAGTGCGGCGCCCAGGAAGATGAAGCCGGTCCGGGCGATCAGCGAGAACACGATGCCGAAGAGCAGGACCTTCTGCTGGTCGGCGCGCGGCACCTTGAAGCTGTTGAGCAGCACCAGGAAGACGAAGAGGTTGTCGACCGACAGCGCCTTCTCGGTCACCCAGCCGGCGAAGTATTCGGCACCCATGTCCTGGCCGCCGAAGATGAGAACACCCAGCCCGAACAGGATCGCCAGGCCCACGTAGATGCTCGACCAGATGCCGGCTTCCTTGAGCGACGGGATGTGCGCCCGCCGGACGTGGAAGTAGAAGTCGAAGAGAACGAGTCCCAGGATGCCGACGAGAGTCAGCGACCAGACCAAGCCGGACACCTGCATGACAACACACTCCACCGCGGTCTCGGTTGATCGGCGGTTTCATCTTAGGGGTGAGTGCGTGCGGGCCGTGTTACTGGTTCACAGGGGAAGACAGCGGGCGTGCGGGCCGCGGCGATCGTACGCTCGCGGAAAGACGCACCACATCAAGGATGGTCGATGTTCCGCCGCTTCGTCACCGCCGTGCTGCTCGCCTGCCTCGCCGCGCTGGCCGCTCCCGCCTCCGCCGCGAGCGCCGCGCCGTCCGCCGCGCCCGTCAAGTTCTACGTGGTCCGCGACAGCTTCGGCGGCCAGCCGGAGTTCCTCTTCGAGATCGCGCAGCGTTTCCTCGGCAACGGGGACCGGAACCCCGAGATCTTCCAGCTGAACAAGGGTCGCCTGCAGCCCGACGGTCTGCGGCTGACCCGGCCGGAGGCGATCCTGCCCGGCTGGATCCTGCAACTCCCGCCGGACGCGAAGGGCGAGGGTGTCCAGACCGGCGCACTTCCGACCGTGGCACCGGCACCTTCCGCCTCGCCCGCACTCCGGCTGGCACCGGCGCCGGAGGAGGGCCGGGACTGGTGGAAATGGGGCATCCTCGCGGCCGGTGCGGTGCTGCTGCTGGCCAGCGCGGCCGCCACCTGGTGGTTGTGGCGGCGTGGTGACCTGCGCAAACCGCCGCCGGCCCGGACCCCGGCGCAGGAGTGGGCCGCCGGTGACACGGACACCGACCGCTACTACTACCTCGAGGACTCGGCGCCGCCGGTTGCCGCCCCGGACCGCCGGCCGGTCCTGCTGCTCGCCGCGGTGGCGGTGGTGGCCGTGGCCACCCTCGTGGCCGGCGTCGTGTTCGTGCTGACCTCCGAGGAGCCGTCGCGTCCGGCCGCCGCCCTACAGCTGGGTCGTGTCGTCGGTGACAGCAGCCTTCACCTGTGACTCGGTGAGGAACAGCGCGCCGCGCAGGTCGGCTCCCCGCAGGTCGGCGCCGCGCAGATCCGCACCGGTGAAGTCGGCGGTCCGCAGATCGGCCCCGCGCAGGTCGGTGCCGATCAGCAGGGCTCCGCGCAGGCTCGCACCCCGCAGGTCGGCACCCTTCATCCGGCGGCCGATCAGGTCGGCCCCACGGTGATCGGCCCGCTTGCCACCGGCCCGGGCCAGCTCACTGGCCTTCTGCAGCAGCGGATTGATCTTGCGCCGGTGCAGATCCAGATCGAGCGCCAGCAGCTCGTCCGGCGTCCCACCGACGAGGGCCGTGGTCTCGTCGAGCGCTGACTGCAGCTTGGGCTGCAACCGGCGCGCGGCCGGCAACTCCAGCGCCCTGGTCACGTACCAGATGAGCTCGTGGAGCTGGCGCACGATCGGGAGGAGCGCGAACATCTGGCCGGCGATGCCGGGGGTGCTGCGCCAGTCGCGGCCGCCGAAGGTCTGCTGGGTGATCTGCTGGCCGGCCCCGAAACAGTCGAAAACGACACAGCCGGGGAAGCCACGTTCCGGCAGCCGCTCGTGGATCCCGCAGCGGAAGTCGTCGGCGAGATTGGGGCACGCGCGCCCGGCGGGCTTGTTGATCGCAAAATCGGACGACTTCGCGAAAGCGGGCGCGACGCAGCACAGTCCGGCACACCGGCCGCAGTCAGCACTCAGTTCAAGCACCCGAAAACGGTATACCCATCACTTGAAGTAACTGTCGCGATCAGCCGACCAGGCAAAATACAGGCCCGTCCGGCCGGATGACTACTTTCAGTAACTCTTACTACGCTGCGTGGGACCCCCACACGTACGAGGAGACCTTGCTGATGCGTGCACGAAAGACGGCGATCTTTGCGGCGATCGGCTGCGTCGCCGCCCTCGGCCTGACCGCCCCCGCGGCCGCGGCCGACGCGGCGCCGACCATCTCGGCACCCGCGAGCCGCGTCGGCTACGGATCGATCACCATCACCGGTACGGCTCCCGCGGGCGCCACGGTCGAGCTGTTCGAGTCGGCGTACGTCTACAACGACTTCTACGCGTCCCCGGACTACGCCAACGGCGGTGTCATCACGACGAAGGCGAGCACCTCGGGCCACTACACGCTGAACCGCCTGCTCGACTCCGGCTTCCGGTTCTACGTGCGGGCCAACGGCGTCGAGTCGAAGCGGATCTCGGTCGCGATGGGGATCATCCCGACGATGACGATGTCGGCGTCCAACGGCAGCGTCGACGTGAAGGTCGCGGCCGACCCGGGCCAGCCCGGCCTCGCCGTGCACATCCAGCGCAGCGACAGCGGCACCTGGACCACCGTCAACACCGGTCACACCGGCAGCGCGCCCGACGGCGTCTACACGACCACCCTCAGCGGGCAGGGCTCCGGCACCAGGATCTACCGCGCGGTGATCGACGCCGACAAGGACAACAACCTGCTCACCGGTCAGACCACGTCGATCTCCCTGAACGTCGGCAGTGGCAGCGGCGGAGGCACGGGCGGGGGCGGCACGAAGCCGCCGGCTACTCCCCCCACCGCTCCCGCCGCTCCCAAGGCCGGTGACGTCGTCTTCTCGAAGATCGTCTACAACTCACCGGGCAAGGACACGGGCAGCAACACCAGCCTGAACGCCGAGTACGTCCGCCTGCTCAACAAGTCGAGGACGACGATCAACCTCAAGGGCTGGACGGTCCGCGACGCCGCCGGCCACGTCTACACCGTGCGGACCGACCAGCGGATCAGCGCCGGCAAGTACGTCTACCTGCACACCGGCAAGGGCACCAACGGCCGCCCCGACTCCCGGCACCGCTACTGGAACAGCACCGGCTACGTGTGGAGCAACGGCGGCGACACCGCGTACCTGCGTACCGGGGCCGGCAAGGCGATCGATTCCTGCAAGTGGACCAGCGACAAGGGCAAGACCTACTGCTGAGTCTCTGGGTAGGGTGCGCGGGTGCCTGATCATTTGCCTGACTGCCCCTGCTGCGGTGGCGCGTTGTCCCCGGTCGACCTCGCGGTCCGCTCGGCCTGGCCGGATCCCCTCCTGGCCCTGTCCGAACGCAAACGCGAGGCGACCTGGGGCAACGAGCACCTGCGGCACGCGAACGGCATCGGGTCGTTCGTCCGCTGCCTGATGCCGGTGCGGCTTTCCGGCGGCGGCAGCATCGAATACTCGGTCTGGTTGCAGGTCAGCAAGGACGAGCTCAAGCACGCCCACAAGATCTGGGAGAAGCCCGAGTACGCCGGTCTCCGGCTCGAGGGCACGGTCTCGAACAGCATCAAGCCGTGGGACGGCCTCCTCGGGACGCCGGGCCGAGCGGAGGTCCGCGACCCGGACTCGATCCCGTACCTGGTCGCGGACGAGGGCACCCTGCTGCACCGCATCCTGCACGACGAGTGGGACCGCGACGACGTCCTCAGCCGCCTCACGTACGCCCTGCCCACCCCGGTACACCAGCGGATCACCGACGACTGGTCCCTGGAACGCACAGCGGGCCTGGAACTCAAGTGGCACGAGGACCGGATCTACTTCTCGGGGCCGGGCCGGACGGTGCACCTGGACCCGCTGGGCGCGCCGCCCGGGTACACCCCGCAGCGCATGATCGCCGAGCTGACCGAGGACGCACCCCGCGACCGTGACGGCGAAGCCACCGAGGACGACGGTGAGATCCACCGCCACGCCTTCTGGCGTCCCGCCCTGGGCGACGGCCGCATCGTGCACAACCTCCACGGCTTCGTCGCCGTGGAGGGCAAACTCCTGCACGTCGCCTGCGTCTTCGACGACCCCTCCGACCTGCCCTGGGCCCAGCGCGTCTGGCGTTCCGTACGCCCCGAGAAGGGCTGACCACCCGGCCCGTGCTAGCTTTGTTCCAGCGACGCGGGGTGGAGCAGCTCGGTAGCTCGCTGGGCTCATAACCCAGAGGTCGCAGGTTCAAATCCTGTCCCCGCTACCACGCGAGAAGGCCCGTCAGATTTCCTCTGACGGGCCTTCTTTCTGTCTCCCGCCTTCCGGGGGTCCTGCCGGACCCCCGGAAGAACAAGGCTCTGCCTCCGACCGGTCACCGGCTCCAGGATCGAGGTGACCACCCCGACGGAGGAGAAAATCATGGCTTCGCTCGCTCTCATCACCGGCGCATCCTCGGGAATCGGCAAGGCCTTCGCCGAGCGCCTGGCCAAGGACGGCCACGACCTCGTGGTCGTCGCCCGCCGCAAGGACCGGCTCGAAGCCCTCGCGGCCTCCCTGCCCGGCACCGACGTCCGGCTCGTGACGGCCGACCTGTCGACCGACGAGGGCATCGACACCGTCGCCGAGCTCGCTGCCACCCTGCCGGTCACGATGTTGGTCAACAACGCCGGTGTGGCCCACTACATGCCGATGCAGGACCTGCCCACCGCCAAGGCGCGGGAGCTCGTCCACGTCAAGGTGGTCGCCCCGACGATGCTGACCCGCGCGGCCCTCCCCGGCATGATCGCCCGCGGTGGGGGAACGATCGTCAACGTCGCCGGCATGCTCGCCTTCTCCGGCCCCGCCCCGGCCTCCCAGCTCCCCCGCGCCGTCTACGCCGGCACGCTGGCCAACACGGTCACCATGTCGCAGACCCTGCACGCCGAGCTGGCCGGCACCGGCGTCACCGTGCACGTGGTCTGCCCCGGCCTCGTGGCCACCGAGTTCCACGAGGTCCAGGGCATGGACCTGTCCGCCGTACCCCGCATGTCAGCCGACGACGTCGTCACCGCGGCCCTGACCGGCATCACCCTCGGCGAAACCGTCAGCGCCCCCAGCGTCGAGGACTACAGCCTGCTCGAAACGGTCTTCGGCGCCGAACTCGCCGCCTTCGCCGCCCAGAGCCCCCAACTCGCCTCCCGCTACCGCGGCAACTGAGCGGGCGGCTTGACCGTGAAGGCGTCGGCCACCTCGGCGCGGTCGCCGAAGAGTGAGGCCAGGGTCAGCGTCCACTTGCCGGTGGCGACGCCCGTGAGCGGGAAGGCGACCTTCATGGTCTTGCGGTCGGTCGAGATGCTCTTGACCGTGCCCACGACCGGGTCGGCACCCGTACGGGTCAGCTGCGGCGTCAGGTTGGTCGAGAACGCCTCACCGGTCAGTGTCACCGTGCGCGTCGTGCCCTGCTTGCCTGCCTTCGGCTGGATGTTCGTCGGCCGGTACGCGGCGACAACACCCAGGTCGATCACGGTCGGTGTGGCCGGGTCGACGGTGAAAGCGGAACTCTCGCCGTACGCGGTGTAGGTGTCCTGGGAGACCTGGTGCAGGTCGGAGTCGGTGGTGTCGTCGCCCACGTCCGGCGTGGCGAACCGCCAGCTGGAGCGGGACAGGGAGGCGAAGATCTGGTAGCGCTTGGCCGGCACCGACTCGGAGTACGTGCCCTGGTAGTTGTTGGAGAAGCCGTACTGGTCGTAGTCCTCCAGCGAACGGATCGACAGGCCGACGGACTCGGCCGGCGGCTCGGTCGCCTGACGGATCCCGTCCGCGTTGAGGTCGTTCCACAGGTTGCCGCGAACCGTGCCGGGCGCGACGACCCGGATCGTGCCGGTGTCGGCGTTGTCCGCGCTGTCACTCTCGGGCGTCGACGTCGTGACGTCCGCACGGGTCTCCAGGACGGCCCCCGCGCTCACGCCCTCCACCGACACGGAGAGGACCAGCGACCGGTCGCGGACACCCGGCGCAAGATCCCCGACGCGCGTGCACCGGGTGACCGGCTGTTCGAAGTCGCAGTCCCAGTTGCTGGTGCTCTCGAACCCACCGACACGCAGGCCCTCCGGAAGCGCCACAGCCAGCGTCACACCGGCCGCGGGCACGCTGCCGTCGTTGCTCACGAAGGTCTGGATGCTCGACCAGCCGGACGCGGTCACGATGTTGCGCTCGATGACCACCTCGACGGCCACATCAGCCTCGTCGGCCGCGGCAAAAGCCGGTGCCCCGGTCAGAGAAACGCCGACCACTGCGGTGGCCAGCACGGCAACGTTCCGTAGGAATCTCACGTTCCGGAGCCTAGGTGCTCCGCACAGCGACCGCTGTCCCTGGTGGACGAACCGGACGACCGCGAACACGCGCCACGATCAGGTCCGCGGCAGCCATACTGAGGGCATGGGAGCCGTCCCGGCGATGCGCAAGTGTCCCCGCTGTGGGCACCTGACGCGCGCCGACCGCATGGTCAAGGGTTTCGGGCGGGACTGCGCCACGCAGCTGGGCCTGGTCGGTCGATCCGTCGACACCGGGCACGCCGGTCCTGACCTGCTCGACCTGCTGGAGCAGGAGCCGGAAGATGCCTGCGACGGCTGGGACCGCCCGAACCAGGCCTGAACAGCAGAAACGCGGCCTCTCCGGAGAGAGACCGCGTTTCCTGTGTGGTAGCGGGGACAGGATTTGAACCTGCGACCTCTGGGTTATGAGCCCAGCGAGCTACCGAGCTGCTCCACCCCGCGTCGGTAAGAACAGCCTAGCGTGCGGGCCGACCCGCATGCAAAACGACCCCCCGTAACCTGCCCCACACATGCTCGCGGCCCGCCGGTAACCCCGGCGGGCCGCTCGCTCGGTGATCAGTACGGGCAGGTCAGCCGCTCGGCGTGGGTGCCGGTGCTGACGGGTTCACGGACGGGTTCGTCGACGGTGGGACCGAGGGTCCCGTGGTCGGCGTGGCCACGCCCGCCGCCTTCTGGGCGTTCTGGAAGTTGGTCATCGCCGTGTCCAGGGCCTGCAGGGCGGTACCGTACTTGGCGAAGTCGCCCGACTGCTGGGCGGACTTGACGTCGGCGATGGCCTTGTCGAGGGCTGTCGCCGCCGTGGCCAGCTGGCCTGTCAGCGCCGGCTGCTGGCCGCCGTTGTCCGTGGGCGGTGGCTGGGTGCCGGTGTCCGGTGGATTGTTCGTCGCAGGCTGATTGCTCTTGCCCTGGGCGACGAGTTTGTCCAGGCCGTCCTTCAGGTTGTTCGCCAGCACGACGTACGTACCGCCGTCGCCGTACGACATCAGGACCTTCTGGAGCAGGGGTACGGCGTCCTGCTGGCCACTCTTCACGTAGACCGGTTCGACGTAGAGCATGCCGTCGCCGACCGGTAGTGAGATGAGGTTGCCGAACAGCACCTGGGACTGGTTGCTGTTGGACAGCAGGGTCAGCTCCGACCGTACGGTGGCGTTGTTCGTCATTCTCTGATGGACCTGGACGGGGCCCTGGATCGCGGTCTGGTCAGGAAGCTCCAGGACCTCGAGCCGGGGTTTGTTGTCCACGTAGGACCCGGAGATCAGCGCCGCGAGGTTGTCGCGGTTGTTCGGTGTCACCGCCGAGGTCAGCTGGAACCGCGTGTCGTCCTGGCCCGGCAGCTTCACGTTCAGGTAGAACGGCGGCTGCTTGACCCCGCTGTCGGGGTCGTCGGGGACGTTCGGCACCTGCCAGAAGTCCTGGCCGCTGAAGTACTCGTTGGCCGCGGTGACGTGGAAGCGGGCCAGCAGGTTGCGCTGGACCTTGAACATGTCGGCCGGGTAGCGGAAGTGCGCTGCCAGCGCCGCCGGCGTCTGCGCCTTGGGCGTGATCAGCTTGCCGCCGAACGCCTGGTTCCAGGCCTTGAGGACCGGATCCTGGTCGTCGAACTCGTACAGGGTGACCGTGCCGTCGTACGCGTCGACGGTCGCCTTCACCGAGTTGCGCATGTAGTTGATGTTGTCCCGGGCGAGTGCGACCGTGCCCCGGTTGGTGAGCTCGTCGGTCGTCTCTTCCTGCAGGTTGATCCGCTGCGCGTACGGGTACGTCGCCGCGGTCGTGTAGCCGTCGAGGATCCACTTGATCCGCCCGTCGACGACGGCCGGGTACGGGTCGCCGTCGATGGTGAGGAACGGCGCGACCTTCTCCACGCGGGAGCGGGGGTCACGCACGTACATCAGGCGGGAGTCGTTGTTGACCGCGTCGGAGAGCAGGAAGTTGCTCTCGGTGTTCTTGATCGCGAAGACCAGCCGGCGGAAGAACGAGCCGATCGGCACGCCGCCGGTGCCCTCGTAGGTGTAGCGCTCCTCGGCGTTGTTGTTGTTCGGCTGAGGGCGGTCGAACTCGGTCTTCTTGTTGGCATCGGTCTGGCCGACGATGGCGTACTCGGTGGACTGCTCGCCGAAGTAGACCCGGGGCTGGTCGACCTTGATCTCCTCGGAGGCCGAGGCGCAACCGGGCTGCTGGTCGTCGCCGAGGAAGCCGGAGACGAAGTACGGCAGACCGCCACAGACGACCTCGTTGGCGGGAGCCGCCACCATGCCGTACCCATGGGTGAAGACCGTGTGCCTGTTCAGCCAGTTCTGCTGCTGGGTGGTCAGGGCGTTGTCGTTGATCTCACGGACGCCGACCACGTAGTCCTGCGCCTGCTTGTCCGCCAGCGTGTACCGGTCGACGTCCAGCTTCGGGCCGAAGTCGTAGAAACCACGGACCTGCTGCTGCTGGGTGTACGCCTCGGAGACCAGCTGCGGGTCGATCAGCCGGACGTTCTGGGCGCTCGTGTCGGAGGCCAGCGTGGCCGGTGGCACGGTCGTCGAGGCCGCGTACGGTCTGATCTCGGTGTCGGAGAGCCCGAACGCGGCTCTCGTGGCCTCGATCGACCGGGCGATGTACGGCGCTTCCTTGTCCGCCAGGCTCGGCTGGACCTGGAAGTTCTGCACGGCGAGCGGGTAGATGCCGCCGATCGCGACCGCGGAGATGGCCAGCAGCGCCAGGGAGACGCCGGGCCAGACGAGGTTACGCATCACCGCGTTGGAGAACACGATGATCGCGATCGCCACCACGATCGAGATGTAGGCCAGGATCTCCTTGGCCGGCAGCAACGCGTTGACGTCGGTGTAACCGGCGCCGTAGAGGCCCGGTGAGACGTGCTGCTCGAGCAGCAGCGCCCGCCGGTCGAGGATGTACGCGACCGCCTTGAGCAGCACGAAGAACGCCACCAGCGTGGTCAGGTGCGCCCGCGCGGCAGCGGTCATCCGGTCGCCGACACCCTGCAGGCGCACACCACCGAAGATGTAGTGCACGGCCAGCGCGCCGAGGACGGACAGCACCACGGTGGTGAAGCCGACACCGAGCAGATAACGCCAGAGCGGGTAGTCGAAGACGTAGAAGCCGACGTCCACGTTGAACTGCGGATCCTTGACGCCGAACGGCTGGGAGTTCTGGAAGAGCATCCAGTCCTTCCAGCGGCTCTGCGCGGACAGACCGGCGAAGAAGCCGATGACCACGGAGATGACCGTGATCCAGGTGCCGAGCCGCGGCTGGATGATCATCCGGTAGCGCTCGAGCGTGGCCTGTTCGGCCGAGTGCGGCCGCAGCAGCGGCCGGAGACGGTAGGCGAGATACAGGTTCGCTGCGATCACCACGGCCATCGCAAGACCGATGGCGAGGAAGAGCAGCAGCCGGGTCACCAGTACGCCGGTGAAGACACCTGTGAAGTTGACCTCGTCGAACCACAGGTAATCGGTGTACGCGTCGATGCCCCAGCCGAGCAGCGTGAAAAGAAGGAAGACCCCGACCAGGACGCCGACGGTCACGCGACCGCGCCGGCTCATCCTCGGTAGAGGACTGTTACGCATGACCAACGTGAACCCCACAAAGTCGGACCGGTATTTCACATTACGGTGTTGCGGTGTTCCGTCTGGGGCACCTGCGCCGATTGTTACGCGTTGTTACGCGGCCGGGCAGGGCTTGGGGGTACCGCCACTGGTGAAGGTCTTCAGCGCGGTGAGTGCGTCGTCCGCGGTGGCCACCTCCGCCATCGGCAGACCCGACACGGCATTTTTCATGGCTTCGGCGCAATTGTCGGCGGGTACCAGGAAGAGCTGCGCACCCGCGTCCTTCGCGCCGACCAGCTTCTGCGGGATGCCACCGATCGGGCCGACGTTGCCCTCGTCGTCGATGGTGCCCGTACCGGCAATGATCTTGCCTCCGGTGAGGTCCTCGGGCTTGAGCTTGTCGATGATCCCCAGGGTGAACATCAGTCCGGCGCTCGGGCCGCCGATCTCGTCCAGGTCGATCTCGACCGTGAACGGGTGCGGCTGCTTCTTGTCGATGCCCACCCCGATGCGCGGCGTCGCCGACTTGCTGTCGGACCGGGTCGTGATCTTCGCGGTGGCGGGCTTGCCGGCCCGCGTGTAACCGACCGTCAGCGCCGTCCCGGCCGGTTTGGCCTGGATGAGCTGCGTGAGCTGCCCCGGGCTGGTCACCTCGACGCCGTCGACGGAGGTGATGACGTCGTCCTTCTGCAGCTGCCCGACCGACGCGCCGCCCGCGGTCACCTCGGTCACGAAGGTCTGCACCGGATAGCCCAGCTCGCGCAGCGCCACGGTGACCGCGCTGTACTGCGAGGACTTGAACTCCTCGGCGTTCTGCTCCTCGACCTGCTGCTCGCTGCGGTCCGGCGGGTAGATCAGCTCCCGCGGCACCACAGCCTGCTCGTCACTGAACCAGCCCCGGATCGCCCAGACCAGTTCCACGCTCGGCTGAACCCCTACGGTGGTCAGCCGGAGCTGACCCTGAGAGGTCGAGGTGTCCGCCTTCGTCACCTGAATGACCTCTTTGCCGTTGTCCGAGCCGAGCGTGTTGACGGTCGGTCCGGGCTTCAGCACCACGTACGGCAGGGGGAAGGCCATGACTCCGACTGCCAGCAGTGCGGTGATCAGGGCGCCGAGGATGACCGTGACACCGCGACGTCTCATGCGCGTGACCGTACCAACCGACCCTGAGTTCTCTCTGAGCTGACACCGGCATGGGGCACGAAGGCCGAATACGCGCGTACCGTTGGGGACGTGCCTGATATCCCGTTCGGCTTCAGCCTGCCGGGCGCCCAGCCGCCCGATCCCTCCGACCCGCAGCAGATGCAGCAGTTCATGAACCAGCTGCAGCAGATGTTCGCCGCGCCCGGAAGTGGCCCGGTCAACTGGGATCTGGCCCGCCAGGTGGCGGCCAGCCAGCTCAGCCAGACCGGCGATCCCGCAGTGAACATGTACGAGCACAACGCCGTCTCCGAGGCCCTGCGCCTCGCCGACCTGTGGCTCGACCCGGCGTCCGCCCTGCCTTCCGGCATCCGCGACGCGACAGCCTGGAACCGCAACGAGTGGGTCTACAACACGCTCGAGGTGTGGAAGAAACTGTGCGACCCCATCGCGGGCCGCATGGTCGGCGCCATGGGTGACCTCGTGCCCGAGGAGGCCCGCGCCCAGCTCGGCCCGATGCAGTCGATGGTCGCCACCCTCGGCGGCGCCCTCTTCGGCGGCCAGCTCGGCCAGGCGCTCGGCCAGCTCGCCGCGGAGGTCCTCTCCGCCGGCGACATCGGCCTCCCGCTCGGCCCGGCCGGCACCGCGGCCCTCGTCCCGGCCAACATCAAGGCCTACGGCGACGGCCTGGAGCTGCCCGAGGACCAGGTCAGGCTCTACGTGGCCCTGCGCGAGGCGGCCCACCAGCGCCTCTTCCAGCACGTCCCGTGGCTCCGCGCCCACGTCCTGAACGCGGTCGAGACCTACGCCAACGGCATCACGGTCAACCGCGAGGCGATCGAAGAGGCGATGAGCCGCGTCGACCCCTCCGACCCCGAGTCGATGCAGCAGATGGCCCTCGAGGGCATCTTCACCCCCGAGGACACCCCGCAGCAGAAGGCGTCCCTCGCCCGCCTCGAAACCGCCCTCGCCCTCATCGAAGGCTGGGTCGGCCACGTCGTGGACAGCGCCGCCGGCGACCGCCTCCCGTCCGTGTCAGCCCTCGGCGAGGCGTTCCGGCGCCGTCGCGCGGCGGGCGGCCCGGCCGAGCAGACGTTCGCGGCCCTGGTCGGCCTCGAGCTGCGCCCCCGCCGCCTCCGGGAGGCCGGCGCTCTCTGGGCCGCGGTCACCGAGCACCGCGGCGTCGCCGGCCGCGACGCCCTCTGGGACCACCCGGACCTCCTCCCGACGGACGAGGACTTCGCCGACCCCCAGAAATTCGCCCAGGCGAAGTCGGACTGGGACATCTCCGAACTCGAAAACCTGGGCAAGGAAGAAGACGACAAGTAACTCGGTCAGACGCGCGGCCGGAGATCGGCCGCGCGTTTGCTGTCTCCAAGAGCAAAAACCGCAAGATCCAGGGCCTGTCGTGCCTGGTTGCATGGCACTGATCGTCGCTCCCGCCGAGACCGGGCGCGGGCGGCCAATCGCCTGGCGGCTCATGAGCAGCCACCCGCACCCTGCCGGCTCCGTGCTCCAAGCCCTCGACCCACAAAACCCGCGCCGCGTGGGCCGGGTCAGCCGCCGAGGAGGGTCCGGGTGTTTTCCCAGCCTTCGAGAGCGGGGTCGAGGGTGGCGAGGTCGCCGGGGCCGCGGATGCGTCGCCAGTCGGGCGTCGACTGGACGTCACTGGGGTTGGGCGCCGGTTTGCGCAGCCCCATGGGCGTGGCCGTGTCGAGGTCGGCGTCGGGGAACCAGTCCGGCACCGGCAGACGCGCCGCAACCCCCAGCAGTCCCTCGGCACCACCCGGCGCGACCGCCACGGGCTTGGTGGTCAGGGGCCGCAGCAGCTTGCCGAGGATCATGCCGGGGACGTCGGCAGCGTCCGCCGCGATCACCGCAGCCTGGTCGAAACCGTCACCCGCAGCCGCCTTGAGCACAGGCAGCACCGTCGCCGTCGGCACGTCGTACAGGCGCATGCCCGGCCAGGCGATGGCCTCGGCCAGCGCGCGGTCCTCGGGTCTTGCGGCGATGGCCGGCTCGGCCTCGGCCAGCATCGCCAGCAGGTCGACGACGTCCTCGGCCAGCGCGGCACGCCACTTGGCCAGGTCAACTCCGGGCGGGCTCCACGTCACCGGCGTCAGCAGCGCCACCACAACTCGTCGGGTCACGCCGTAACGCTAGTCGTCGGCCAGGACCAGGCCCGTGGCCGCCGAGATGCCTTCGAGGTAACCGCGGGCCCGTTCGGCTTTGGGGTACCGGTTGACCAGCTGCCAGAACTTCGTGTTGTGGCTGGGCACGACCAGGTGTGTCAGCTCGTGCAGGAGCACGTAGTCGATCACCCAGTCCGGCATCTCCTGGATGCGGTGCGAGATGCGGATCGTGCCGTCATCAGGCGTGCAGGAGCCCCAGCGGCCGTTCTGGTTGGTGACCCAGCGGACACTCGCCGGCACGATCTCGTCGGCGTGGTCGGGTAAGTACCGCGAGATCAGGCGCCGGGCGCGGACGAGCAGTTCGCTGTCCGTACGCCTGATGCGTTCTTCCCGGGCCGCGAGGCGGGCGAGCATCCGCGCCACCCACTCGGTTTCCTCGGCGCGCGAGAACCGGTCGGGAATGAGGACGACAACACGTTCGCCCTCCCGGTACGCGGACACCGTCCGGCGACGGCGCTGGCTGCGCCGCACTTCGACGACAGGCTTGCGCGTCCTCGCCATTACCGGCTCGCGCGGCCCACAGTAGGGTTCACATTGCGACGTTAATGCGTCAGGGCCAGGTCACCGCAAGGGTACGGGAAACGACACGCACCCAAAATGTGAGCTACGTCCCTAGAAATCCGAAAATAATTTCCACGGCCGCACCAGCGCTCCTGGAATAACCCCCGCCGCCGTGTAAACGAGGCGGCCCGAACGTCCCTTTTCTGGCGTTCTGGAGGCCTTCGTCGGCGTGTCAGCACGTATCTGCCCAAAAAGAGGCATTCGGACCGGCACACTCAGGCCGTCGACGACACCGTTGGCGCTGCGCTGACATGGAAATGGCCGGAGCTGGGTAGTGACCGCCCCTGACGGGTGGCCACATTCACGTGGTCGCGGAGCGGTCCAGCGCCGAACACAGATCGCGGCCTGTCGCCGCGAGCAAGGCATAGGGCCGATCCGGCCGACAACATGACGAGGAGGAACCGTGGCCGACACCACGTACAACGGCTACTGCGTGAAGTGCAAGGAGAAGCGAGACTTCCAGGGCACTGTCGAGGTCTCCAAGACCGGCATGAACATGGCCAAGGGCAAGTGCCCGGTCTGCGGCACGACGGTCAACCGGATCCTGGGCAAGGCGAAGGCCTGACCGCGTCCGAGCACGACCGGCGGGGGCGACCACTTCTGGTCGCCCCCGCCGGCTTTTCCCCCACAATCACCCAGCCGTGTCCGTAACCAGTAACCACCTACTGACGTTGAGTGATTAGCCGGTTCTCCAACACCCCTGTGGATAACTTCGGTATTCCTGTGGATAACCCTGCTTCCGAGCGGGGCGTGCCTGTGGACAACCGATCCGCAGCGCTCACGAGTCGTGACACCGTGTCACCCCATGAGCCGTACGCCGCTGCCCCGCCCCACGCTTCTGCCGGGCCTCCCCCGCATCTGGCGCACCCCCCACACGCTGCAACTGGGCCTGGACCCACCCCGTGCCGTCCTGCTCGACCTCCCCGAGCCCAGAGCCGCCGGCCTCCTCGATCTCCTGGACGGCTCCCGCTCGGAACGCCTCGCCCTCGCCGAAGCCGCCACCTTCGGCATGCGCCCCGACGAAGCTCGCACGCTGCTCGACACCCTCCACACCGCCGGCCTGGTCGTCCCGGCCCAGAGCCTGTTCCCACCAGCCATGCCGGAACGCCTCACCGGCGAAGCCGCCGCCCTCGCCTACTCCGCGACCACAACATCCCCGGCCCGCACCCTGCGCCGCCGAGCCTCGGCCCGCGTGGTCGTCACCGGCCGAACCCGCCTCGCCCCCGCCGTGGCGGTCGCCCTGGCCACAGCCGGCATCGGCCACCTCCACCCCGACCTGACCGGCCCGGTCGAAGCCCACGAGCTCCCCGGCAGCCCCCTCACCCCCGCCGACCTGGGCCACCCCCGATCCCAAGCGACTGCATCAGCCCTCCGCCGCGCGGCCCCCACCACCGAGACCCGCCCGGTACGCCGGGGAGCAGCGTCCCTGGTGATCCACCTCGGCGAAGACCACCCCACGGCCCTGTCCGCAATCAGCCACGCCCACCGCCGCCGCCCCCTGCTGACGGCCTCGATCCGCGAGGGCAAGGTCCTGGTCGGCCCCCTGGTTCCCCCATCCACCTCCCCCTGCCTCAACTGCATCACCCTCCACCGCCGCGACCGCGAACCAACCTGGCCGCTCGACGACCCCTGGTCTTCTCCGTCAGGCCCGTTCAAGGCCGGCTCACTGCTTCTCGAGTCAGCCTCGCCGGATGCGGGAGAGGTCGGTTCGGGCATCGGGCCCGGGAGGGCAGGACCGGCAGCCGTCGTCCCACCGGAGCCGTGCGCCACGGCGACCCTGCTCGCGGCAGTGGCCTACATAACAGCCGAGGCACTGACTTTCGTGGACGGCAACACCCCGGAGACCCTCGGCGCGGAAGTCGAGATCAGCAGACCGGGCACGTTCCGCCGCCGCACCTGGTCCCCGCACCCGGCCTGCCCCTGCACCCGCCGCTCGTCGCTGCCCCGCAGACCCTGACGCTGGAGTCAGGCGGGGTGGCAGAAAGCGGACATGGCTGTTAGTGGGGGTGGGGTTCGGGACGGTGATCCATGGGACGATGATCGGACTTTTTGGCACATCGCTGCACGGACAACCTCGTCCCGGGCGGTTGAACGGCGCTGCGTCGGTCACAATGATCTGGTGACCGACATACCGCGTCGTGCGGCGTCCCGCACTGCCAAGCTTGCTGCTCTGCCTCTCGGCTTCGCCGGGCGTACGGTGCTGGGTTTTGGTAAGCGGGTGACCGGCATGGCGTCGGATGTCATCTCGGCCGACATCCAGCAGCGGACCGCCGAGCAGCTCTTCAGCGTCCTGGGGCAGCTCAAGGGCGGGGCGATGAAGTTCGGGCAGGCGCTGTCGGTGTTCGAGGCCGCCATGCCCGAGGAGATGGCCGGGCCGTACAGGCAGGCGCTGACCAAGCTGCAGGAGGCCGCGCCGCCGATGCCGGTGGCGAGTGTGCACAAGGCGCTGGCCGAGCAGCTCGGCGCGGACTGGCGGGAGAAGTTCGCCGAGTTCGACGACAGCCCGGCCGCCGCCGCGAGCATCGGCCAGGTGCACCGCGCGGTGTGGAAGCTCCCGCCGAGCCGCAAGGGCGCCAAGCCCAAGACCATGGACGTCGCGGTCAAGGTCCAATACCCGGGCGCCGGCGAGGCACTGCTGGCCGACCTGAAGCAGCTCGGCCGCCTGGCCGGCATGTTCAAGATCATTCAGCCCGGCATGGACATGAAACCGCTGCTCACCGAGCTACGCGAGCGCATCACCGAAGAGCTCGACTACGCGATGGAGGCGGAAAGCCAGACGGCGTTCGCCGCCGCATACGCGGACGACGCGGAGATCTACGTGCCGCGGGTCCTGGCGTCCGCGCCCCGCGTGCTCGTGACCGAATGGGTCGAGGGCACCCCGCTCGCCAAAATCATCACCGACGGCACCGAGGCCGAACGCGACGAGGCCGGCCGCCTGATGGCAACACTGCACTTCTCAGCGCCGGCCCGGGCCGGACTGCTCCACGCCGACCCGCACCCCGGCAACTTCCGCATCCTCCCCGACGGCCGCCTCGGCGTGATCGACTTCGGCGCCGTGGCCCGCCTGCCCGGCGGCCACCCCGAGCCCATCGGCCGCCTGGTGCGTCTCGCCCTGGACGGCGACGCCCAGGGTGTCGCCGACGGACTCCGCGAGGAAGGCTTCATCAAGCCCGACGACGTGATCGACGCCGAAGCGGTGCTGAGCTTCCTCCGCCCGATGATCGAGCCGGTCGCAGTGGACGAGTTCCGCTTCACCCGCGCCTGGATCCGAGGCGAAGCAACCCGCCTCTCCAACCCCAAATCCCCGGCGTTCCAGCTCAGCCGCAAACTCAACCTCCCCCCGTCGTACCTCCTGATCCACAGGGTGACCCTCGGCTCGATCGGCGTCCTGTGCCAGTTGGAGGCCCAAGCCCCTTACCGCGCCATCCTCCAAAAATGGCTCCCTGGCTTCGCCCCCGTCGCCTGAAGCCAACGTCGAACGCCGCACCACGGCGAAGCCCGCGCCACGCTGAAGCCCGCGCCACGCTGAAGCCCGCGCCACGCTGAAGCCCGCGCCACGCTGAAGCCCGCGCCACGCTGAAGCCCGCGCCACGCTGAAGCCCGCGCCACGCTGAAGCCCGCGCCACGCTGAAGCCCGCGCCACGCTGAAGCCCGCGCCACGCTGAAGCCCGCGTCGCGGTGAAGGCCCTTTCGGTGCCGCGCTTTGCGCGAAAAAGGGAAGGCCGAGTGCAACAAGGGGCGCCTCGTCGAGACGGCCGGCCGCGGTCAGGGCGCGCGTCGTCGCCAAAGCCGTGGTCACGGAGATGAACGCCGGTCTCGAACTCCGCATCCGGCAGCAGCGCGCTGTGCAGCGGTCCAGGCCGCGCAGCGGTCCAGGCCGCGCAGCGGTCCAGGCCGCGCAGCGGTGAAAGGCCACGCGGCGGTGAAAGGCCACGCGGCGCCGCGCTTCGCGCCAGAACGCGAAGGCCGGGTGCAACAGGTCTGCCTCATCGAAACGTTCAACTGCCATCAGGGCGCGCGTCGTCGGGCCCGACCAAGATCATGGAGATGGAACGTTGGTCTCAGACTCCGCGTCCGGTAGCAGCGCGCTGTGCAGCGGTCCAGGCGGCGGGCAGCGGTGAAGGGCCGCGCGGTGCCGCGCTTCGCGCGAGAACGGGCGAAGGCCGAGTGCGATAGAGGCTGCGAAGCTGTCCAGGCCAGGTGCGGTCGAGGCAGCGCAGGGGTCCATCTGGTGCCTTGCCGAGCATCACGCCAGAACGCGAGACCGCATGCAGTCATAGCTTTGCAGCGGTAAGGCTGCGTAGCACAAACGCCGCGTGCGGCAAGCCGCCCGGTCCACCCTCCGGGCGGTCCACGCCCTCCGGGCGGTGAAGGCCGCTCCGAGCGGTGCAGTGCCGCGCTTCCCGCGAGATCGTGAAGACCGCGTGCAGTGAAGCTGGGCAGCAAGAATCGCCGCGTGCGGCGAAGCCGCTCAGCGGTCCAGGCCACGTGCAGCCCAGCCACGTGCAGCCCAGCCACGTGCAGCCCAGCCACGTGCAATCCAGGCCATTCCGGCGGTGCAGTGCCGCGCTTCCCGCGAGATCGTGAAGACCGCGTGCAGTGAAGCTGGGCAGCGATAATCGCCGCGTGCGGCGAAGCCGCGTGCGGCGAAGCCGCGTGCGGTGAGGTCGGGCAGCGTAAGAAGCCGCGTGCGGTGGGGGGGGGGTTGGCGGGCGTAGCCCGGCGAGCGCAACCCGGCAATCACCTGGCAGGGAGCGAAGCGAACGGTCCCCGCGGGAGCGACGATCAGAACCACCGCTCACCGTGGCAAAGAAGCATTTGACCTTCAGAGCCCGGAAGCAGAAGCAAGCAGATCTCCGGGCAATCAAAAAAGGGGCCCGCCCGCGGGAAACGCGGACGGGCCCGATCGGTATTCAGTTGTCAGAGGCGTCCGCCGAGTTCACGGGCGGCCCGGTGACGGGCCTCCATCGCGATCTGGCGGGCGGGTCGGTGTGCCTCAGGGTGGTGGTCGGCCTGAGGCCGACGCATTCGTGCGCGTGAGAGTGCCTCTTGGATGAGTTTCACCTTCGTGGTTCCGTTCGGGTTCATCGACTTGGTTTCCGTCTCTGGTTAAAGGGGTGGTGGTCTCAGGCCGCGAGGCGGACCGAGTTGCGGGTCTCGAGGCCGTTCGCGGCGAGCCGCTCGTCGACCTCGACCTGGAGCTCGGCGTCACGGGCGACGTCGACCTTGCGGGGACGACCGCGGGGACGCTTGCGGGGCACTACAGCGCCACGCTCGAAGATTTCGCCTCCCCAGACGCCCCAGGGCTCGTTCCGCTCGACCGCGCCGGCGAGGCATTCGACGCGCAGCGGGCAGTCCCCGCAGAGCGACTTGGCCAGTTCCAGCTGGGCCGGGGAGTCCGAGAACCAAAGGTCCGGGTCGAACTTCCGACAGGGCAGGTTTGCCTCGATCTCGACGCTCACGTCGAGTGGGGCCAGCGCCAGACTCATAAAGCCCGGTCACCTCTCTCTTCTTCTCGATCTTCTGGATCGCGATACAGGTCGTGCACCGGCCGGTGAGCCGGCAAAAAATTAGGCCGCGGATCCCGGTTACGGGTTCCGCGGCCTCGAGGTGAGCCAGCTGGTCTGTTTAGACCGGCCTTCCTCGAGGCGGAGCACCGCTGCCACCCACCGTCATGCGCTTCTTGGCGGAGATGTCATTGCTGCCCACGAACCCAGTGGTCCCGTTGCTTCCATCGACGTCGACCAGAGTCCTGACCAGCTCGGCCTGGATCTGGACCTGGTGCGCCTGCGCAACGGGAGCCCGCTCAACTGCCAGGAGCGCCACGGGGGCGGATTCCGGCAGCCACGAGACGGACGGAGCGCAAACGGCAGCAAGCAGCGTCGACGGTCGCTCGATCGTGTAGTTGAGCTTCACCGGTGCCACCTCCTCCATTGCTTGCGCTCGAATGTTTCCTGGGCCCTGATGAACATGGTTTTAACCCGTGCTCGTCAAGGTGTGCACTGAGGCTAAGCCCGCCCGCCCAAGGAGGGCAAACGAATTAACGGACTAGTTTTCAAAGTTTTCTGACGCGAGGTCAGCGAGGGTGACGCCACCCACCAGAGCGAAGACCGCGGCGCCGTACTGGCCGAGCTTGCGGGGGCCGATTCCGGCGATGGCGAGCAGTTCCGCCGGGGTGGTCGGGCGGCGTTCCGCGATGGCCACGACGGTGGCGTCGGTGAACACCACATATGCAGGGACTTTCTGCTCGGCCGCGGTGGCCGCGCGCCAGGCCAGGAGACGCTCGTAGAGCTCCTCGTCGAGGTCGGACGGGCAGGTGGGGCAGCGGCCCAGTTTGCGGTCGGCGCCGGCGAGGAGGGTGGCACCGCAGATGCGGCAGGAGACCACCATGTTTCGCCGATTGACGGGTTTCCGACTCGCGTCGCCGGCGCCTGCTTTTTCGAGACCGTTGCGTGTCTGGCCGAGCTGTGGCAGGAACCTGCACGGCCGGCGGGCGCGGCCGCCGGGTGAGCGCGACTGGCCGTAGGACAGCCAGAGCCATTGCCGGGCGCGGGTCACCCCGACGTAGAGGAGGCGGCGTTCTTCCTCGAGCTGCTCGGGGGTTTTTGCGTACGTCGTCGGCAGCGTCCCCTCGGCGAGCCCGACGAGGAACACGGCGTCCCACTCGAGGCCTTTGGCCGAGTGCAGGGACGCCAGCGTCACGCCCTCGACCGTCGGGGCGTGCTGCTGCTCGGCACGCCGCGCCAGCTCCGCGCAGAAACCCGAGAGGGACAGGTCGTGCTGGATCGCGCCGGCCTGGCCGAGGGGCAGCAGGTCGGGGGTGCGGGCGTAGTCCTCGGCGAGGGCGACGAGGGCCGCCAGCGCCTCCCACTGCTCGCGCTGCGCCCCGCCCGCCGGCGGCTGGTCGCGGGCCCAGCCGGTCGCGGACAGCGCCTCGACGACGGCCTGGACCAGCGGGGTCTCCCCCGGTGTCGAGCGGACGGCCGAGCGCAGGGCGACCATCGCCTGGCGGATCTCGGTGCGTTCGAAAAAGCGTTCGGCGCCGCGCACGACGTAGGGCACCTCGAACTCGGCGAGCGCTTTCTCGTACGCCTCGGACTGCGCGTTGGTCCGGAAGAGCACCGCGATCTCGCTGGCCTGGGTGCCGGCGGCGATCAGATCGCGGGAGCGCCGGGCGACGGCGACGGCCTCGGCGGGCTCGTCCGGGAAGATCTTGAGGTCGGGTTCGGCGCCGGGCTCGCGCTGGCCGACCAGCTCGAGACGCAGTTTGGCCTCGGTGCCCCGGGCCTGCTTGATCACGGCGTTGGCCAGACCCACGACCTGGGGTGTCGACCGGTAGTCGCGGACCAGGCGGACGACCACCGCCTCGCGGCGCTGACGGGGGAAATCGACCAGGTACGCCGAGGTCGCCCCGGTGAACGAGTAGATCGTCTGGCTGGCGTCGCCGACCACGGTGAGGTCGTCACGGCCGCCGAGCCAGGCCTCGAGCAGTCGCTGCTGGAGCGGGTTGACGTCCTGGTATTCGTCGACGACGAAGTGCCGGTATTGGGAGCGGACCTGCTCGGCGACGTCCGGGTGCTCCTCGATGCCCCAGACGGCGGCGCGGAGCATGTCCTCGAAGTCGATCACGCCCTGGCGGCGTTTCAGGGACTCGTACGCCCCGAAGACCTCGGCGACCTTCGCGGAGTCGTACGGGGGCTCGCGCAGCGCCTTGGCCGCGGCCACTACGTACTCGCCCGGCTCGATCAGTGACGACTTGGCCCACTCGATCTCGCCGGCCAGGTCGCGGGCGGCGGTGCGGTCGGCGCGGACGCCTGCGTGGTTGGCGGCCAGCGTGACCAGGCGGGCCTTGCTCTCGACGAGCTCCGGCATCGCCCGGCCCTCGAGCAACCGCGGCGCAAAATAGCGGACCTGCCGCAGCGCCGCCGCGTGGAACGTGCGTGCCTGCACCCGGCCCGCCCCGAGCTCCGTGAGCCGGGCCCGCATCTCGGCCGCGGCCCGCGCCGTGAAGGTGACGGCGAGGATGTGCCGGGGGCTGATCTCGCCCTTCAGGGTTCGGTACGCGATGCGATGGGTAATCGCCCGCGTCTTACCCGTGCCTGCCCCGGCCAGGATGCACACTGGTCCGGCCGGAGCGGTCACGGCCCGGCGCTGATCGGGGTCGAGACCGGCGAGCACGCGTTCGGCTGTCACAACCGGGAATCATGGCACCCCGGTCCGACGTTTCACGTGATGGCGTACCGCCATGTGATGTCTCCGAAGGGATTCCGACCGATGTTGACCATGTACTCGACGTCCTGGTGTGGTTACTGCCACCGGCTCAAGTCGCAGCTCGACCGGGAAGGCATCCAGTACGACGTCGTCGACATCGAGCAGGACCCGGCCTCGGCCGACTTCGTGATGAGCGTCAACGGCGGCAACCAGACGGTCCCGACGCTGCGCTTCGACGACGGCTCGGCCCTGACGAACCCGTCGATCGTGCAGGTCAAGGAACATCTGGCTGCGCTGGCCGCCTGATACGTACCGGTGTGACGGCTACGGCTTGTGTTCGTCCACGCCGTAGCCGTTGCACTGCCGGCCACCGTTGATGCAGTGCTCGACCAGCTCCTCGAGCCGGTCCTGGTCCCAGCCGTTCATGAAGTCGTAGTGGAACGAGAAGCTGGGCCCGGAGGAGAACTTCAGCCCCTTGGTGTTGCCGTCCTCGAGCTTGTACGCGACCTTCGACTGCAGCATCGGCACCGCCACCGGGTGGCTCGGGGTGCACCGGCCCTTGACCGGATATGTCAGGTGCGATTTGTGGTCTGGCGTGTCGAGGTTGACGCCGTCCCAGCAACTCGGCGCCTTGTAGCGGATGATCAGCACGTTGCCCTTGGGGCAGGACGCCGGGATCTCCCTGGTGGTGCCGCCCTTGTTGCCGCAGTCCCACTCGCCGCCGAAGCTCGCGGCGTCCGGTGTTTTCATGTCACCCACGAGCACGCGGAAGCCGGCCGGGAACGGCCGCACGGTGCGGTAATCGGTGACCCCGGACTTGTAGTAGAACGTCACGGTCGTGTTCGGCACTGGCACACCGTTCTGCAGCAGCGTCGGGAACCAGTAGGACGCCGTGTCCTTCGGGTCCCGGCAGGAGCTGCCACCCTTCTCGGTCAGCGACTTCGGCGTGGAGAACGCCTCCGGCGCGGTGTTGCCGACGAAGGAGTGCAGGTGCGAGGCCCCGGGCATCCCCGGGAAGACCAGCGGGTCGTCGGCGGCCTGCTTGGTGACACCGCAGTCGGCGTGCATCTCCCGGTAGGGCGCGAACGGCAGCTTCGACGCCGGGACCGGGATCGGCTGCACCGGCTTGTCCAGCCTGATGTACCCCGTCGGGGCGGTCGCGGCAGCGGCCTCACCGCCGCTCGACGAGCGGAGCACCGGCAGCGCGGCGACGGTCACCGCCGTCGCCACCAGGGCACCGAGAGCGAATATGCGGGAACGCCGTGCCATGAATTGCCTCCTTGCACCGGACTGACGAGGGCAAGGTAACGACGCCGGGTCCGGCCCTGGTGGGCCCAAAGACCCATTCCGGGGTACGCCCAGGGCCCAGTCAGCCGCGCCAGCGCACGACGGCCTCGGTGCGGTTGCTGACACCGAGCTTGGCGAAGATGTGGTTGAGGTGGTTCTTCACGGTCTTCTCGGTGAGCCCGAGCCGGTGCGCGATCGAGGCGTTGGACAGGCCGAGGCCGAGCAGGTCCAGCACCTCCTCCTCGCGGGCCGAGATGCCGTGCCGCTGCCGGGCGGAAGCCTGCCGGGCCTCCTGCTCGCGTGCGGCGCGTTCCCGGGCGCCCTGCTCTCGGAAGGCCGTGGCCGCGACCGACGCCGCCACCGGGGACAACCAGGAGCTGCCCGCGGCCACCTCACGGATCGCCCGCAGCAGATCCGGCGGCTCGAACTGCCCCCAGACCAGGTAACCGCGGGCGCCTCCGCGCAGCATCCCGGCGACGATCTCGGCGCCGGTGTCGCTGGTCAGGACCAGGACGCGGGTGTGTTCGGCCAGCGTCGCGATCACGGAGAGCCCGTCGGCGACCGGCATCCGGTAATCGAGCAGCGTCACCGCCGGACGCAGCCGGTGAGCCAGCCGCAGCGCCTCCCGCCCGTCGGCGGCCTCGCCCACCACGCGAATCTCGTCCTGGCCGGCGAGGAAGCCGTGCACAGCGGCGCGGACGACCGGGTTGTCGTCGACCACCAGCAGGTCGATCATCGGCCCAGCGCCGGTACGAAGGTCAGCGGCGCCAGCACGTCAACCGTCGTCCCCTGGCCCGGCGCCGAGCGGACAGTCAGGTGGCCCGACACCGTACGCGCCCGCTCGACCATCCCCAGCACGCCGAAGTGCCCGTCCACGCGCAGGACACCCAGCTCGTCGGGCACGTCGAAGCCCTGACCGTCGTCGCGGATCACCAGCCGGGCCAGGTTGTCCTCGCGGACCACCCAGATGTCGACCCGGGACGCACCCGCGTGCCGCTGCACGTTGCGCAGTGCCTCGTGCAGGATCCGGGTCAGCTCGTACCGCACCGCCACGGGTGGTTCCATCGGCTCGGCGGTGACGCGTACCGGCGTACCGGAAGAAACCGACCACTCGCGGGAGAGGCGGTCGATGCTCTGGTCGAACGGCTCCGCGGGGTTGTCGAGGCGCAGGCCCTCGATCAGCTCGCGGGCCTCACGGGCGGCCACGTCCGCGCCCTTGGACACGACGTCGGCGAGTTGCTCGGCCAGGGCGGGCCGGCTGCGCATCGACGACGGCAGGGCGAGCGCCGCGAACGACACCCCGCGCAGGGTCTTGGCGACCGAGTCGTGCAACTCGCGGGCCAGCCGGGTGCGCTCCGACGCGGCCGCCGCACGCTGCGCGGACGCGATGACCTCGACGAGCAGGTCGACGTGCCGGACGGTCGCGGCGGTGACCGAGGCGGCAACCAGACCGGTCACGACCGTCGCCATCGGGAACGCGACCACAAACGCCGACACCTCGGGTGTCACGCCATCGGCGCGCAGCACCCGGGCTGCGGCGAAGAACCCGAGCGAGGCGTGCACGGCCCACAGCGGCCAGGCGTGCATGCCGACCAGGACCCCGGCGAGCGCCGCGGCACCCGCGGTGAAGAGATAAAAGGCGGCGCTGCCGGCGTTCAGCATCAGCACCGCGGCCAGCAGCAGCGTGTCCACCACCAGGACCGGCATGGTACGCCGGACCACCGCCGGCCACCGCGTCAGCACCGCAACCTCGGCCGCCGTCGCGAGCAGCACCAGCACCATGACCAGGGCGACACGTTCGGGATGCGCGACGATGAGCAGCCCCGCACCGGCCGCGGTGATCGTCACGAAGGCCCGGCCGAGCAGCACGGCCCGGCACAACGCGGCGGCGGCGACGGTCCGGTCGACGCTGCGGCCCTCGGCCCGGCGGTCAGCGGAGAGTGATGTCATCGAGGAAGAAGTTGGTGACGTTGGGGACCTCGTCGGCGGCGACGACCAGGTCGATCCGCGACAGCCGGTCCCTGCTGGTGAGGTCGGCCAGCTTGATCGAGTAGGACGTCCACCGCTCGGCCGGTGCGGTGAGCTTGACCGTGCCGGAGCCGGGTGTGACACCGACCCGCAGCACCGTGCCGAACTCGCGGCCGCCCCACACCCGCAGCTTCAGCGTGTCGCCGGACCTGAGGCCGACCGGTGTGGCGGCGACCAGGGCCATCGCGGTGCTGTCCAGCGCCGGCCGGGTGCGTTCTACCCGCAGGCCCCGCTCCTTGCGGCCGGGCAGGAACTCGCCGGGGATCACCTTCAGGCCGTCACCGGTGGCACGCCAGCCGTTGCCGACCGCCGGGCCGTAGACGACGCAGGAGGGCCGGGCGGTGACCTCGACGCTGCTGCCCTCAGCCACCGGAGCGCAGGCCGCCAGGGCTTTCCGCGGCGCCGGGGAAGGAGATGGCGGCGTCTTCGAAGGAGACGACGGCGACGGTGGCTGCGAAAACGGAACCGGCGGTGCTGCGGCGGGCTTGTCGCCGGACGGGGTGATCAACGGCGGGACCGCTACGGTCGCGACGGCAACGGCCACGAGCAGGGCGATCAGGCCGACACGCTGTCCGGTCACGATCGGCGCACGCCGCCGGTGCTGCCCGCCGTCGACGGCGTCGGGCAGGCCCGCTGCGCTCACGCCCTGATCCATAACGTCCGGGACGGTACCGGCGCTGCGCGTCACCCGGCAAGAAGGCCCTGCCCGGCGCGGGAGCCGCGGCACGGCACTGCCCGGCGGCGGGAGCCACGGAATGGTGCTGCCCGGCGCGGGAACCGCGGCACGGCACTTCCGGGCGCGGAGCCACGGCACGGCGCTGCCCGGCGCAGGAAGCGCGGGACGGCGCTGCCCGAGCGGCCCTGAGGCCCGGGCAGCCGGAACCCGGCACCGGTCTGATCGGTGCCGGATCGGGAGGAGCGGATCGATCGGAGCGGGGGCCGGCCGTTCAGCGCGCCGGCCCCTCCCGCGTCACGGAATGAGTGCGGGAACGCTGGAGTCGAGGAGACCCTGGCGCTTGAGCTCGCCGTAGAGCGGCGTCGTCTCGGGGAAGTGACCCCAGGCGTGGTCGCCGCTGCCGTCGCCGCAGTGGCCGAGCAGCTGCTGCTGGACGGGGTTGTAGCCGGCCCACTCGGGGGTGTTCGGCAGGTCCTTGACCTCGTCGCGACCGGCGACCCAGCGGTAGGTGTAGCCGAAGAAGGCACCCACGCGCGTGATCGGCGAGTAGTTGTCCGAGCGGGCGTGCCACAGGCGGCGGTCGAAGACCACCAGGTCACCGGGGTTGGCGGTGATCTGCAGGGCACCCTCGGGCTGCGGCCACGGCACGCCGCGCGACGGCGGGCCCGGCAGCCAGTTGGTCAGGTGGCTGCCCGGGAGCACGGTGAAGTTGCCCCGGCCGGTCTCGCTGACGTCCGACAGCCAGTAGGCGAGCTTGACCGACGTGCGCGGGCGCGGGTCGGTCTCCAGCTCACGGTTCTGCCGGCCACCGTCCTGGTGCCAGTGCCACCAGTCCTTCTGCTTCTCGTGGATCTGCGGGTGGACGTCCACGTGCGAGTGGTAGACGTGGACGTTCCAGCCGAGGATCGACCAGATGTACTTGAACGCCTTCGGGTGATCCAGGAGGAAGGCCAGCTCCGGGTTGTTGGTCACCGCGGAAAGCTGGTGCAGCGCGCCGGTGGCGCCGAGGCCGCCCTCGCGGGAAACCTGCTCCTTCGACCGCAGGATGGCGGTGCGCGCGATCGCGACCTCGTCCTCGGTCAGAACCGCCGGGATGACGAGGAAGCCGTCGCGGTCGAACTGCGCGCGCTCCTCGGCCGTCATCGGGGTCCAGGTCTGCTCAGCAAGCAGAGACATCTAATTACCTCTTCTCCGTGTCTGCCCTTCCAGACGCTGGAGTGTCCTCCCATGGTTGCTAAGTCAGTGTGAATAATTCTTTGATTCGAGAAACGTGAATCCCTTAACGGTCCAAACCGCCCAACCAGCGTTCGACCAGATAAAAAGCGATCGAGGACCGCATGGGCAGATTCATCCGTACGCCACTGGCCGGCTCCACGTAGTCACCGGCGATCATGCGGCCGATGTCCTCCCGCGTGAACCACCGCGCCTCGTCGATCTCCTCGGGATCCACCGTGATGGCCTGCTCGCGGTTGGCGACCGCGGTGTAGCCCAGCATCAGCGAGCCGGGGTACGGCCAGGACTGGCTGCCTTCGTACTGCAGCGAGCGGACCCGGACGCCGACCTCCTCGCGCACCTCACGCACGACGGCGGCCTCGGCCGACTCCCCCGGCTCGACGTAGCCGGCGAGGCAGGAGAACCGCCGCACACCACCGACCTCGGGCCAAGCGGCGTTGTGGCCCAGCAGGCAGCGCCCTTCGGGACCGGCCACGCCGTCGTGGACCAGCACGATCATCGCCGGGTCGGTCCGCGGCCACATCTGCCGACCGTCCGGGTCGGTCCGCGACCAGCCCGCCTCGGTGACCGTGGTGGGCTCGCCGTTCCGCGGTGAGAAGAGGTGGCTGGCGTGCCAGTTGCCGAGCGCCGCGGCCGTGGTGAAGATGCCGGCGTCGCGCGGGTCCAGCCGGTCGCCGATGTCCCGCAGCGTCATCGCCTCGGCGCCGGCGGCCTCCGGCAGCGGGGCGGCGACCGCGAAGATCGGCACCCCGGCCGGGTCGATCCCGAGGAACAGGCGTTCACCCTCGGGAGCCGCGTCGGCGCTGACCAGCAGCAGACGCGGCACGTCGCCGGTCCGCCCGGTGATCAGCGCACGGCCGCCCTGGGCGATGTCGATGACCACCACCAGGCCGGTCTTCCAGGCCTGGGCCAGCCAGTCCTCGTCACGCCGGTGGTGCGCAGCCCGGTCCAGGCTCGTCCGGGCCAGAGGTGGCCCGTCCAGTCCGGGCTGCTCGCCGACGTCGGGTTGTTCCTCGTTCTGACTCACTCGGACCTTTCCACGGCGGTCAGGGCGGCCAGGGGCGCCTCGACCTTGTCGGCGTCACCGAGCACGACGGTGACCGCGGCCGACGGCGCCAGATAGCGGGCCGCCGCCTCGGCGACCTGCTCCCGGGTCGCCGAAGCCAGCGCCGCCGAGTGCTCGCGCAGGTAGTCGAGCCGCAGACCGAAGCTCGCGTAGATGCTGGCCAGCCCGGCCAGTCCGGCCTGCGTGGACATGCCCAGGCGCAGGGTGCCCAGGGCGTAGCGGCGGGCCTGCTCCAGCTCCTCCTCGCCCGGCGGGAGGCTGGCGATGCGGCCCAGCTCGTACAGGGTCTCGAGCATGGCCGGGCCGGTGACCTCGGTGGCGACCTCGGCCGCCACCACCAGCGAGGAGCCGGCGACGAAGTGCTCGATGGACGAGTGCGGGCCGTACGTGTAGCCCTTGTCCTCACGGATGTTCTCCACCCAGCGGGAGGAGAAGTAGCCGCCGAAGACCATGTTCGCCAGCTGCAGCGCCGCGTAGTCCGGATCCGTCCGCGTCACGGCCGGCAACGCCATCCGCAGCGACGACTGCACCGCGCCGGGGCGGTCGACGAGCAGCAGCGGGCCGGGCTCCAGCTCGGGGGTCGGCGGCACGTTGCCGTCACGGCTCGGGCCGATCCAGCCGCTGAGCGCCTTCTCGGCCGAGTCGATCGCCTTCTCGGGGTTGAGATCGCCGACGAGCACCAGCACCGCACCCTGCGGGCGTACACGATCGGCGTGCAACGCACGCAGCTGTGCCGGGCGCACTCCCTTGACCTGCTCGGCCTCGGGGGTCTGCACGGCGTACGGGTGCCGGCCGTACACCCGCTGGAGCAGCGCGGTGCGGGCCAGGTGGGCGGGCTGTGTCTGGGCGACCTGGATGTGGTCGGCGAGCCGGTCGCGTTCGGTGGCGACCTCCTCGGCCGGGTACGTGGGGTCGGAGAGCACCCCCGCCAGGATCTCGAGCATCCGGTCGAGGCCACCGGCGAGGGAGTTGCCGGTGACCAGCAGCCGGTCCGGGTCGAGCCCGGCCGAGAGCCCGCCGCCGACGGACTGCAGCTCGGCGGCGATGTCGATGCTGGACATCGTCGCGGTGCCGGTGAAGAGCGCCTGTGACAGCAGCGTGGCGCGGGCCAGCGGCGCGCGGCCGAACGGCACCCGCAGCCGCATCTCGATCAGCGGCACCGCCGGGCGGCGGATGGCGATGACGGTGAGCCCGCTGCTGAGCGTCCGCTCGGCCTGCTTGGGCAGCTTGAGCTTGGTGTCCGGAATCAGGTCCGGAAGGGGCCTCACGCTCACTGGTTCGCTCCTGGGACGACCTCGATGGTGGCACGGCGCTCGGGCCGCAGGGTGGCGGCCGCGGCGACGATCTGCGCCTCGGTGACCTCGCCGACGAGCCGGGGCAGCTCGTTGAGCAGCTCCGGGCGTCCGCGCTGCGCCTCGAGCACCGCCATCGGCAGCGCCCGGCCCAGCACGGCGTCGGTGTCCCGCAGCAGGTGGGTGGCCATGCGGGCCTGGGTGCGGGCCAGCTCGCCGGGGGTCAGGCCACCGGTCGCGAGCCTGTCCAGCTCCTCGTCGATGGTGCGCAGCACCTTGTCCGCGTCGCCACCGGGCGGCAGGTGCGCCTGCAGCAGCATCGCCGTCGGGTTGCGGACCTGGTACTCGTCGCCCATGAAGCCGATGTAGCCACCGACGCTGGTCACCGTGCGGTCCCGCTGGACCAGCCGCTCGACGAGCCGCGAGGCGTCGCCGTCGGTGAGCACCTCGGCCAGGACGACGTACGGGAGGTACTGCTCGAACTGGCCGATCGGGTCCGGGATCCGGTAGCCGCTCGCCACCGCGGGCAGCGGGGCCAGGCGGTCGACGTAGCTCTCCCGCCGCTCGCCGGACAGGTCGGGCTCGGCGAAGTCCGGCAGGTCCGGCTTCGACCGGGCCTGCACGTCGCCGAAGTGCCGCTCGATGAGGACGGTCGCCTGGGCCACGTCGAAGTCACCGGCGACGGCGAGTACGGCGTTGCCGCTGGCGTAGTACTTGTCGAAGAACTCCTCGGCGTCCGCGACCGTCGCGTGGTCGAGGTCACCGAACGAGCCGTACCCGTCGTGCGCGTTGGCGAACGTCTCGAACATCACCGGGGGAAGCCGGAGCCACGGGAAGCCGCCGTACGGACGGTTGAGGACGTTGACCCGGATCTCCTCCTTGACCACGTCCACCTGGTTGCGGAGGTTCTCCTCGGTGAGGCGCGGCCCGCGCATGCGGTCGGCCTCGAGGAAGAGAGCCCGCTCGAGGGCGCCGGCCGGCAGCACCTCGAAGTAGTCGGTGTAGTCCAGATGGGTCGAACCGTTGAAGCTGCCGCCGGCTCCCTGCACGTGCCGGAAGTGAGCGAGCTTCTCCAGGTTCTCCGAGCCCTGGAACATCAGGTGCTCGAAGAGGTGGGCGAAGCCGGTGCGGCCTTCGGGTTCGGAGCGGATACCGACGTCGTAGACGACCGCCACACCGACGACAGGGGCGCTGCGGTCGGGTGTGAGGACCACCCGCAGACCGTTGTCGAGGGTGAATCGTTCGACCGGATACTTCGTCGCGGGAATCTTCATTTTGCGCGCCACACCCATGAATCTAACCCGCCGGGACGGGCATTGACGTCTCCGCTGTCCGACGCCCTCGATCCCCGGTGCTAGCTTTCGCGTGATGAGTCCGTGACGTCAGGTAAATGCTTCGATATCCTGTCGCGTCCGATCACACGACCACCGACGGGGAGTGCAGACCTGTGCCCGTGAAGCTGCGCGTCGAGTGCGGATCGACCGCGGACGTCGAGTCGCTGCACCGCTGGCTGCGCCGCGAGCAGGCCGTACGTGTCGACGGCGCCCTGACCCGGCTGCCCTCGGACGACCCCGAGGCGATGGGCACCCTGCTCGACGTGCTGACGCTGGTCATCGGCAGCGGGCTCTCCGCCGGGCAGCTCGCGCTGGCCGTGGCCAGCTGGCGGGATTCGCGCCGGCCCGCCCCCGCGGTGACGATCACGCACACCGCGGCGGACGGCGCGGTCACCCGGATCGAGGCCGCCGACCGTACGGCGCTGGCTGCCGCGCTGACCGAGCTCGAGCAGCGTGGGCAGCAGTAGCGACGATGAGCGAGGTTGCAGACCCGGCCGCTTCCCAGGTCGTCCTGATCGGCGTGTCGGAGTACCGGCGCCTCTTCACCCTGCCGGCCGCACGGCGCAATGTGACCGATCTGCGTGATCTCCTGCAACACGAAGATTTGTGGGGCGTGCCGCCGGGCAACTGCCACGTCCTGCTCGACCCCGAGTCGCCGGCCGAGGTCAGCCGGGCGATCCGGAAGGCCGCTTCCGCGACCGGCAGCGACGGGTTGCTGCTGGTCTACTTCGCGGGGCACGGGCTGGTCGACGCCGACGACGACAACCTGATCCTGGGCCTGCCCGGCTGCGACCCGGAGGTGCCCTACGAGCGGGGCGTCCCGTACGACTGGATCCGGCGCGCGGTCGCGGACACCCGGGCGCGACGCCGTGTGGTCATCCTGGACTGCTGCTACTCCGGCCGGGCCGGGTCCGAGCTGGGTGGTGACGGCACCGGCACCGACTTCATCGCCGACAAGGCCGAGGCCGAGGGCACCTGCCTGCTCGTCTCCGCACCGGCGAACCGTCCGGCGATGGCGCCGCTCGGCGAGGCCTACACCGCGTTCACGGGCGAGCTGATCCGGCTGCTGCGCGACGGTCTGCGGCCCCCGCCGCCGGAGACGATCCCGGCCACCCTGACCGTCCACACGCTCTGGCGTGCGGTCCGGCGGGCCATGCTGCGCCGCGGGTTCGAACGCCCGGAGCTGCGCGCCCGCGACGCCGGCGGCGAGATCGCCCTGGTCCACAACCCGGCGGCGCCCCGGCACAACCTCGCGGGCAGTGTGCTCTACGCGGCGCCGTGGTTCGTCGACGAGGACCTCGGTCAGCGCGCGATCCTGGTCCTGCGGCACAACCAGACCGGCGCCCTCGGCGTCTGCATCACCCGCCCCGACGGCGACATCCCGGACGAGTTCCCCGAGGCCTGGCGCCGGCTGCTGCGCAACCCGGCGATGCTCTTCCACGGCGGCCCGGTGGCCCGCGACGGCTACATCGTGGTCACCCTCCTGCGGTCCGGCGCGCCCGAGCCGTTGCGCTTCACTCCGGTACGCGACCGGCTCGGCACGATGGCCCTGTCCGCGTCACCCGAGGACGTCTCCGGCACCGTGGACGCGATGCGGGTGTTCGTCGGATATCTCGGCTGGCGTGCCGGCGAGCTGGAGGAGTTCCTCGACCGCGGCGCCCTGATCGCCAGCCGCCACACGGCCCGGCAGGTCTTCACCGAACGCCCCGGCGAGCTGTGGCAGTCGTTGCAGGCGGCACGATGACCGACCCCGCCGACGGGCTCAGTGCCGGCGAGACGCTGCTGCTGGACCGCCTCACCGCGAGCCTGCGCGGCGTCGACCAGATCACCCTGCTCCTCGGCTCCGGTGTGACCGCGGGTGTCATTCCCCGTGTGCACGGCGTGCTGGAGATCGCGGACAGCTTCGCGGCGGGCCGCAACGACGACGGTGCCCTGGAACGGGCGCTGGAGCAGGCCCGATCCGAGCTGGTCGGTGCGCGGCCGATCGACGTCTACCGGGCCTACCGGCGCGTTTTCACCGACTGGGTGTCGGCGGGGGCGTTCGACGTGATCGCGCAGCAGGCGGTGCTGAAGGCGTACGCGGCGCCGGACCCGATGGAGTCACCGCTGGCGACCCACGGGCTGGGCCAGCGCCTGGAACGCGGGGTCGGCGAGGGTGTGGAGAACGACCGCTTCTCGTGGCAGCTCCCCCGCGGGGTCCAGGCGCTCGGCCACCTGCTCGCCCAGGTGCCGGAGGCGTTCGACCACCGGGTGCTGACCACCAACTTCGACCCGCTGCTGGAGATCGCGATCCGGTCCGCCCGCGGCCGGGCGATCAGCCTGCCGCTGGACTCCCGCGGCGCCTACGGCAGCGCGGGCGCCGCGGACGGTGCCGTGCGCGTCTTCCACCTGCACGGCTTCTGGCGGCCGACGCTGCACGTCCGCGGTCCGCGGCTGCTGCACGACCCGGCCCGGATCACCGACAACAAGCAGCTGATCGCGGCCACGGCCGACCTGATCCGCGGCGACACGATCTGTGTGCTGGCCAGCAGCGACTGGTCCGGCACGGTGTCCGCCGCCCTCGCCGCCGTCGCGCGCACCCGGCCCGTACGCGTTCTCTGGGCCCTCAACGACCCCGACGCCGCCACCGCGCTGAGCACCGCCGAGCACCTGCGCGAGATCATCGGCGTACCGGTGGAGTGTTTTCCGGGTGTCGACTCCGAGCGGCTCTTCCCGGCGCTGGCCGAACGGGCCGAGGTGCCCGTGCCGCCCCGCGCGACCGGCCTGCGGCACCGGGTCCGTCACCACAGCTGGGAGCGGCAGCTCGTCTCCCAGCCCGGCACGCAGCCGCCGCGGGACGTGCCGGGCCTGCTCCTCCAGCTGGAACGCCGCTTCGGCTGGATCAACCAGCAGCGCGGCACGACCTCCCCGATCCGCCTGCTCTGGCCCGTCCGGCTGCGCTCGCGGGCCTCGGTGATCCACATGGTCCAGGCGTTCGTGGCCGGCGCCCTGGCCCGGCTGGGTGTCGAGGTGCGCATCTGCATCGACGACGTCGGCTCCCGCGACATCGACGTGGCGGCCGAGTTCCGCGCCGACCTGGAACGCTGGTTCGACCACACCGGCCACGGCGCGGTCCGCGAGTTCGTCAGCCTCACGGACTTCCTCGAACACGTGCAGAGCCAGCCGGCGGACACCTCCCCCGAGGCGCTGCTGCGCCCGACCGACCCGTGGTCCGTGGCCCGCACGTTCTACGGCGAGCACAACCCGTCCCTGTACAGCCTGCTGGCGGCGGTGAAGGCCGTCCCCAACCTGACGTCGTGGGACGAGCTCGAGCAGAACGCCTGGCCCATCCTGCAGTCGGTGCTGCGCACGGACGCGAACAGGCTGCTGACACCGCTCACGCTGTGGCCGTACCTGAACAGCATGCTGCTGGAGAGCGCCACCAACGACGTACTGACCCTGGGCGGCCGCGACGAGGCGATCCTGTGGGCACAGTGGCGGCAGACGTTCGGGTTCGGGCCGGGGCATCTGTACAACCCGTACATCAAGAGCCTGAAACACGACGCCCACATGCTGCGCTGGTCGTCGGAGGAGGAGCTCCGCCGCCACCTGCACAGCACCAGCGAACTCCCCGGCTGGGACGCCGAAGGCAGTTACGTCCCCTGGCTCTTCCAGAACGCGATGCTCCTGCCCGGATATCTCAACAACGACCCGGTGCCGGAGTCCGGCGACTTCGCCCTCGACTCCTGGGCGGCGTTCGTCGCGGCGATCCAGGACGACCGGCCGGTCCTCGACCAGCTCGCCGCCCGCGTGACCGATCTCTTTTTGCGCCCCTAGCGCTTCCGGCCCGCGCACCTCGCGACGGTGGCGGAACGCCGGTAGCGTTTCTTCCATGACCGCCGCGATTCTCGACCGAGCCGAGTTCCTGTCTCCCGTCGACGACCAGGCGGACCTCTGCGTGACGGCGCTGGGCCGCCAGCTCACGGCCTACGTCGCCGGCGCCGGGTCGGTCGAGGAGTTCGAGTCCTGGTTCGCCGGCCGTGCCCGCCCCGACCGCCGGGTCGCCGGCCGCCTGTCGGCCGCAGCCGAGGTGATCAGCGTCTTCGAGGCGGCCAACCGGACCACGCTGGCCGCAGCCTGGTTACGCGAGATGGACCCGTCCGGCTACGTCCCGGCGCGCGTCCTCCGCCTCTCCGAGGGTGACCCGACAACCGCCAAAGCCTTGATCGAGACCGCCATCGCCTGGGTACAGGAAGCCGACCTTTCCTGAACGATCGGGGGCGGCGCGAGGGGCGGGTGAGGCGCTACTCTCCGCTGGCCTCGCGATCAAGGAGAACCATGCGCCGCCCCCGTGCTGTCCTGGCTGTAACCCTGGGTTTTGTGCTGATGACCGGCGCCGGCATCGGTGTCTCCTACGCGCAGAGCGTCTCCGTGCCCGCCAAGCCGACCGCCGGTGTGGCCGGGCCCAAGCCGCGGCCGCCCGCGCAGAACTACCGGATCCAGCGGACCACCGGCACCAAGTCCGTCGGGCTGACCTTCGACGACGGGCCCGATCCCGTGAACACCCCGAAGCTGCTCGACCTGCTGAAGAAGTACAACGTGAAGGCGACGTTCTGCCTGGTCGGGCACCGGGTGCGGGACAACAAGGCGCTGGTCAAGCGGATCGCCGCCGAGGGGCACACGCTGTGCAACCACTCGTGGCAGCACTTGGAGGATCTTCGGGAGCGGGATGACGCGTACGCGTTCCGGGACCTCGAGGCGACCAACGAGCAGCTGCACAAGGCCGCCCCGGGGGCGAAGATCAAGTACTTCCGGGCGCCGTACGGGAACTTCTCGCCGCGGCTGACCCAGTTCGCCGCGAAGCTGGGGATGACCGCGCTGTCCTGGAACGTCGACGACCAGTGCTACCTGACCGCGGAGTACGGCAAGGGCGCGGCGATGAGGAAGCGCATGTTCGACATCGTCAAGCGGGACACCCGGCCGGGGTCGATCATCCTGTCGCACGAGAACCTGAAGCCGCACACGGTCGCGGCGTACGAGACGATCCTGCCCTGGTTGAAGCAGAACTTCACGCTGGTGGCGCTCTAGGAGATCGTCACCTTCGGGTTGAGCTTGATCAGCTGGTTCACCACGTCCTGGTTCGCCTTCGAGAAGCGCAGGTGCCCGCGGGAGACGTAGGGCGCGCCCGTCGCGCGGGCCACCGCGTCCGGGATCAGGCCGGTCAAAATCAGGATCACACCGGCCACGCCCATCGCCGCGAAGATCCAGCCGGGTGGGCGCAGGTCGCCCAGGCGGCCCCAGAGCAGCAGCACGTCCGCGACGACAAAGAGCAGGATCACGACCGGGGCCACGCCGTACCCGAAGATCTTGCGAAGGCCGGTCACGCGCTCGACCGCGCGCGCCGCGGTCTCGCCCATCGGCACCTCGATCGCGGTGCTGGACCACGGCAGGCGGGGCAGTGGGACGGACGTCACCTCACGCTTCCCGGCGCCGGTCACGACCGGCTTGGGCCAGCGCAGGTCGGTGACCTGGTGCAGGCCGATCTTGATGGCGGTCGTCTCCTGGGTCCCCACGGCGGGTGACGATACCCGGTCACGGTCTTCTCATCATGCGGATGGGGCTTGACGAGGGTCGCCTACCTCGTCCACTATTCCCATCCATCAGATAGGGAAAACAGAGTTTAGGTAATACCGGACCGAGAGGACATTCCCCGTGTACGTCTCGGCACGCACCGACTACGCCGTCCGGGCCATGCTGGCGATCACCGCCGACCACCCGCACCTGGTGAAGGCGGCCGCCCTGGCCGCGGCCCAGGACATTCCGCTCAGTTTTCTCCAGGGGATCCTGCTCGACCTGCGCCGCGCGGGACTGCTGCACAGCCACCGCGGTGTCGACGGCGGTTACTCGCTGGCCCGCCCGGCCGAGGACATCACCATCGGTGACGTCGTCCGCGCCGTCGGCGGGGCCCTGACCACCGTCCGCGGCCTCCCGACCACCACCACGACTTATCACGGTGTCGCCACCGGCCTCAAGGACGTCTGGCTCGATGTGGAGCAGGCCATCGAGAACGTGGTCGACCACCGCACGCTCGCTGAGATCACCGTTTCCCAGATTCCCACGATTTAGGAGTGAGCATGAGCTCCCGCACTCTCCGTGCGCTTGCCCTCGCCGCCGCCGCAGTTCTGACCACCACCACGCTGGCGGCCTGCGGAGGCGACGACGAGGCTTCCGCCAGCGGTGAAGCGAGCACGATCCGGCTCGGCTACTTCCCGAACATCACCCACGCGCCCGCCCTGATCGGGGTGAAGAACGGCCTCTTCCAGCAGTCGCTGGGCAGCACCAAGCTGGAGCCGAAGACCTTCAACGCCGGTCCGGCCGCCATCGAGGCGCTCTTCTCGGGTGCGATCGACGCCACCTACATCGGCCCGAACCCGGCCATCAACGGTTGGGCCACCTCCAAGGGCACCGCGCTGAAGATCATCGCGGGCAGCACCTCCGGCGGCGCCGGCCTGGTGGTCAAGCAGGGCATCAACACTCCGGCCGACCTCAAGGGCAAGAAGATCGCCACGCCGCAGCTCGGCAACACCCAGGACGTCGCACTGCGCGCCTGGCTGAAGGCGAACAACCTCAACGCCGACCAGCAGGGCGGCGGCGACGTCTCCGTGCTGCCCCAGGACAACGCGACCGCGCTGCAGGCGTTCGCCCAGGGTGCGATCGACGGCGCCTGGGTGCCGGAGCCCAACCTGAGCCGGATGCTGCTCGAGTCCAAGGGCAAGCTGCTGGTCAACGAGAAGGACCTGTGGCCGAACGGTCAGTTCGTCACGACCCACCTGATCGTCAAGCAGGAGTTCCTCAAGAAGTACCCGGCGACGGTGAAGAAGCTGCTGCAGGGTCACATCGCGGCGGTCAAGTACATCGAGACCGACAACGCCGGCGCCCAGAAGGCCGCCAACGAGCAGCTCGCCGCCCTGTCCGGCAAGCCGCTCAAGGACGAGATCCTCGCCGCCTCGTTCAAGAACCTGCAGTTCACCAACGACCCGGTCGCCTCGTCGCTGTACACCAGCGCCCAGCACGCCCAGGACGTCGGACTGCTCAAGCCCGTCGACCTCAAGGGCATCTACGACCTCGGCCCGCTCAACGAGCTGCTCAAGGCCGACGGTCAGCCCGAGGTCAGTGACGCCGCCGCCTCCTGATCCGTCGTCCGGCCGGGCCCGTCACGCGGGCCCGGCCGGCTCCACCTGGGAGTACCCATGAGCATTCTGGAAGCTGCGGACACCCGCACCGACCGGGACGCGGTCGTCAGCCTCGACGGCGTCTCCAAACAGTACGGCTCGGGCAGCAACGCCCTCCTCGCCCTGGACAAGGTCTCGCTGACCGTGGCCAAGGGCGAATTTGTGTGTCTGCTGGGCGCCTCCGGCTGCGGCAAGAGCACGCTGCTCTCGCTGGTCGCCGGTCTCGACGAGATCAGCGGCGGCACCCTCGACATCGGCGGCCGGCACGTCTCGCTGATGTTCCAGGAGGCCGCGCTCTTCCCGTGGCTGTCGGTCGCCGGCAACGTCGAGCTGCCGATGCGGCTGCGCGGTGTCGGCAAGACCGAACGCCGCGAACGTGCGCAGGAGCTGCTCGAAGTGGTGCGGCTGAAGGACTTCGGCCACAAGCGCCCGCACGAGCTCTCCGGCGGCATGCGTCAGCGGGTGGCCCTCGCCCGGTCGCTGGCCCAGAACGCCGACATCCTGCTCATGGACGAGCCGTTCGGCGCGCTCGACGCCATGACCCGCGACATCCTGCACGACGAGCTCGAGCGGATCTGGCGTGAGCAGCAGCTGACGGTCCTCTTCGTCACCCACAACGTGCGCGAGGCCGTCCGCCTCGGCGACCGGGTCATCCTGCTCAGCAGCCGGCCCGGCCGGGTCATCGAGGACTTCCCCATCACCCATCAGCGCCCCCGGCGCATCGACTCCCCCGAGGTCTCCGGCCAGGCCGCCGAGATCACCGACCGGCTCCGCGCGGAGGTCGCTCGCCATGCCAATTAAGTACCCGTCGGCCCGCGCCGGCCTCGAAGGCGTCAGCGGCGCTCTTCCGGCGCCCGGCGCCAAGGACGAGATCACCGACACTGCCGCCGCGGACCGGGACCGGCTCACCGGTCTCGACGCGCTGGAGCTGGGCCCGAAGAAGTCCAAGGCCGCCATCGGCGGCCGCATCTGGCGCAGCGCGTGGCCCAAACTTCTGGCCATCGGGATCGTCGTCCTCATCTGGCAGATCGTCGTCTGGTCGCAGTGGAAGCCGGTGTACGTACTGCCCGGCCCGGCCACCGTCTTCGGTGACCTGGGCACGCTGATCACGACCGGCGACTTCTGGGACGGCGTACGCCTGACCATGATCCGCGCCCTCACCGGCTTTGCGCTGGCCGTCCTGATCGGCACGGTCGTCGGCGCCGCGGTCTCGCGCTTCGCCCCGCTCCGGGCGGCGATCGGCTCGCTGATCACCGGCCTGCAGACGATGCCGTCAATCATGTGGTTCCCGCTGGCGATCCTGCTCTTCCAGATCAGCGAGAGCGCGATCATGTTCGTGGTCATCATCGGCGCGGCACCGTCGGTGGCGAACGGCCTGATCAGCGGCATCGACTACGTGCCGCGTACCTGGCTGCGGGTCGGTCAGGTGCTGGGCATGAAGGGCTTCGCGAAGTACCGCTACCTGATCCTGCCGGCGTCGCTGCCGTCGTTCATCTCCGGCCTCAAGCAGGGCTGGGCGTTCTCCTGGCGCAGCCTGATGGCCGGTGAGCTGCTGGTGATCGTGCCGGGCGCGCTCTCCATCGGCGTCCGCATGCAGCAGGCCCGCGACCTCAGTGAGTCGAGCCTGGTCATCTCGTTCATCATCGTGGTGCTGGTGATCGGCATCCTGATCGACGTGCTCTTCAACGCCGCCGACAACGCCCTCCGCAAGCGCTGGGGCCTCACCGGCAACTAGAGCGGCCGCACCGATTTGAGCACGTCGTTGATGACGTAGTCGAACTGCTTGTGCGTGCCGGGGATCGACACGTAGAGCACCGCGGCCGTCGGCTTGCCGACGTCGATGACCGCCACCGCCGAACGCTCCTCGGTGGCGGTCAGCCCCGGCGCCTGGAAGTGCAGCCGGAACTCGCTCACCCAGGCCGGACGCCCGCCGAGGCGGGTCAGCTCGTCACGCAGCGGCTCCATCGTGTTGGGCTGGGGGTAATACTCCGCGCGGACGTCGGCGGCGACCTGCCGGCCCACACACTCGAGGTCGAGGGTCACGGCGTCGTTGTCCGCCGCCGGGACGGCCGCCGACAGGATCGACGCGTGGTAGGAACCGCCGCTGTACTCCTCGGTCACGAAGTGCTGGCCGACGCGGTAGGGCACCTCGAGCGTCCCGGCCCGCCACGTGGTGTTCCACGCGACCCACGGCGCCGGGAACTTCTTGTAGGAGATGCCCGCGTCCTTGTCGGTCGTCTGCTCGCCGTTGGCCGGCGGCCCCGCACTCGGCGGGACGACCGGGTCCGCACTCGGCGGCACGGTCGGCGCCGGGCACATCTGGGCCAGCGGCGGCCGCAGATCGGTCGGCGCGGACGCCTTGCTGCCGAACGGGTCACCGTCCGAGGTCAGCGCCACGATCAGGATGATGGTCAGGCCGATCGCGAGGATCGCACCGGCGATCCCACTGAAGATCAACATCTGACGCCGGCGCCGCTGTGGTCCGTCTCCCCCGGCCGGCTCCGGCGGAGCGGCGGGTGGCGGCGGGACCACCGGGGGTACGCCCGGAGCCGTCACGGTGCCCGAACCCCACGCGCCACCCGGCCGCGACCAGACGGCTGGGGTCGGGGTGCTCTCGGACATCACCCCAGTGAACACCACCGGGGCGCGTCATGGGTCACCGCCCGAGCGCGGCACCGGCCCGGGGCTCATAGGTGTGCACCACTGTGGCTCCGGCGTCGCGGGGACCGGCAGGGGCGTACCAGGGGGCGAAAGCGACGATCAGCACCAGACCGAGACCGAGAACGGCCAGCGCGACCACGATTCCCAGCTCGCGCCGAGCGGACACGGTCTGCATGCGGAAGCCTCCCAGGGATGCCGATTTCTGGCGCAGTCATCTGTAAGACGCCGCAGACCCCGGATCGGTTGCATGCTCCCAGGCAAGGTTCATCCAGCGCCGGTATCGTAACCGGATGGAAATCGTTTATCCCCCCGTCGTCGGAGTGGCCAAGACGCTGTTCCGCGTGCTTGACATGAAGATCCAGATCACAGGGGCCGAGCACATCCCGGCTCGGGGCGGGGCTGTGCTGGCGAGCAACCACGTCAGTTATCTCGATTTCATCTTCTGCGGGCTCGGCGCCCAGCCGGCCAAGCGGCTCGTCCGCTTCATGGCGAAGAAGTCGGTCTTCACCCACAAGATCAGTGGACCGCTGATGCGCGGCATGCACCACATCCCGGTCGACCGCAAGGCCGGCATCGCGGCGTTCCACGAGGCCGAGACGGCGCTGAAGGCGGGCGAGGTGGTCGGCGTCTTCCCCGAGGCGACGATCAGCGAGTCGTTCACCGTCAAGGCACTGAAGTCGGGCGCGGCCCGGCTGGCCCAGGCGGCGTCGGTGCCGCTGATCCCCATGGCGGTCTGGGGGCCGCACCGGCTGTGGACCAAGGGCCACCCGAAAGATCTGACCAAGCGGCACGTCCCGGTCATCATCTCCATCGGCGCACCGATCGAGATGGCCCCGGACGCCACCGCGGACGCGGTCACGGTGGTGCTGCGCAAACGGCTGAGTGAGCTGCTCAACGCGGCACAGGCGGCGTACCCGGAGAAGCCGAACGGGCCGGACGAGACCTGGTGGCTGCCGGCGCACCTCGGCGGCACGGCGCCGCGCCCCGAAGCGGTCGGTGACGCCGCGCCGGCCGGGGCCTGAAAAGCCACCGGCGCCGGTCCCCCGAGGGGAACCGGCGCCGGTGGTCAGCGCTTGGCTGAGATCAGAGCGGGCGGATGTTCGCGGCCTGCGGGCCCTTCTGGCCCTGGGTCACCTCGAACTCAACACGCTGGTTCTCGTCCAGGCTGCGGTAGCCGGAAGTCTGGATGGCGGAGAAGTGGGCGAAGACGTCGGCACCGCCGTCGTCCGGGGTGATGAACCCGAAGCCCTTGTCCGCGTTAAACCACTTCACTACGCCGGTAACCATGCTCGTCTCCTCGACGGTCGATCGTTCCCGTCCATTATGGCCAGGAACGAGGTAGTAAGACCCGCACTTCGCGGGACTCGTGTCGCCGTACTGATCGCCCGTACCGGAGAAACCCGGGTTACGACAAAGAGCGCCTGGGGCAGAATCCCCACAGGCGCTCCTAGGTACTTGGGAACCAAACTGACAACGCGATGGAGCCTAGCACGACGAGAGGGGCCAGCCAGTGATAGGCGGGCAAGTGGCGCAGCAGCTCAGAGATGCGGGTCTGGTCTGGAAACCGGTCCCCGGTGACCGCTTCTCGATCCCCGACCGTGACCTCGACGAAGACGTTTTTGTGCTGAGCAACATGACCATCGAGGTCTACAACGTGCCGGAAGGCCAGGTGATCGGTTTCAACGGCACGACCGAGTGGGCGCTGGACGATGTCGAGCTCGACGAGGCCCTCTGGCTGCCCCGCGAGGACCAGCTGCGGGAGCTGCTCGGCGGCACCCTTCAGGCCCTGCGGCGGGCCGGCACGGGCTGGGACGTCGACGTCACCCTGCTGGGTGAGGACCGCACGTTCACGGCCGCGACGCCGGAGGACGCGTACGCGGCGGCGCTGCTGCACCTGCTGGCGGCGGCCACGTCCTGATCAGCTGCCGGGCTCCGGCACATCTTCGATCATGGCGGACAGGCCGGCGGCGTCCGGCAGGTCCGCCGGGCGCACGGTCGCGCCCTCACGGACGTAGTGGAAGCCTGCCCGGACCCGCGACACCGGGACCCCGGCCAGGGCGGCCCAGGCGATCCTGTACGCCGCCAGCTGCACCGCCGCCGCCTCGGCGTCCGCATCGGCAGGCCTCCGGCCCGTCTTCCAGTCGATGACGTCAAAACGGCCGCCGGGGTCGGCGAAGACGGCATCCATGCGCCCCCGCACCACCACACCGGCAACCGTGGTCGCGAACGGCACCTCGACCTCGATCGGCGTCCGGTCGGCCCATTCGCCGGCCAGGAATGCCGCCTGCAGGGCCGTCAGCTCCTCGTCGGCGGCCGCGTCCTCGTCCGCCGCGCCAGGGAGCTCGTCGACGTCCAGGAGCCGGACGGAGCCGAAACGTTGCTCCAGCCAGGCATGGAAGGCGGTGCCGCGGCGGGCGTACGGTGCGGGGCGCTGGGGCAGGGGACGCCGCAGCGAACGTGCCAGGCCCTGGGGATCGCGCCGCAGGACGACCAGCTGGGACACCGAGATGTGCGGCGGCAGCGCGACCTCGAGCGGGCCGTCGTGCCGGGACCGCTCGTCGCGTTCGGCGAGCAGGATCGTCGCCTCCCGACGCCAGCGCGCGATGTCCGGGTCGTCGGCACCCTCCATTTGCTCGCCAGAGGAGTTTTCCGCTGTGTGTGGCTGCGGTGGATCACCCTCGGTGGCCAGTCCGACCAGGTCAGCGGCCAGACCGGCCCGGCCCGCCACCTCGGCGTCGGTGGCTGCCAGGGCCACGAACTCCTCGGCCGCCTCCGGGTCCGGGCTGGACATCATGCGCCGGATCAGGTCCGCCGCGACAGCCATCGCCGGGCGTCGCGCCCCGAGCGGGTCCGACGGCCACTCGGCGGTCGCCACCAGCTCCGCACTCGGGTTGGTCGCGTCCGCGGCCGGCTCGGCCGTCCACACCTCGACGTCACCGGCGCCGGCCTCGCACGTCGCCCGGATCTCCTCCAGGAAGACCGACGGGCCGCGGGCCTTCTTCACCCCGTCACCCCACCAGTACCCCGAACAGAGCAGCAGCCGCCGCGGACGGGTCACCGCCACGTAGGCGAGGCGGCGCTCCTCCCGCTCGTCGTGCTCACGCCACGCCTTGCTGAAGGCGGTCAGCGCTCCGGCCACGTCCTTCTGGTCGGTGGCCTCCGACAGGTCCAGCTCGGGCAGCCCGTCGGAGTCACCCCGCAGCGGGAACGGCAGCACCCCGATCCCCATCAGGAAGTGGTCCGAGCCGCGGGTCATCCCCGGCCAGACACCCTTGGTCAGGCCGGCGACGGAAACGACGTCCCACTCCAGGCCCTTGGCGGCGTGGGCGGTCAGCACCTGCACCGCGCCCTCGACCACGTCGACCTGGCCCGGAGCCAGTCCGCGTTCTTCCTCCTCGGCCGCTGCCAGGAAGGCGAGGAAACCGGCCAGCGTGCCGCCGTCGGTGTCGCCCGCGTAGCGAGCAGCGACGTCACCGAGCGCGTCCAGGTGACCGCGGGCCAGACCGGCGTCACCGGCGCCCCAGCCGCGGACGGCGACCTCCACGTCCAGGCCGATGGTCCGCTCGATGTCCGCGACCAGGTCGGGCAGCGGCTGGTCCAGCCGGTGCCTCAGCTCGGCCAGCTCCCGGCTGTACGCCCGCAGCCGCGCATAACCCTCCTGCGAGTACAGCTGCGCCGCCCCCAGATCGGCCATGGCCTCGACCAGGGTGGCGTCGTCGAGCCGGTCCGCGACGATGTCCTCGGGCTCGTCACCCGTCGTCCCCGCGACCCGCGCCGCGGCGATCGACCGCGCCCGCCGGTGCAGAGCGACCAGATCACGCGGGCCGATGCGCCAGCGTGAGCCCGTGAGCAGCCGCAACAGCGCCGCACCGTCGGTCGGGTCGGCCAGGACACGCAACGTGCAGACGACGTCGCGTACCTCCGGGGTGTCGAGCAGACCACCCAGGCCGACCACCTCGACCGGCAGGCCGCGGGCCCGCAACGCCTCCTCGATCGCCGGGATCTGGCTGCGGACCCGGACCAGGACCGCACTGGTCGGACGCTTCTCCACCGGGATGTCGCCCGGCAGCGCCTCGGGCAGGCCCGCTGCGGTCCGCCAGGCGGCGAGCATGGAGTCGGCGATCCAGGCGGCCTCGTCCGCGTACGTGGGGAGCAGTGCACACGCGACCGTGCGCCCGCCGACACGATCGGCCACCCGCTGCGCCGGGATCAGCTCGGCGACCCGGGCGCCCGCCGCCCGCAGCGGCCGGGACAGCGTGTTGGCGACCTGGAGCACCTCGGGCCGGTTGCGCCAGCTCCGCGTCAGGTTGAGCACCCACGCCTCACGCCCGCCGGGCCCGGTGAACTCGGCCGGGAACCGGTCCAACGTGCCCGCCGACGCGCCCCGCCAGCCGTAGATCGACTGGCACGGGTCGCCGACCGCAGTGACTGGATGACCGCCACCGAACAACGCGTTGAGCAGCACGACCTGCGCGTGGCTGGTGTCCTGGTACTCGTCCAGCAGCACGATCTTGAAGCGCCCGCGCTCGATCGCCCCGACCTCCGGGTGATCCCGCGCGACCCGGGCCGCACGGGCCATCTGATCACCGAAGTCCATCGCCTCGATGTCGAGTTTCCGCTGGTCGTAGAGCCGGACGAGGGGCAGCAGGGTGAGCCGGTGCCGCTGCCGCAGCAGCATGTCGGACACGTCCTTGTAGACCCGCCCGGGTAGCGCCTGCACGTCCGCGAAAAACCGCCCGGTCCACGCCGACAGGTCGTCCGGCGTCACCAGATGCTCGGCCAGCTCACCCGAGAGCGCGAGCACATCGTCGGTCACCGTCCCCGGCGCCCGGTTCAACCCGGTCATTTCTCCCGTGTACGACCGCACGAGCGAGTCGACGATCTGCCACCGCGCTGCCTCGGTCAGCAGACGTGCCGACGGTTCGTACCCGGCCCGCAGACCATGCTCGGTGACCACCCGTGCGGCGTACGAGTGGTAGGTGGCGACCGTCGGCTCCCCCGCCAGCGCATCCTGCTGGCCGAGCCGGCGCACCAGCTGGCCGAGCCTCGTGCGTACGCGATGGGCCAGCTCCCCCGCGGCCTTCCGGGTGAACGTGAGGCCGAGGATCTCGTCGGGGTGGGCGTACCCGTTGGCAACCAGCCAGACCACCCGCGACGCCATGGTCTCGGTCTTGCCGGACCCGGCACCGGCCACGACCAGCACCGGCTCGACCGGCGCGGCAATGATCGCCGCCTGCTCCGGCGTCGGCGCATGCTGCCGGAGCAGTTTGGCCAGCTCGAGCGGGGTGTACCGGGGCCCGGAATCGGCCCGGCGCCGCGGCCGGGCAGGCCGGTCGGCAAAAAGACTGGGCTGCGTCACGGCTCGACGACCTGCCGCCCCTGCCCGGAGATCGGGCAGCTGGTCCGCACCGGACAGACCCGGCACTTCGAATTCGCCACCGCGGAGAAGGTCGCCGCGGCCATGGTGTCGGCGGTGCGGCGCACCATGGCGTACGCCCAGTTCGGGTCGGTCGCCTCGGCCAGCGGAAGCTGCATCTGCTCCCGCGCCTCCTTGGTCGGGCCGAGCTGCACCAGCGCAGCCCCGCCGCTCTCCTCACCGAACTCCTGGAACGCCCCGGCATCCACCGCCGCCTGATAACCGGCGAGCTGCGCATGCTCCTCGACATCACTCGCGGAGACGGTCGTGGTCTTACCGGTCTTCAGGTCGATGACCACCAGCCTGCCCTGCTCGTCGACCTCGAGCCGGTCGACCCGCCCGGTCAGCTGGATCGGCCGCGCCGGATCGTCGAGCCGCACGGTGAACTCGTGCTCGATCGCCAGCAGCCGCCGCGGATTTTTCGCCAGCCACCGCAGCAGCTTGTCGACCATCCCCTGCGCCCGCTCCTGCTCGGGGCCGGCCAGCCACCGCGCGGCCAGCTCGATCGCATCGAACCGCGCCGAGACGTACTCGACCAGCCGCTCCCGATCGGCGTTCGCATCCTCGGCGAGCATCGCGGCCGCGTGCACCAGGTTGCCGACACCCTGCGCGGGCCCGGCCGGCGCGGCACCACCGTGACGTTCCAGCAGCCAGCGCAGGCTGCACCGCAGGGCGCTCTCCATCGAGGACGGGGTGACCTTGACGGGCTCACCCTCCTCGACCAGCGGCCGGTCGTCGGACAACTGCCGCAAACCCCACCACTCGTCGGGGTGCGCCCCCGGAACGCCCGCCGCCGCCAACCTGGCTAGCTCAGCCGCAGCGGCATGCCGCCGGGCCGGCGTCGCATCAGGAGCAACCACCGCGGTACGCAACTCGGCAACCAGCGCCGACAGGGTGAGCGCCCGCGGCGGCCGCCCGACCACCAACTCCTGCTCATCCTCCGCAACGTCAACCGGCGCGGCATCCACCCGCCCGTTCTCCTGCCGCGGCACCGTGACACCGCCCGAGCTCTCGTGCCGATGCCCCTGGCCCTCGGCCGCGCCGACCTCAGCCCAATCCGCGGCCTCCACATCGAAAAAGAGCTGGCTACCAGCCAATTCGGCGCTGTCGGCTTCGGCCTCAGCGCCGGCCATGGCGGCGAGCTCCGCACCGGGCGCGCCGCTGGGCTCTGCACCGGGCACGGCAGCGAGCTCTGCGCCGGCCACAGTGCTGGGGTTCGTGCCGGTCACGGCGGCAAGCTCAGCACCAGATGTGTCGGTGAGCTCGGCGCCGGGCTTTGTGCTGGCCATAGCGCCGGAAGCCGCGTCAGGAGCTGCCCCGACCGCGGCGTCGGACGCGGCGTCGGGAACGGCGTCAGCATTCGACTCAGCCCCAGCCCCAGGGGTGGGTGGGGGTTGGTCCCAGGGGTCCGGGTCGGGTTCGACGGGGCCCGGGTCGTCGGGGTCGGTGGGGCCGGGGCCGGGCGGGGCTTCCGGGCCAGGGCGCGAGTCGGGCAGGCCCAGCTCGGTCAGGAAGCGGCTCGGCTGTTCCTCACCGTCGGAACCGCCCACGCTGGCCGAGGCCACCGCCGTCACGATCAGGCGTTGCCGGGCGCGGGTCGCGGCCACGTAGAAGAGGCGGCGTTCCTCGTCGAGCAGCGCCGAGGTCTGGCCGACGACCGCTGCCGCGCCGGAGGCGGCGCGGCCGGCCAGGAAGTCGACCAGGCGTTCCGAGCCGAGCAGGCTGCCGCGCAGGCGGAGGTCGGGCCAGATGCCTTCCTGGACGCCGGCCAGCACGACAACATCCCATTCGAGGCCTTTGGCGGCGTGCGCGGTGAGGAGACGCACGGCCTCACCGCGGTCGGCGCTCGGCGCGATGGAGTCGGCGGGAAGGTCCTGGCCGAGCACGTGGTCGAGGAAAACCTCGGTGCGCGCGCCGGGCAGCCGGTCCACGAACCGGGCCGCCGCGTCGAAGAGCACCACCATCGCGTCCAGGTCGCGGTCGGCTGCCTCCGCACGCCACTGCCGGGCCCGGCCGCCTTCACCGCCGGGTTCGACGGGGGCGCCGCGGGTGCTCAGGGCGTACCAGCGGTCGGCGAGGCCGCTGGCCCGCCAGACGGACCAGAGCACCTGCTCGGCCGTCGCCCCGGGTCGGGCGGCGACCTCCCGCGCGGTGGCGATCAGCCGGGCGACGGTCTGTGCCGGCACGGCCCAGCGACGTTCGACAACATCGAGCCCGGCCGGATCCCGCAACGCGTCGACCAGCAGCTCTCCGGACGGCCGCCGGTCACCCGCGGCCAGGGCCAGTGCCCTCAGCCCTTGCCGGAGCCGCCGCTCGGCCAGCGGATCGGCGCCACCGAGCGGGGAGTGCAGCAACGCGACGGACGCTTCCTCGTCGAGCACGTCCGGCTCGAGCGCACAGCGCAGTAGTAAGAGGAAAGGAGCAACAGCCGGCTGCAGATGCAGCGGCAGATCCTCCGCATGGGTGACAGTCGGAACGCCCGAAGCGGCCAGCGCGCGCTGCATCGACGGCAGCTGCAAGGTCGTCGACCGCAGCACCACCGCCATCCGCGACCACGGCACACCGTGCAGCAGGTGGGCTTCCCGCAGCGCATGAGCAACAAACGCGGTCTCGCTGGTCGGCGACCGGAACGTCCGCACAACGGCCCCGGCCACCACACCTTCCTCCGCGCCGGACCGCCCACCGGCAGGCCGCCCTCCCGAAGACGCGGCCCCACCAGCGTCAGCCACCGAACCCTCTGCGGCCGACTGACCTGCGGCATCACCGGGACCGGCGACCGCCCGGCGCCCAGACGCGTCCGAAGAATCGGTCGCGCTGCCGGGGCCCGCTTGACCTGCAAGTACACCCGTCTCATCACCGGAGGCCCCCGAGGCCGCGAGACCGCCGGAGGCCACAGTCCCTCCAACGGAAACGCCCGGAACCCCGGGGCTGCCGAGGGGCCCAGCCTGATCGCCGGAAACGTCCGAGACAGCGGAACCGCCGGAGGCCGCAGTCTCTTCGCCTGAGAAGTCCGAGACAGCGGAACCGCCGGAGGCCGCAGTCTCTTCGCCTGAGAAGTCCGAGACAGCGGAACCGCCGGAGGCCGCAGTCTCTTTGCCTGAGAGGTCCGAGGCTTCGGGATCGCCGGAGGACGCAAGCTGGTCCGCGGAGGCAGGTTTGTTGCCGGAGACCACCCGGCTCGGGGGACCGGCCGCGGACGCAGCCTCACGCCCGGAGGTTGCCTGGCCTGCGGGGGCGCCCGGGGATGTGGGCCGGCTGCCCGGGGCCGGTGGGGTGGCGGGTGGGTGGAGGTGGCGGTGGCGGGTGGCGCCGCGCATCCGGCGGGACAGGCGGCCGGTTGCGGTCAGAAGAGCAGGCTCGGCCCGGTAGCTCGTGTGCAACGTGATGACCTCGGCCAGGGCACCTGATGCCGTGCGGAAGCGTTGGGGAAAGGCGCTCACGGCCTGCGGGTCGGCGCCACGGAAGCCGTAGACCGAGGAGTCCGGGTCGCCGAAGGCCACCAGGGGTGTGCCGCCGCCGGCCACCAGGGACAGCAGCTCGATCTGGGCGGGGTCGGTGTCGGCGAGTTCGTCGACGTAGACGTAGGCCAGGCGGCGGCGTTCGGCTTCGAGCAGAGCCGGGTCGTCCGTGAGGAGGCCCGAGGCGGCGCGGACCAGCTCGGCCGGGTCGTAGGCGGTCGAGCCGCGGGTGGTGGCGTCGCGCAGGGCGAGGACGGCGACGTATTCGCGGAGGAAGCGGGCGGCGGCCGGCCAGTCGTCGCGGCCGAGGCGTTCGCCCAGGCGGGCCAGCTCGACGGGGCCGATGCCGCGTTCCGCCGCTCGTTGCATCAGGTCGCGGAGCTGCTGGGCGAAGGCCCTGGTCGGGAGGGCGGGACGCAGGGACTCAGGCCAGCGGACCGTGTCCTCGGCGTCGGGGTCGCCGACGACCTCCAGCAGCTCGCGGATGATGAGGTCCTGCTCGGGGCCGGTCAGCAGGCGCGGGGAGGGCTCCCCACGCTCGGCGGCAGCCCGCCTGAGCAGGCCGAACGCGTACGCGTGGAAGGTGCGCACCAGGGGCTCGTGGAACGTGGGGCCGGAGATCCGGGCCTCGATGCGGTCGCGCAGTGCACCCGCGCCGCGGCGGCCGAAGGTGAGCACGAGGATGCGTTCCGGGTCGATGCCCTCGGCGATGCGTGCGGCGACCGCCTCGACCAGGACGGTTGTCTTGCCCGTGCCGGGGCCGCCGACCACGAGCAGCGGGCCGTCGGTGTGCTCGACGACATGACGCTGCAGCGGGTCGTCGCGCAGCGGCGCCACCGGGGTGGCGGCGCGGCGGACAAGCCGGTACGCCGGGCGGGGCACCGCCGCGGGAGTCGAGGTCACGGCACCAATGCAACCACGCGGGTACGACGGAATCCGATCAGGGCTTGCCTGTCGAGCCGCGGCTGCGGACCGGCATCGGTATGCGGCGGATCGCGGGCTCGGAGCGGCCGGCCTCGCCGAGCAGCAACTCGACCGCCTGCCAGCCGAGCTGGTAGTGCGGCAGGGAGATGCTGGTCAGCTGGGGTCGCAACCAGGCGGCGAGGTCGGAGTCGTCGAAGGACACCACCGAGACGTCGCCGGGGATGCTCAGGCCGGCCTCGCGTAACGCCTGGTAGACGCCGAGGGCAACCCGGTCGTTGAAGCAGATCAGCGCCTTGGGCGGCGGTCCGCCGGCGAGCGCTCGGGTGACCGCTTCGTAGGCGGAGTCCGGCCACCAGTCGCACTCGATCGTCCCGGCGAGTTTGATGCCCGCGGCGGTGAAGGCCTCACGGATGCCGGCGAGCCGTTCACGGCCGGCGAAGACGTGCTGGGCCGGGTTCCCGACGAGGTGGATGCCATCGCGATGGCCGCCGTCGATGACCACTTTGGCCGCACTCCAGCCGGCGGCGAGCTCGTCCGGGATGACCGAGTGGTACGCCGGTCTCGCCGCCCGGGTGAGGCAGTTCAGCAGCACCACGGGATGACCTTTGAGCAGCTTGGGGACGCGGACGTACCGGGTGAACATGCTCGCGTACACAAAGGCGTCGACCTGCCGGTCGAGGAAGTCGGAGATCAGTTTTTCCTCGACGACGGCGTCACCCTCGGTCTCGCCGATGAAGAGCAGGTGCCCGTGGGCGACCGCTGCGGCCAGACCACCGTGGATGGCCCTTCCCGCGTACGGGTCGGAGGCGAGCGTGTCGGAGACGAGCGCGATGGTCTTGGTGACCTTGGTCCGGAGGCTGCGGGCCATGAGGTTGGGCCGGTAGTCCAGCTCCTGGGCCGCGCGGAGCACCCGTTGCCGGGCATCCTCCGAGATGCGCATGTCCACGTGGCGACCGGCGAGGACAAACGACGCCGTGCTGCGGGACACACCGGCCCGTTGTGCGACCTGAAGCAGGGTCGCCCGTTGCGGGGGCATGGGAGGAGTCTTCCACGCGGAGTCGAGTACTTCTGCGCCCGTCCGCGCCTTTCGCAAAACGTGACTCTTGACGTCGGCGAGCGGCGGGTGCAGGGTCTCGCTAAACCCATCTAGCTGCAAGGGCCGGGGCGCAGCTCACCAGCCCCCTGCCGAGCCGGCAGCGCATAACGCACCGGTTCGGCAGGGCCTTGGTCGTCGAGGTCAGGCAAAGTCCGGGACGGCTCCGCGAGAGGTGTCCGCGCGACCTTCGGGGAGCTCCCAGGATTCCTGCCGGCCGAGGGCGGTCATGTCGAGGATGCCGTAGGAGCCGCCGACCTGCTCCGTCCCCCGGGCGAAGGTCGAGTAGGTGTGGAAGATGCGGTCGCCGTCGCGGAGGAAGCAGCTGAGGCCGGGCTGTTCCATGGGCTGGTCCTCGGTCTCGAGCATCCAGTCGAATCCGGCGGCACGCAGCTCGTCCGGACCGCGGAAGTTGAACTGGACCGGGGCCTTCGACGCGTCGATGGTGACGTTGAAGTCGTAGTTGAAGTCCGAGCCGGACGACGAGTACAGCGGGATGGTCCAGCCTCGCTTGGCGCGGTACTTCTCCAGCGTGGCGAGGCCGGCGCGGGCGACCACCGCGTAGACGGTGCTGCGGGCGCGCAGGTGCCCGAGCAGGCCGTCGGACAGTTCGTCGACTGCGGCCGTACAGCTGGCGCAGCCGTCCTCCCACTCCGGCGGGAACATGAAGTGCTGGACCACGAGCTGCCGCTGACCGTCGAAGAGGTCGAGCAGACTCACTTCGCCGTCCGGGCCCTCGAAGCGGTAGTCCTTGTCCAGCTCGACCATCGGCAGCTCACGGCGGCGGGTGTTCAGGGCGTCCTTCGCCCGGACCGCTTCCTTCTCGCTGGTCAGCAGCTCCCGGCGGGCGGCCGTCCACTCGTCCCGGGACACGATCTTCGGCAGCTTGTTCTCGCTCATACCGTGCAGTCGAAGCCGGCTCCGGGATTTTGCCTGGCAGTCAGGATCTTTCGATCAGGTCGAGGGCCGCCTCGATCGAGGTCACCGTAGTGATCTTGGCCAGGGCCGGGCGGCGGACGAACTCGGTCTCGGCGAGCCGGTCGAGCCAGGCCAGGAGGCCGTCGTAGAAGCCGTTCGGGTCGAGCACGATGATCGGCTTGCGGTGCAGATCCAGGGTCGCCGTCGTCCAGACCTCGAAGAGCTCGTCCAGGGTGCCCAGGCCGCCGGGCAGCGTGATGAACGCGTCCGAGCGTTCGATCATGAGGTTTTTCCGGAGGCCCATGTCGGTGGTGACGATCAGCTCGTCAGCGGCGGTGTCGGCGACCTCGAGGTCGACCAGCGACTGCGGAATGACCCCCAGCGTGTGGGCGCCACCGGCCCGGGCGCCGTCGGCCACCGCGCCCATCATGCCGACACGGCCACCGCCGGACACCAGGGTGTGGCCACGGGGGCCCAGTGCCTTTCCGAGCTGGGTCGCGAGGTCGAGCCACTGCTGGTCGAGGGTGCTGGAGGAAGCGCAGAAGACGCAGATCGCCGCCACGTCACCGGTTCCCGTTTTCGGCCAGAGCGGCGTCGGCGTCCACGATGATCTGCACCGCTTCCTCGACGTCGTCCGTCACCATCATCAGCTCCATGTCGCCCGGGCCGACCTTGCCGTCGGCGAGCAGCCTGCCCTTGATCCAGTCGAGCAGCCCGCCCCAGTACTCCGTGCCCATCAGGATCACCGGGAAGCGCGTCACCTTGCGGGTCTGGACCAGGGTGATCGCCTCGAAGAGCTCGTCGAGGGTGCCGAAACCGCCGGGGAGCACCACGAACGCCTGTGCGTACTTGACGAACATGGTCTTGCGGACGAAGAAGTAGCGGAAGTCGATGCCGACGTCGACCCAGTCGTTGAGACCCTGCTCGAACGGCAGCTCGATGCCCAGACCGACCGACATGCCGCCGGCCTCGGTCGCCCCGCGGTTCGCGGCCTCCATCACGCCCGGGCCGCCGCCGGTGATCACGGCGTACCCGGCCTCGGCCAGGGCCGCGCCCAGCTGGGCGGCGAGCTCGCACTCGGGGCTGTCCGGGGTGCTGCGGGCCGAGCCGAAAACGCTCACGGCCGGCGGCAGATCGGCGAGTGTGTCGAAGCCCTCGACGAACTCCGACAAAATGCGCAGGGCCCGCCAGGCGTCCTTGGTCTTCCACTCGCCGCGGTGATGCGAATCGAGCAACTTCTCGTCGGCGGTACTGGAGGGGATCGATTCACGCCGGAGCGTGACGGCGCCGCGATGACGCTCCGGGGGTACGCGCCTACGACCGTTGGTGCTGTCCGTCATGGCACCCACGGTAGTGCGGACGGTCCGTAACCGGTGAATAACCGGTTGGGTTTTGGCAAGAGGATTGCGACGTCGCGGCCTTTTTGCCAGATTGAAGCAACGGACGGTAGCTCTGGAGCGTCTGTACAGTTACCAAACCCGCACGGCGCAGGCACGGCGCCCGGTCTTCGGCCGGGCATCTGGGCAGAGGAGCCACCGTGATGACCCGTTACGAGCGCATGAAGATGCAGCGCCGCATGCAGCGGCGGATCCGCCTGGTGGTCGAGGAACGGCGCATGGCGCTGGCCCTGCCGCCGGCTTCCGCCGCCGACCCGGCCTACGACCCGGAAGCCACCGTGGAGATACCCCGCGGGGTCACCGACAAGACCTGAGTCACTCGTACGCGGTCAGCCATCTGTGCAGGGTGGCGGCCCCGTCCCGGATCTTCCCGATCTCCACGTGCTCGTCCTGGGCGTGCGCCAGCAGCGGATCACCGGGCCCGTAGTTCAGCGCCGGGATCCCCAGCGCCGCAAATCGCGACACGTCCGTCCAGCCCAGTTTGGCGGCCGGCTCAGCGCCGACCGCGATGAGGAAGTCGCGGGCCGGCGCCGCGGTCAGCCCCGGCAGCGCGCCCGGCGCCGAGTCGGTGACTTCCAGATCGAACCCCGCGAAGACCTCGTGCAGGTGCTCCAAGCCCTGCTTCTCCGTACGGTCGGGAGCGAAGCGGAAGTTGACCTCGACGGCGCACTCGTCCGGGACCACGTTGCCCGCGACGCCGCCGGTGATCCGGACCGCGCTGAGGCCCTCACGATAGGTGCATCCATCGATGGTGACTGTGCGCGCACGGTAGTCGTCGAGGCGGCGCAGAACCTCGCCGGCCGCGTGGATCGCGTTCACTCCGCGCCAGGCCCGGGCGGTGTGCGCGCGGCGGCCGGTGGTGCGGACGAGCACCCGCATCGTGCCCTGGCAGCCGGCCTCGACCACGCCGTACGTGGGCTCGAGCAGGACCGCGAAGTCGGCCTGCAACCACTCCGGATCCGACTCGGAGATCAACTGCAGCCCGTTGTACTGCGACTCGATCTCCTCCGCCTCGTAGAAGAGGTAGGTGATGTCGTAGCCGGGCTCGGGCAGGGTCGCCGCCAGATGCAGGGCCAGGGCGACACCCGACTTCATGTCCGAGGCGCCGCAGCCGTAGATCAGGTCGTCGACCACGGTCGACGGGAAGTTGTCGTTCAGGGGGACGGTGTCGAGATGTCCCGCGAGCACCACACGCTGCTCGCGGCCGAGGCTGGTCCGGGCCATCACGGTGTTGCCGCGACGCTCGGTGCTCAGGTGCGGCGCCTGCCGCAGTACGTCCTCGACGTGGCCGGCGATGACCGTCTCGTCGCGGGAGACGGACTCGATGTCGACCAGGGCGCGGGTGAGCTCCACGGGGTCGACGAGCACGTCAGGGGTCAGCGGGTTGGCCATGAGCGGCACATTACCGCCCGGAGATGAAGCCGTACGGCCGCACGCGGAGCGAGACGGGACGGACACGGGCAGTGGTTTCGCACTAGGATCCTCCGGTCCTTAAAGGTGGGGAGGCGCACCATGCAGGTCGACACAGCAGCGCTCCGGACGGCCGCGGTCAAGCTCCGTGACGAGGTCGCCGAACAGCTTCGACGAGCAGGCATCCAGGCCGGAGGACCCGAACGCGACTTCCGGGTCGCGGGCGCGTTCGACAGCTACACGACACCCGGTCCGTACAGGGCCGCGGTCGCCGCGTGGGAGAAGGAGCTGGAGGTGCTGGCCGAGGCCACCCGCCAGCTGGCCGACGCGCTCGAAGCGGCCGCCGCCGACTACGACACCTCCGACGCCCGCAGCGCCGGACGACTGGCGGGCAGCAAATGAGCGACGAGCTGGACCGCCTCCAGGACGTGCAGGACGACATCCACGACGCCCACGGTGTCTGGGGTGCCAACGACCTCGCTGCAGCATGCACCACCGCGGCGGCAGTACCGACCTTCGGCGGCGACGCCGGTGAGCTACGCGCGATCGCCGAATACTGCGAGGCCGTCGCCACCACTGTGTCCAAGGCCCTCCAGGCGACGGAACCGCTGGTGAACGAGGGCATCAGCCGGGTCTGGGCCGGCGACACCCACGTCAGCGCGAACGAGGCCCTGAAAGCACTCAGCAACGACATGGACCGCGCGAGGACGGCGTTCCGGGAGATCTGCCGCCTCGTCCGGCAGCATGCCGAACCCGTCCGGCGCGAACGCTCCGACCGCGAATCCGCGGTCCACCTCACGGAGATCGCCGCCACGGTCGGCTCGATGACCTGGGGCGTCGTCCCCAACCTCGAGTACGAGGGCCAGGTGATGCGAGACCAGCACGCCAAGGCCATCCGCGCGGTCGACGCCCGCGTGGCCCGGCACATCGAGATGCGCAACGCGGCCGAGGACTTCGCGACGGCCATGCATGAGATCGAGGCGCAGGCGCGTACGAGCCGGCTGAGCGATTCGCCGCTGTCGGCGGTCGACGAGGTCGTGATCGCGGGCGCGGGCTGGACTCCCACGATGGTTCCGGGATCCCCGGTCCTGACGGCGGCGATGGACGACCGCGCGGCGGCGGCCCTGGCGGCCCTGAGCGACACCGACCGGGAACGCCTGACCGGCCTGCTGGCAACGGCCCAGTCCCCGGAACACCGCGCCTACCTCCTGAAAACCCTGGCGGCGGGGTACGGGGTGGAGGACGTGGCCCGCTTCGACCAGCTGATCGCCGGCCACGGCAACGACCCGGCCTGGCTGGACGAACACCTCAGCCCTCTGTCGATGGACGGCGAAAAACCCCTGCCGGGCAAAGACTTCAACCGGATCGGACCGGTCCTGTGGGAGCAAGGCAGGTTGCCCACCTGCGTCGCCTCGTCCACCGTCACCGCCCGGGCCGAGGTCGACCCGCTCTACGCCCTGCAGCTCACGACCGGCGGGCATCCGGACGACCCGGAGTTCGACAACCCTCTCTCGTTCGAAGATCGGCTCCGCGACGAGCAGGTCCGCGTCTACGACGACGGCCGGAACTGGCGACAGGAGCTCTTCAACGGCAGAGGGATGAGCGACCCGCAGTCGACGACGGTCGCCAACGAGCAGATCGCACCGCACACCGGAGTTCGCTACGAGAACGTCGAGACCTCCGACGCAGCGTCGCGATCGGAGATCATTCCCGCGATCGAGCGAGCGGTCGACGTGGGACACCCCGTCCCGTTCTCCATCGATGAGGGCCGGGAAGGTCACCAGATGCTCGTCATCGGCCATTCCGGGAACCAGCTGCAGATCTACAACCCATGGGGTTACACCTACTGGATCACCGAGCAGGAGTTCACCAGCGGCAAGGTCGACGGCATCGACCCCGACATCCCTCGCGAGCCGACGGCAGTGCGGCTGCCGAAGGAGGCCGTCCGATGAGCCGAGCGGGACTGCGGACCGACGAGGAGCTCCTGACCGTCGATGTCCCGGAGGTCATCGCCACCGCGATGTCCACCGCCGATCCTGCCCGTCAGCTGCTGATCGGCGCGGCGGTCCCGGCGGCGCTGCAGGCTGCACTGATCGGCACGCAGCCCAGGTCGATGACCTACCTCGCCGAGATCGTCCGCCGGGGTGGCCTTCGTTTTGCGGCACAGCTGGCCGAGCCACTACCGACGACGGAGCAGACCGAGTTGGTCCGGAGCTGGCTGGCCGTGGACGGTGACGCTCACGTGTTCGCCGGATGGCTGGATGCTGTCGCCGCGATCCTGGAGGCCCGGCTCAGTCGACCGTGATCGTCCAGGTGACGCTTCGCGCAAAACGACGGGTGTTCTCGTTGTCGCAGCCTCGGAAGCAGTTGTTCACGACGACCCTTGCGGTGCCCTGCTTTCGAGCCTCGAACACGAAGTAACGGGTGCCTCCGCCGCCGCCCATCTCGGGTCCGAAGAGCCTGTCGGCCAAGTTGCTCATGACTTTGCGGTTGTCGACAGCTTCGAGCACGCCGTCCGGGGTGGCGGCGGCCGACCAGGAGTCACCCACCGAGGCACCGCGGTCCGGCACGGCGAGGGAGAAGCGGTCGCCCTCGTCGAGATTCACCGTCAGGTCACTCTCGTCGATCTTCGTGCCGAAGGTCAGGTGGACCCGCAGCGCGCCGATGCCTGCGACGACGGCGGCCAGGATGATCACTACGGCGAGCGATCGGAGCAACACCCTTCTCACCGGGCGGACCCTACTGAACCGGCGCCACCGCCGCTGCCCCGAGCTAGTAGGGTTCGCGGGGTGAGTACCGCGATCTCGACCTCGCCCGCCTGGGGCATCGGCCTCGCCACCGTCACCGCCGAGGGGCAGGTGCTCGACACCTGGTTCCCGGCTGGTTTCCTCGGCCTCGGCGCTGCCCCCGCGGAGCCGCCCACGTTGCCCGCCGGTCTGACCGGTCCGAAGGCGTTGACCGGGTTGTCGACGGTTGAGGTGCGGGTGGAGATCGGGTCGCTCGCCGGGCCGATCGAGGACGCCTCGGACGCGTACCTGAGGTTGCATCTGCTGTCGCACCGGCTGGTGCGGCCGAACGAGCAGAACCTTGACGGCATCTTCGGCATGCTGGCCAATGTTGCCTGGACGTCGGCCGGGCCGTGCCCGCCGGAGCGGGTCGACGAGCTGCGGTTCATCGAGCGGGCCGCCGGACGGCACCTCGCGGTGTACGGCGTTGACAAGTTCCCGCGGATGACCGATTACGTGACGCCTTCGGGCGTACGGATTGCTGACGCCGACCGGGTGCGGCTCGGAGCGCATCTGGCGAGCGGGACCACCGTCATGCACGAGGGTTTCTGCAATTTCAACGCGGGGACGCTGGGCACGTCGATGGTCGAGGGCCGCATCGTGCAGGGTGTGGTGGTCGGTGACAGTTCCGACGTCGGCGCGGGGTCGTCGATCATGGGGACGCTGTCCGGTGGTGGCAAGGACAAGGTGTCGATCGGCGAGCGGAGTCTGCTGGGTGCGAACGCCGGCATCGGCATCTCGCTCGGTGACGACTGTGTGGTCGAGGCCGGGTGTTACATCACCGCGGGTTCGAAGCTGACGCTGCCGGACGGCCGGGTGGTCAAGGCCCGCGACCTGTCGGGGGTCAACGGCCTGCTCTTCTGGCGTAACTCCGTCACGGGCGCGCTCGAGGCCCGGCCGCGCAAGGGCACCGGCATCGAGCTGAACGCCGCGCTGCACGCCAACGACTAACGCAACGTTTCCGCCGCGACGGCCTTGACCGCTTCGGTCAGGGCCGTCATTGCTGCTGATTGCAGGCGCCAGTACTGCCAGTGGAGTGGCACGTCCAGGTGCCGGCCCGGTGCGAGGTCGACGAACCGGCCCGCCGTGATGTCGTCGCGGGCGATCTGTTCGGGGACGAGTCCCCAGCCGAGGCCGAGCCGGATCGCGTCGACGAAGGCTGCCGCGGCCGGGACGTAGTGGATCGGCGGGTCGAGGCGGCGGCGGGTCTGTGCGGCCAGGAAGCGGTGCTGGAGGCGGTCCTTGCGGTTGAGGACGATCATCGGCGACGTCGCGTAGTCCTCGAAGGTGCCCGGTGCGGCCACCGTCAGGTAGCGCATCGCCCCCAGTTTTTCGACACGGCATCCCTGCACGGCCACGTCCTGTGCGGTCACGGCGGCCATCGCTGTGCCGGCTCGCAGCAGGTCGGCGGTGTGGTCCTGGTCGTCCTGGTGCAGGTCGAAGCTCAGGGCCAGGTCGGACGGGACCGCGGCGAGGGCGCGCAGGAACCAGGTGTGCAGGGAGTCGGCGTTCACGACGACTGCGAGGCGGGTGCGTCCGCCGCCGGCCGGTGCCCCGCGGGCGGCGTCGAGGGCTTCGCGTTCGAGGAGGGCGATCTGGCCGGCCAGGCGTACCAGGGACTGCCCGGCCTCGGTGGGCTCGCACGGTTTCACCCGCCGGACCAGGACCTGGCCGACGTCCTGTTCCAGGGCCTTGATGCGCTGGCTCACCGCGGACGGCGTGACGTGCAGCGCCCGGGCGGCCGCGTCGAAGCTGCCCTCCTCGATCACGGCCTGGAACGTTACGAGCTGCACCTGGTCCACTTAAGCGATGCTAATGGAACTGAAGAATCTTTAGCTGGAGCATCGGACCGGTCACCCCTAGCGTCAGGTACGTGCTCACTTCCGCCCTCGCCGGTTTTGCCGCCTCCGTCGTGCTCATCGTCGCCATCGGCGCGCAGAACGCCTTTGTGCTGCGCCAGGGCGTTCGCCGGGAGCACGTGATCCCGGTGGTCGTGATCTGCGCCGTCTCCGATCTGATGCTGATCCTGGCCGGGATCGCCGGTCTCGGTGCGGTGGTGACCGCCCAGCCCACGGCTGTCACGATCATCCGCTGGGTCGGTGCCGCGTTCCTGCTGACCTACGCCGCACTGGCCGCGAAACGAGCGTGGCGACCGGGTGCGCTGAAGCCGGCCGACCACACGCCGGCCACCCTGCGCGCGACCCTGCTGACCTGTCTGGCGCTGACCTGGCTCAACCCGCACGTCTACCTCGACACCGTGCTGCTGCTGGGTTCGGTCGCGCAGCAGCACCCGCACCGGTGGCTCTTCGGGGCCGGTGCCGCGGTGGCGAGCGGCGCCTGGTTCTCGGCGCTCGGGCTGGGCGCGCACAGGCTCGCGCCGGTCCTGTCGCGGCCGGCGGCGTGGCGGGTGCTGGACGGCCTGATCGCGATCGTCATGGTGGCGGTCGCCGTCGGTCTGCTTACTTAGGCATCCATCGAGCAATTTGCATGTATTCAGTAGACCTGAGGGCATGCGCAGAGTTCTGGTGTCCGCGGCTTTGGCCGCGGGATTGATGATCAGCGGGGCGGGACAGGCGTTCGCGGCGCCACCGGCTCCGGCTCCGGACGACGGCTGGTCGGTGGAGAAAGGCAACCTGACCTGGCGTTCCGAGCAGCGGGTGCCGATGGGTGACGCCGCTGTCGAGTTCTATGCGGGTGACCGGCTGCTCGGCCGGGCCAAGCCCAAGGCGGACCACCGCACCTTCCAGCTGCCGCTGGAGGAGGCGAGCGACCTCCGCGACCTCCAGGTGCGCGCGGGCGGGCGCCGGATCGACGCGGCCGCTCCCGAGCCGCGGGCGCAGAAGCGCGCCGCGGCACCGGCCGCGACCGAGCCGTTGCCGCCCAGCAAGGTCGATCCCGGTGTCAAGGGTCGCTACCAGACCGTCACCGGTGAATACACGCTGCCCGGTGTGAAGCTGCCGGAGTTCCCGGAACTGGTCGAGATGCAGGGCGTCGTCGTGGCGCCGAAGGGTGCGCCGGGCAAGCGGCCGATCGCGCTGTTCCTGCACGGCCGGCACTCCGTCTGTTACAACGGCGACGACCCGGAGGCACCGCAGGCCTGGCCGTGCCCCGAGGGCACACTGCCGATCCCGAGCCACCGCGGTTACCTGCAGGCGCAGGAGCTGCTCGCCTCGCAGGGTTACGTCACCGTCTCCATCTCGGCGAACGGCATCAACGGGCAGGACTGGGAGGCCGAGGACGGTGGTGCTCAGGCCCGCTCGTCGCTCGTACGCCAGCACCTGGCCCGGTGGGCCGACTGGGCCGGCGCCGGCCGATCGAGCGCACCGGCGATCGTGAAGAACGCGCCGCGCGCGGATCTGTCCAAGGTTTTCCTGATGGGTCACTCCCGCGGTGGCGAGGGTGTCAGCCGCGCCGCGATGGACAGCCTCACCCCGCCGCCGGCCGCGCAGGACGGTTACCAGGGCAAGGTCCGCTGGAACATCCGCGGCCTGCTGCTCATCGGTCCGACGATCTTCGGCCACAACCCGGTGCCGGACGTGCCCTCGGCGACGATCCTCCCGGGCTGCGACGGTGACGTCGCCGACCTGCAGGGCCAGGTCTTCATCGACGGTACCCGCGGAGTCAGCAAGGGCAAGGCCCTGCACAGCTCGCTGTACGTCATCGGCGCGAACCACAACTACTTCAACACCGAGTGGACGCCGGGTCAGGCTGTGGCACCGGCGTGGGACGACTTCTACGGCGAGGACGACCCGGTCTGCAGCCCCGGCGCACCGACCCGGCTGACCGCGGTGCAGGAGCAGACGGCCGGGGCGACCTACATCGCCGCTGCCGCCCACCTCTTCGTCGGCAACGACGACCGGGTGCGCCCGCTGCTCGACGGATCGGGTGTCCGGGCGAAGTCCGCCGACCCGGCCCGCGTCCTCACCCACGCGCTCGGCGCCAACCGCACCGCCGCGCTGGTCCCGGACGAGTCGGTGAAGGTCACCGGGGGACGGCTCTGCGAGCAGGTCGCCCCGGAGCCCGCACAGGCCTGTCTGGTCACGGAGAACTATTGGAGCCCGTCGCCGCACTTCGTCGCGTTCAACGGCATCAGCCCCGAGGCGGGCCGGTACGCCGTCGACCTCGGGGCCACCGCCGGCAAGACCGTGTCGATGAAGCCGGCGCGGGCGATGGACGTGTCCGGCGCCAAGGACCTGGCGCTACGCCTGGTGGTGCCGCCGAACACGAGCGGCAACCGCTTCGGGATCACTGTCGTGGACACCAAGGGCCGGCGTACGGCTCTGGGTGACGTCAGCCTGAACGGGCTGCCCGGCACCGAGTACACGACCTCGTACTGGGGTCAGGAGGTGCGGGTGCCGCTGAAGAAGGTCCGCGGCAAGATCACCAAGCTGGAGATCACACCGCGGGGCGCGGGCGGCGCGTGGCTGATCGACGCGTGGGGCTGGCGTGCCGGCACCCCGGCGCCTCAGGCCACGTCCCTGCCGCGCATCGACATCGGCGAGCTGACCATCGTCGAGGGCAACACGGGCACTCGCACGTACCAGGTGCCGGTGAAGGTGACCGGTCGCGGCACGGGCAAGGTCCGGCTCTTCACCGTCGACGCGGCGACCTACGAGCCGAAGTCCTGGGTGGTCACGGTCAAGCCGGGCCAGCGCTCGATCCCGGTGCCGGTCGTCGTGAAGGGTGACACGCTCTTCGGTCAGGACGAGGGCCAGATCGTCGAGGCCAAGGCCGTCCGCGGCACGGTCATCGGCGACTACCAGGGCGGCCTGATGGTCGAGAACGACGACCCGATGCCCGAGATCAGCGTCGAGCCGGTCGCTGACCGGGTTGCCGAGGGCGGCACCCTGTCCTGGCGCCTGACGCTCTCCACCGCCGCCGAGACCGGCATCTACCTGTACGGGTACCCGGTGCCCCCGACGAGTGGTGTCGAGCTCTCCAGCACCGACGTCGACCCGGACTGGTTCGTGGACAACGCGTACGAGGACCCGGAGCCGTCCCGGCCGCTGTCCGAGACGTGGCTGTCGGCGTTCGGGGCGGTCGAGCCGGGTGAGCTCACCGGCGACCTGACCGTGCCGACCATCACCGACACGCTGGACGAGACGGACGAGGTCGTCCAGCTCGAACTGGTGCTCGGCGTCGAGGACGGCCCGCAGCTGGACCCGGTGACCGGAAGCGTCACCGACTGACCCGGCACCCGACACGGGCGGATCGGCGTGGGAGACCACGCTGATCCGCCCGTTTCACTTGCTCAGCTGGGAAAAACGGACCATGTTGCCGGACGGGTCGCGGAACGCGCAGTCGCGGACACCGTACGGCTGGTCGATCGGCTCCTGGAGCACGTCGGCACCGGCAGCCCGCACCTTCTCGAAGGTCTCGTCGCAGCTGCTCGTCCGGAAGATGACACCCGGCAGCAGTCCCTTGGCGAGCAGGTCGGCGGTCGCCTGCTTGTCCTCGGGCCGCGTGTGCGGGTAGTAACCGGGGATCTCCAGTCCGATCTCGACTCCCGGCTGCCCCGGCGCACCGAGCGTGAGCCAGCGGTTGTCCTCGAAGCTCACGTCGTTGCGGACCTCGAGCCCGACGACATCCCGGTAGAAGGCGAGCGCCTCCTCGTAGTCGTGCACGACCAGGAAGCAGTGCGACAGCTGAAGAGTCATGCCGACACGCTAGAAGGACCGGCCGCGCCCCGCTTCTCGAAACCGAACAGGTTGTCCGAGCCGCCGGGTGACACAGCCGGGGATGACCGCCGCGGCACGGTGGTCGCGGGCGCGGTAGGCCGACGGTGACTCGCCGACCAGGGCGGAGAAGCTCGCGCTGAACGAGCCGAGCGAGGTGGCGCCGACCTGCACACAGACCTCGGTGACGCTCAGGTCGCCACGGCGCAGGAGCGTCTTGGCCCGCTCGATCCGGCGGGTCAGCAGATATCCGTACGGCGTCTCGCCGAAGACCGCCCGGAAGCGGCGCGTGAAGTGGCCCGCCGACAGGTGCGCCGTCCGGGCGAGGTCGGCGACGTCGAGGGGCTGGGCGTACTCCCGGTCGATCCGGTCGCGGGCCCGGCGCAGCAGGCTCAGCTCGTCCACGTCTAGCTCCAGAGGGCGGCTTTGACCGCGGTGCTCAGGGCCGGGATGTCGACCGGGCGGGAGGTGTCGATGCGGAGGACCGGGCCGAGGGCGAGGGGTTCGGCCTGGGTGGCCCAGCCGGCCCACTGAGTGGCGAGGCGTTCGGTGTCGGCGTGCACGCCGGGGCGTTTGCGGGCGATGAAGCGGGCCCGGGCGAGTTCGGGGGGCACGTCGCACCAGACCTCGACCGTGGCGGTGGCACCCGTGCGGGTGATGCCGGTGCGGGCGTGGTCGAGGTCGCGGGGACGGAACCACCACGAGTCCACGACGGCCATGCCGCTGACAGCGGCGGCCAGGGACCACACGGTTTCCATGGCGACGGCGCCCAGGTCCGGCACCTCGGTCACGACCGCCTCGGCCAGCGCTTCCTTGATCCGGTCCTTTTCCAGGCAGGCGGCACCGAGGGCCGCGGCCAGGCGGGGCGCGAGGCTGCTCTTGCCCGAGCCCGGCAGACCGTTCACCATCACCACGTCACGCGCCATGCCAGCACGATGACACAGACGCTTGACCCTCGAGCAGGTCGAGGCACCAGGGTTCCGAGGTGTGGAGAGCAGGATGTACGGCATCGGGGAGATCGCCCGGGCCAGCGGGCTGAGCATCAGCGCGCTGCGGTTCTACGACGGCGCCGGGGTGCTGGTCCCGGCCGAGGTCGACCCGGCCACCGGCTACCGGCGGTACAGCGACGACCAGATCCGGGCGGCGCGCCTGGTGGCGGGTCTGCGCCGGGTCGGGATGCCGGTCGCGGACATCACCCGTGCGGTGACCGAGCTGACCAACCCTCCGGCGGTGCGCAAGCTGCTCGACGAGCACCTGCACCGGCTGGAGGACGGCCTCGCCGATGCCCGTCGTGAGCTCTCCCGCGTCCATGCCCTGCTGGATCTCGAGGAGACCATCTTGACCAGGATCACTCTGCCCGCCGCCGCCCTCGCCGCCGCGCTCGACGCCGTCCGTTTTGCCGCCTCGGCCGATCCGGAGCTGCCGATGCTCGGCGGGGTGCTGTTCGAGACCGGGACCGGCTCGCTGACGCTGGTGACGACCGACCGGTACCGGCTGGCCGTCGCCGAGGCCACCGCTGACATCTCGGGGCCACCGGCCCGGGTGGTCGCACCCTTGCCCCTGGTCGACGAGGTGCGGCCCCTGCTGACCGGCGGCGAGGAGGTGACCGTGGCGCTCGGCGACGCCGGGATCGGGGTGGAGATCGGCGGGCGCCGGCTGGACGGGACGCCACTCGACGTCGCCTTCCCCGATCACCGCCGCCTGATCGACCTCGGTGACGCCCGGCGGGTCACCGTCGACGTCCCGGCCCTGCGCGCGGCGGTCGGCGCGGCGCCGGTCGTGTCCCGCGAGCACGAGGGCAAGGCGTACGACGTGACCGTCCTGGCCGTGGATCCGGCCGGTGCGGTGAAGGTGGCGCAGGAGCACGAGTGGGCCGCCGACGAGGAGGCGCACGTCGCCGTCAACCGGGAGTTCCTGCTCGAGGCCCTCGACGCGGGTGGTGCGGGTCAGCTGGTGCTGGAGCTGGACGGCCCGATCAAGCCGCTGGCTCTCCGCGGAAACGGATCTTTCTCGATACTCATGCCCGTCCGGCGCTGACAGACTGTCGCGGTGGATGACATCGTCGCTCGCCGCGCCGCCTGTACCGACTCGTTCCTCGGCAACGGCCTGATCCGGCCGCCCGAGCTGCTGGCCTCGATCGACCCGGGCGCCGCGGCGGACATCTACGGCGAAGGCGGAGCGGTCGCCGAGCTGGAGCAGCATGTCGCCGCGGTGCTCGGGAAACCGGCCGCCGTGTTCCTGCCCAGCGGCACGATGGCCCAGGGCGCGGCGCTGCGGGTGCACGCCGACCGGCGGACGTCACGCACGGTCGTCTGGCATCCGTACTGCCACCTCGACCGGCACGAGGGTCAGGCCTACGCCCGGCTGCACCAGCTGGTCGGGCGGCCGGCGGGCGACTTCGAGCGGCTGATCAACATCGACGACCTGTCCGCGGTGTCCGAGCCCGTCGCGGCGCTGGTCCTCGAGCTGCCGCAACGTGACCTCGGCGGGGCGCTGCCGGCCTGGGACGACCTGGTCGCGCAGACGTCCTGGGCCCGGGACCGCGGTGCGGCGGCCCACCTCGACGGCGCCCGGCTGTGGGAGGCCACCGCCGGCTACGAGCGGTCCCCCGCCGAGATCGCCGCGCTCTTCGACACCGTCTACGTCTCGTTCTACAAGGGCATCGGTGCGCTGCCCGGCTGCTGCGTCGCGGGCTCGGAGCAGGACATCGCCCAGGTACGCGAGTGGCGGTCGCGCCTCGGGGGGACGCTGTTCGCGATGTGGCCGAACGCGTCGTCGGCGCTCGGCCTGCTCGACACCGCGCTGGCCGAGATGCCCGCCCGGTTGCGGCACGCCCGGGCGATCGCCGCGGCGCTGTCCGGTGTCCCCGAGGTCCGGGTCGTGCCGGATCCGCCGCAGACGCCGATGATGCACCTGCTGCTCTCCGTGCCGGGTGAGCGGTACCGCGCCAACGCGAAGCGCCTCGCCGAGGAGACGGCCCTCTGGGTGTGGCCGAGCGTGGCCGAGACCGGCGACCCGGCCGTGGTCCGTGCCGAGTTGTCGGTCGGCCGCGCGACGCTGCGCCACAAGCCCGAGGCGATCGCCGAGATCCTGGCGGGTCTCTGCCTCTGAGAGCTGTCTCCGGGCAAATGCCGCGGATGCTCGTAGAGTGAGGTGGTGACTGACGACACCTTCCCGCTCGGTGACCGCTCGGTACGACGCATCGGCTTCGGCGCGATGCAGCTCGCCGGACCGGGCGCTTTCGGGCCACCCCGCGACCGCGACACCGCCCTCGACGTGCTCCGTAAGGCTGTGGAGCTGGGCGTCAACCACATCGACACGGCTCAGTACTACGGGCCGGACGTCGTCAACGACCTGATCAGGACGGCGCTGTCCCCGTACCCGGAAGATCTTGTCCTGGTGAGCAAGGTGGGCGCCGCGCGGGACGAGGCCGGGCGCTGGCTGCCCGCGCTGGAGCCCGAGCAGCTGCGCTCGGGCGTGCAGGACAACCTGCGGTCGCTGGGGGTCGACCGGCTCGACGCCGTCAACCTGCGGCTGACCGACGGCGGGGATGATTTCGACGCCCAGCTCGACGCGATGATCGCGTTGCGGGACGAGGGCCTGATCGCCGGCATCGGGCTGAGCAACGTCTCCCGGGAGCAACTGGTCCACGCGGTCCAGCGCACCGAGATCGTCTGCGTCCAGAACGCCCTCAACCTCGTCGAGCGCGAGTCGATGGCGCTGCTGCGGGAGTGCCAGGAGCTCGGCATCGGGTTCGTGCCGTTCTTCCCGCTCGGCTCGGCCTTCGGCGGGGTGAACCGCCTGCTCACGCACCCGGACCTCATCGACGTCGCCGCCCGGCTGGAGGCACTGCCGTCGCAGGTGGCGCTGGCCTGGCTGCTGGACCTGGCCCCGAACGTCCTGCTGATCCCGGGCACGTCCTCGGCGAGCCACCTGGCCGACAACCTGGCCGCCCGCACCGTGCACCTGGACGACGACGCCCGCAAGGTCCTCGACACGATCACCCTGTGATTCAGCCGGCGCGGCGGGCCAGGGCCGGGTCGAGGAACGCGAACAGGCGTGTCAGCCGGCCGTCGTGGATGTCGAGGACCTGGAGGCCGTGCGGGGTGCCGTCGGCCTCGTTGACGATGAACGCCGGTTGGTTGTTGGCCCGCGCCGGGATCAGCTGCCACGCGCCCGGTCGCAGGACGTTCGTACGCAAGAAGGCGAGCGTGGCGTCGCGGCCGGCGTACCAGTCGGGCCGGGGTGGCATCTCCAGCGTGACGTCCGCGCTGAGGAGGCCGGCCAGGGTGGGCAGGTCGGCGGCCTCGAACGCCGCCGCGTACCGGTCCAGGACGCCCGGCGCGGGTTCGGCGATCTGGTCCTCGTCGAGGTCGAGCCGGCGCAGCTGAGCGCGGGCCCGCTGCAGGGCGCTGTTGACACTCGCGGGGGTGGTGCCCAGCGCTTCGGCCACCTCCGCGACCGGCCAGCCGAGGACGTCACCTAGGACCAGCGCCGACCGCTGCCGCGGCGACAGGTGCTGCAGGGCCGCCACGAAGGCCAGCCGGATGCCGGACCGGGCGAGCGCCAGTCCGGCCGGATCCGGTGTGCCGGTGTGCAGGAGGGCGTCCGGGAGCGGCTCGAGCCAGGCGACCTCGTCCGTGCCCAGCCCGGACGGCAGGGCGCGGCGGGTCCGCTGGTCGAGGGCGGTCAGGCAGACCCGGGTGGCGATCGCGTACGCCCAGCGCCGGGGTGACGCCCGCCCCTCGAAACCGTCGTAGCCCCGCCACGCGCGGACCAGAGTCTCCTGCACCGCGTCCTCGGCGTCGTGGATCGAGCCGAGCATCCGGTAGCAGTGTGCGAGCAGCTCCGGCCGCAGCGCGGCGAGGTCCATCAACCGAGCTCCCGCGGGCCGTCGGCCGTCAGCGCGTGCTCGACGTACGCGGCCGTTCCGCCGATCAGGTCGAGCACGTGCCGGGCGACCTGCTGCGGGGTCAGCACGGGCAGGTCCGCGGTGGGGCCTTGACGGGCCGCGTACGCCGCGACGGCCGCCGCCCCGAACTCGGTCGCCGGGGTGAGCTGGGGGAACACGGTGGCGAAGCGCAGGCCGAGATCGCGGCGCTCCGACTCGGCCGCCGCGTAGGTGCTGATGAACTTGACGCCGGTCTTGGCGGCCGCGTACCCGCCGCTGACCGGGGAGCCTCGCAGTGCCGCGCCACTCGACATTGCTACCACGATGCTGCCCTTCGCGAGCGGCAGCCGCAGTGCGGCCCGCGTCCACTCGAACGCGTGCCGGGTGTCGACCGACCAGTTCTCGCTGAACTCCGCCCAGGTCAGCTCGTCGACCGGCCCCATCGGCGGCACGACCCCGGCGTTGAGGACGAGCACCGTCGGCCGGTGCCCGGTCAGCACCTCGACGGCCAGGGACTCGTCGGCCGCATCCGCAGCGATCGGGACGAAGGCCGGGCCGAGGCGGTCCTGGAGTTCGTGCAGGGGATCCGGTTTGCGGGCGATGCCGACCACCCGCGCCCCGGCCGTGACGAGTGCGGTGCTGATCTCCCGGCCGAAGCCGCGGCTGGCGCCGGTCACAACGGCGGTGGTGCCCTCGAGGTCTGTCATGGGGATAAGACCGGCCGGCCGCGCCGATTTCATCGCTTGACGTGTCGGAGATTTCCGACGCATCATGGAGCCATGCCTGAAGCCGATGTTTTTGCGGTGCTCGCCAACCCCGTCCGCCGGCAGTTGCTGGTGGCGCTGCGGGACGGCCCCCGGGCGGCAGGCGACCTGGCCGGGAGCTTCGCGCTCAGCCGGCCCGCCGTCTCCGAGCATCTCGCCGTGCTGCGGCACGCCCGGCTCGTCCGCGAGGAGCCCCGCGGCCGGCACCGCTACTACCACCTGGCCGCCGAGCCCCTGGCCGACGTGCAGGAGTGGCTGAACCCGTTCCAGCGCTACTGGCGCGAGCGTCTCACCGCGCTGAAGGACCTCGTCGAAGGAGACGACCTGTGACCGACATCGAGATCGACCAGTTCATCGCCCGGGAGCCCGCCGCCGTCTGGCGCGCGCTGACCGAGCCCGAGTTGCTCGCCCGCTGGTGGGCGACCGGCGACATCAAGCCGGTGGTCGGCCACCGGTTCACCCTCGACATGGGCTCGTGGGGGCAGCAGCCGTGCGAGGTGCTCGAGGTCGAGGAAGGACGGTTGCTGAGCTTCACCTTCGCCGAGGGATCGCTCGACACCACGATCACCTGGCGGCTCGAGCCCGAGGGCGCCGGCACGCGGCTCTTCCTGCGGCATGCGGGTTTCGCCGCGGACAGCCCCGCGCTGAAGGGTATGGGCAACGGCTGGCCCGCGCTCATCAGGCGGATCGAGCCGGCCCTGGCGTGACCACCGGGACCGACGAGATCAGGTCGGCCATCATCTGCACCGCCAGCTGAGGCGGATCGGGCGGCGCCGGGCAGCGGGCCACGATCCTGCGGTTCAGCGCGTCGAGGCGTTCGGGCAGCGCGGCCAGGAAGTCGTCCAGGTCGCGCTGCACCGGCCGCTTCGCGAAGGGCCGCAGCCAGCCGGCACCGCGAGTGGTCACGGTCAGCCGTGTGTCGCTGACGTCGACCCGGGCCCGGACGCCGGTCACGTCGTGGTGCACCGAAAAAGCCGTACGCGTGTGGTCGTCGGTCTCGAGCCTGATGGCGTACGTGTGCCAGGTCGTCGCGATCCGCCCGGTGGCGCGGGCCGCGGCGATGCGCCCGCGTTCCCACTCGCGGGCGGCCTCGGCGTCCGCGGCCTCGACGCGGGAGGCGACCCGGGCCTCCTCGGCCGTCGGCTCGGGCACGTGGTCCTCGCGCAGCATCAGCTGGTAGGCGACGCCGGGGCGGGGGTGCAGTCCGTCGACGACGCGCAGACCGTCGTGCGGCTTCCCGCTGACCGGGTGGAGCACCGCACCGTCGGCGAAGGTCAGCGCGCGCCACTGGTCGAGCAGCGCCGGGAGGGCGGCCCCGAACGGTCCCGGGTCGATCGCTGTCACGTCAGCCCGGCCGCCGAGTCGCACCATGTCCGGATCGTAGACCGCACCTATCCCGCTCGCGCTCTGCGGAGCGGCCCGGTTACGGTCAGGCATGCGTTCTCCACGGTTGTACGAGCAGCTCGTCGGCGAGGCCGTGGGTGTGCCCATCACGGGCTGGGAATTCGCCTGGCTGGACGGCCGCGCGGTCGGTTCCGACCCGTCCTGGTCCTATCCGGAGCTGGCGCGCCCGCTGCTGCGCCGCGCCGGGAGTCTGCTCGACCTCGACACCGGCGGTGGTGAGTTGCTGGTCGAGCTCGCGCCGTTGCCGAAACACACGGTGGCGGTGGAGGGCTGGGCGCCGAACGTGCCCGTCGCCCGCGACCGTCTGACGCCGTACGGCGTGGAGGTCGTCACCGAGCTGCCGGGTGGCGAGGAGGAGTTCGACGTCGTGCTCAGCCGGCACGGGAGACTGCCCGCCGAGGACATCGCGCGTCTGCTCAAGCACGGTGGCACCCTGCTCAGCCAGCAGGTCGGGAGCGACGATCTGGCCGACCTCAACGCGGAGCTCGGCGCACCCCGGCCGTACGCGAGGAACTGGACCGCGACCGAGGCGACGGCGGCCCTGGAGACGGCCGGGCTGACGGTGACCGAGGTACGCGAGGAGCGGCCGTCGCTGACCTTCCACGACGTCGGCGCGCTCGTCTACCAGCTGCGGGCCGTGCCGTGGCAGATCCGGGACTTCACCGCGGAGCGTTACGACCGTGCCCTGCGCCGGATCGACGCGCTCATCCGCACCCAGGGGCACTACACGGTGACGGCACACCGGTTTCTCGTGCAGGCAACCCGCGGCTGACCGGGAACGTCAACGAATGGTCACAAATTGATTACCTTGACTCGGTGCGGAGGCGATCGTTTCTGAAGTAGTGTCCGGGATGGAACGACTACCCCGGGGAGGGACATGGCTACCCATAGTCGCGAAATACCCGATGACATCGTGCACCACGTCGCTCAGGCCGCCGATCACATCTCGGGCATCTGCTTCAAGACCGGCCCACCGAGCCGGATCGGCGTCGAGCTGGAATGGACCGTCCATCGAGACGGGGCACCGGCGGCCTATGTCGAAGCCGCCGAGTTGCGCGAGGCCCTCGGCAGACACGCACCACCAGCACTAGGCAGCACCCACCCCGGTGATCCCCTTCCCGGTGGTGGCGCGGTGACCGTCGAGCCCGGCGGCCAGGTCGAGATCTCCTCGGCACCGGCCCACTCGCTCACCGAGTTGTACACCTCCCTCAGCACCGACCAGTCCCGGCTCAGCGCCCTGCTGGCCCGGTCCGGTCTGGTCCTCGGCGACAGCGGCCTCGATCCGCACCGGCCACCGAGACGCATCCTGAACACCCCGCGGTACGCCGCGATGCAGCGCCGTTTCGACGCCCAGGGCCGGCACGGCCACACCATGATGTGCAGCACCGCCGGCCTGCAGGTCTGTCTCGATGCCGGTCCCGCCGACCGATTACCCGCACGCTGGAACGCCCTGCACGAGGTCGGTCCCGCGCTGCTGGCGGCCTTCGCCACCTCCGGGCGGCACGCCGGCCGCGAGACCGGGTGGGCCTCCGCCCGCATGGCCACCTGGTACGGCATAGAGCCGCGCCGCACCCGCCCGGTGACCACCTCCGGCGACCTGGCCACCGGCTGGGCCCGCTATGCGCTGGCCGCACCACTGCTCTGCGTCCGCAACGGCGCCGACCGGTGGGACGCACCACCGGGCGTCACCTTCGCCGACTGGATCGGCGGCGCGCTGCCCCGGCCGCCGGTGATCGACGACCTCGACTACCACCTCAGCACGCTCTTCCCACCGGTGCGCCCGCGCGGTTATCTCGAGGTCCGCTATCTCGACGCGCAACCCGGCGAGGAGTGGATCGCTCCGGTCGCCGTTCTGGCGGCCCTGCTCTCCGACGACACGATCACCGACGCGGCCCGGGCCCTGGCGGCCCCCACGGCCGGGCAGTGGGTGAGCGCCGCACGGCACGGACTGGCCGACCCGGTCATCCGCGCCGGCGCCACCGACCTCCTCGACCTGGCCTGCCGTCACCTCGACAGCACCGGTCTGCCGAGCGGCGTGCGTGACGTCGTGACCGACATCGTGGACCGGCGCCTGGTGCGCGCCGGCCTCAGGAAGGACCTGTCCCGATGACCCAGGATCTCCGTCTCGCCGTGGCCGCCGAACTCGAGCGGGCCCGGGCGCGTACGGCCCTGCTGACCGACGCCGTCGACGACAACGATCTTGTCCGGCAGCACTCGCCCCTGATGTCGCCGCTGGTCTGGGATCTCGCGCACGTCGGCAACCAGGAGGAGCTCTGGCTGGTCCGCGACGTCGGCGGCCGCGAGCCGGTACGCCGCGACATCGACGAGCTCTACGACGCTTTCAAGCACCCGCGAGGTGATCGCCCGGCGTTGCCGCTGCTGGGTCCGGCCGAGGCCCGCGCCTATGTCGGTCAGGTCCGGGACAAGGCCCTCGACGTCCTCGACCGGGTACGCCTCGACGACGGCCCCCTGGTCGCCGACGGGTTCGCCTTCGGAATGATCGTGCAGCACGAGCAGCAGCACGACGAGACCATGCTCGCGACCCACCAGTTGCGCACCGGTGCGCCCGTGCTCGACGCCGTCCCGCCACCGCAGGCCCGCGTCGAGCTGCCGGAGGAGGTACTGGTCCCGGGTGGTGCGTTCACGATGGGGACGGACACCGAGGCGTGGGCGCTGGACAACGAACGGCCCGCGCACACCGTGGAGGTGCCGGCGTTTTTCATCGACGCGGCGCCGGTGACCAACGCCCGCTACGCGGAGTTCATCGCTGCCGGCGGCTACGACGATCAGCGCTGGTGGAGCGAGCGCGGCTGGGCGCATCGTCAGGCCGCCGGGCTCACGGCACCCCAGCACTGGCAGCGTGACGGGGACGGCTGGGCGTGCACGAAGTTCGGGCGTACCGAAAAGATCGTGCCGGACGAGCCGGTGGTGCACGTCTGCTTCTTCGAGGCCGAGGCGTTCGCCGCGTGGGCGGGCCGGCGGCTGCCCACCGAGGCCGAGTGGGAGAAGGCTGCCCGTTTCGACCCGGCGACCGGCCGGTCCCGGCGCTTCCCGTGGGGTGACGACGCGCCGGAGGCCCGGCACGCCAACCTCGGGCAGCGGCATCTGTCACCGGCACCCGCCGGCGCCTATCCGGACGGCGCCTCACCGCTGGGTGTGCACCAGCTCATCGGTGACGTGTGGGAGTGGACCAGCTCGGGCTTCCACCCCTATCCGGGCTTCCGCGTCTTCCCGTACGAGGAGTATTCGCAGGTCTTTTTCGGTGGTGACTACCGGGTGCTGCGCGGCGGCTCGTTCGGGACCGACGCGGCAGCCTGCCGTGGCACGTTCCGCAACTGGGACCACCCGATCCGGCGGCAGATCTTCAGCGGGTTCCGCTGTGCCCGGGACGCCGGTCCCGAGCTGACCTGATGTGCCGCCACCTGGCCTATCTCGGAGTTCCCGCACCGCTGTCCCACCTGTTGTTCGAGGCGCCGCACGCCCTCGTCCGGCAGTCGTGGGCGCCGCGTGACATGCGCGGCGGCGGCACCATCAACGCCGACGGTTTCGGCGTGGGCTGGTTCCCGGCGGACGGCGAGCCGGTGCGCTACCGCAGTGCGGCTCCGATGTGGTCGGACGCCGCACTGCCGGCGCTGGCCGCGCACACCAGCACGGGGTGCGTGCTCGCCGCGGTCCGGTCCGCGACGGCCGGCATGCCGGTCGTGGAGACGGCGGCAGCGCCGTTCGCGGAGGGACCGTGGCTGTTCAGCCACAACGGGGTCGTCGCGGGCTGGCCCGACTCGGTCACCGCGCTCGCCGGGCGCCTGCCCATCCGGGATCTGATCACCCTCGACGCCCCCACCGACGCCGCACTGCTGTGGGCGCTGGTCCGCGACCGGCTCCGCGCGGGCGCCACCGCCGCCGAAGCCATCGGCGCGACGGTCGTGGAAGTTGCGGCCGCCGCACCCGGCTCCCGGCTCAACCTGCTGCTGACCGACGGCCGGCAGATCGTCGCCAGCACCGCCGGCCACGCCCTGTCCGTCCGCACGGGCACCACGTCCGTGCTGGTCAGCTCCGAACCGCTCGACCCCGGCCCGGGCTGGGAAGCCGTGCCGGACGGCTCTCTGCTCGTCACCACGCCGTCCACGCTGGACATCACCGCACTAGGGAGATCATGACCGCGCTGGAGATCCATCTCGACGACCAGGACCTCGCCCGCTCGCTGCGTACCGACGTGGTCACGGGCCTGACCGCCACACCCAAGTGGCTCCCGCCCAAGTGGTTCTACGACGCCCGGGGCAGCGACCTGTTCGAGGACATCACCCGCCTGCCCGAGTACTACCCGACGCGTACCGAACGGGCCATCCTCACCGAGCGGGCCGCCGAGATCGCCCGGGTGACCGACGCCAAGGCCCTGGTCGAGCTCGGCTCCGGCTCGTCGGAGAAGACGTGCCTGCTGCTCGACGCGCTGCTGGCGCACGGCACGCTCGGTGCTTTCACGCCGCTCGACGTCTCGTCCGCCGCGCTCGGCGAGGCCGTCGACAGGCTGACCGAGCGCTATCCCGGCCTCGCCGTCCGCGGTGTTGTCGGCGACCTCACCCGCCACCTCGCGCACATCCCGGACGGCGACAACCGGATGGTCGCGTTCCTCGGCGGCACGATCGGCAACCTGGTCCCGGACGAGCGGGCCGAGTTCCTGAGCAACCTGCGTGCCGCCCTCCGCCCCGGGGAGTGGCTGCTGCTCGGCACCGACCTGGTCAAGGACCCGGCGATCGTGGTGCCGGCGTACGACGACGCGGCCGGGGTCACCGCCGACTTCAACCGCAACGTGCTGCGGGTGGTGAACCACCGCCTGGGTGCCGACTTCGACGTGGACGCGTTCGCCCACGTGGCGCTCTGGGACGCCGAGAACGAGTGGATCGAGATGCGGCTGCGGGCGACGACGGCCCAGCGGGTCCACATCCGCGATCTGGACCTGACCGTGGACTTCGCGGCCGGGGAGGAACTGCGCACCGAGATCTCCGCGAAGTTCCGCCGCGAGGGTCTGGAAGCCGAACTCGGCGCGGCCCGGTTTGCCCTGCGGCACTTCTGGACCGACCCCGCCGGCCTCTTCGCGGTCTCCCTCATCCAGGCGGACTGAATCAGTCGAGCACTGCGCCGCAGGTCATGTTCAACGCGGCGCCGGTGATCGTCCGAGCCCAGTCCGAGGCGGCAAAAACCGCCACGTGACCGACGTCTTCGAGGGTCGCCGTGCGGCCGAGGAGGGTCTGCTTCGTCAGGTCCGCCTCGATCGCCGCGCGGCCCTCGAAGGCCTCGGGGATCGCCTCGGGCACCCCACCGGTCTGCAACGTGATCACGCGGATGCCGTGCTCACCCAGCTCCACGGCGAGCTGCCGGCGCATCGCCTCGATCGCGTCGAAGCCGGTCTGCAGGCCGCCGAGCAGATAGTTGTGCTGAGCGGTCCGGTCGCCCGACCCGCCGAAGGTCAGGATCACACCGGACCGCTGCACCCTCATGTGCCGGGCGGCGGCGCGGGCGGTCAGAAACTTCGAGCGTACGGACGTGACGACCGGGGCGAGGTAGTCGTCGAGCGGCATGTCGGCCATCGGGGTGCCCTGCACGTCGTCGTCCGCGATCACGTTCACCGAGATGTCGATGCTCCCCGCCTCAGCAGCCACGGCATCGGCATGGTCGTCGACCGCACGCTCGTCCAGCGCGTCGACCACGGCGAACTCCAGGCCGACCTTCTCGAGGGTCTCGCGGGTGCGTCCGGCCAGGAAGACCCGGGCGCCCTGGGCTGCGTACGCCCGGGCGATCGCACTCCCGATCGATCCGGCGCCGCCGTAGATGATCGCGTTCCTGCCGTCGAGCAGCATGACTTCTCCTTCGGGTTGCGGCTGTCACCCCCTACAACCCGGCCCGCGGCCCGAACTCATCGCACTTCGTCGGGAAGACCGAAATCCCCCTGCAGACCCGGGGTCAGGAACGACACCACCTCGGCGATCCGGTCACCGTCGAGGCGGAGGACGTCGAGGCCGGCCCACGCGTACGCCGCACGGCGCTCGTCCCACAGGTAGGTGCCGAAGGCGAGCTGACCGTTGGCCGCGGCGGGCACGAACCGCCAGCGGTGGGTCAGCGGGCCACTCAGCAGGAAGTCACGGATCGCGGCACGGCCGCTGTACCACTCGGGCAGCGGTGGCATCGAGTACGTGGCGTCGTCCGTCAGCATCGCCACGATCGTGTCCACATCAGCGGCCTGCCACGCTGACGCGTACCGGTCGGCCAGCTCTTTGATCTTGTCGTCGGTGGGTGTGACCGGCGGTCGTCGCTGGGCCAGGACGGCCCGGGCCCGCTGGAGGCCGCTGTTGACGGCGGCGACGGTCGTGTCGAGCTGGCCGGCCACCTCGGCGGCGGAGAAGCCGAGCACCTCACGCAGGAGCAGGACGGCCCGCTGCAGCCCGGAGAGGTGTTGCAGAGCCGCGACGAAGGCCAGGCCGATGCCCTCTCGCTGTTCGACGGTCGCCGCCGGTCCGAGACGCCGATCCGGGTACGGCTCCAGCCACGCCACCTCGTTCAGCGGCGCACCGGGGCTGAGGTCGGCGGGGAGTTCACGCCGCGCCCGCTGCTCGATGAGGGTGAGGCAGCGGTTGGTGGCGATGCGGTAGAGCCACGGCCGGATCGACCCGGCCCGGAACGTGCCGAGCCCGCGCCAGGCCCGCACCAGCGACTCCTGCAGGGCGTCCTCGGCGTCGTCCACCGAGCCGAGCATCCGGTAGCAGTGCGCCAGCAACTCGTCGCGGTAGGAGCCGACGAGCCGCCCGAAGGCGTCGGCGTCGCCGCTCTGCGCCGCTGTGAGCAGGGTCGCTTCCTCCATCCGGACATGGAAGCAGACCGGGTGAAGGTGACCGACGAGCGGGCCGGGCCAAAGATGTCCGAAAAGAGGCTAAAAGTTTTTGCTTCTTTCGCCGATCACGATCCCCGGCGATGTTCGCGAAACTGGACAGGTGCCTCACGACCAACCAGAACCATGGTACGACCCGCAGCCGCACCGCCACCTCCGCCGCCGCGACAAGCTCGAATTTGCCATCGCCGCACTCCTGCTGGCCGGCCTGCTCGGCCTGCTGATCGTCGGCGTGGACCGCGACGCCCCCCGCCCTCCCCGATCCACACCCAGCCTGTCCCCGCCCTAGGGTGTGCCCGTGGACGCTGCTGAACGGCTCGCGGCCGTTGCCGAGCTGAGCCGGCGCGAGCCCGCCTTCGCAGCCGTGGTCGAGCGCTTCGGGCAGCCGCCGGCGTGGGACCGGGTGCCGGGATTCCCGACGCTGATCCACATCATGCTGGAACAGCAGGTCTCCCTGGTCTCGGCGCTGGCGGCCTTCAACCGGCTGCGGCTGGCCGTCGACCCGCTGACCCCGGAGGGTTTCCTGCGCCTCGACGACGCGCAACTGCTCGCCATCGGTTTCAGCCGGCAGAAGGCCCGCTACGGTCGCGCGCTGGCCGCCGCACTGCTGGACGGTTCGCTCGACCTCGACGCGCTGGTCACCCGCACGGACGACGAGGTCGACGCCGCACTGTTCACCATCCCGGGGATCGGGCCGTGGACCGCGACGATCTACCGGCTCATGGCACTGGGCCGCCCGGACGCCTGGCCGGTCGGTGACATCGCGCTCGCCCAGGCCGTCGCCGAACTGTGGAACCTGCCGGCCCGCCCGTCCCAGCCCGAACTGCTCACGATCGCCGAGGCCTGGCGCCCCCACCGCGCGATGGCAGCCCGCCTGCTCTGGCACCACTACCTCAGTACGCCGCGAGCGCCTCGATCTCGATGAGGAGCAGCACGGGTGCCGCGCGTTAGCGGTCGGTTGCGGGTTCGACGCCGCTGAGAGACCGCGCCGAAAACACCGGCGTGAAGCTCTTCTCGACAAAACTCGCTGCCGTTGTCACCGCTACGCTCGTCCTTGTCATGCAGTCACCCGCCGACGCCCACGTGGGCACCGCGACCACCGCGGTCAACCCGGCCCTCGGGATCATCGGGAACTACTCCGACGCCGACATGGCGAGCATGCAGGGCGCAGGTGCCGCCGACGCGCTCGTCGAGATGGAGTGGGCGCAGGCCGAGCCGGTTCGCGGCAAGTTCGACGAGAAGTACTTCGACCGCATCGCCACGCGGATCTCGCAGCTCAAGTCCCTCGGTTACGTCATCTCGTTCAACACCGGCATCCAGAACGCCCCCGCGTGGCTGCTCGACCTGCCCGGCGCCCGCTACGTCGACCAGTTCGGCGAGACCTACACCGACTCGAACGAGCCGAACCTGATCTTCGGGAAGCAGTACCGGACGCTCGCCACGCGGTACCTCAAGAAGGTCTTCGCCCGGCTCGGCGGCGGCTTCTCGATCGTCCGCGTCGGCGGTGGCCACTGGGGTGAGCTGACCTACCCGTTCAAGCTCGACCCGGCGACCGGCAAGCTGAGGAACCTCTACTACGCCTTCGACGCCGCCGCGAAGAAGTCGAACCCGGTGCCGAGTTGGAAGCCGGGGCAGCCGAGCACCAAGGGCCAGGCCGCCAAGTTCCTGACCTGGTACCTCAACTCGCTGGCGGCGTACCAGAACTGGCAGATCACGGCGCTGCGCCAGGCCGGTTACACCGGGACCGCGGCCGTGCTCTACCCGTCGTACGGCATGCGCGGCGGCGACTTCGACAAGGCCGTCGCCACCAACCTGGCCGGCACGTCGAGCCCCGAGATCAACGGCGAGGTGCAGCGCGGTTACGACGCCACGCGCCAGGTCGCCGCGATCAAAGACACCGGCGTGGTCGTCTACGGCACCTGGGCCGAGCAGGCCAACACGGTCGCCTACCTGGCCGGGCTGGCCAAGGCCAAGGGTCTGCGCGCGATGGCGGAGACGAGCCACGTCTGCCTGCCGGCGCAGCTGCCGGCGGTCATGCAGCTCGCCCGCACCAACGACCTGGCGGCGCTCTACATCGTGCGTCTGCAGGCCGGCGATATCGTCAAGAACGCGACCTTCCTGACGACGCAGCGCTGACCGCGGCCGCCACCAGGCGCTCCGCAGCACGACCCCACGTGAACCGCGAGGCGTGGGCGGCACCGGCGGCCACCAGGCCCGACCGGAGATCATCATCGGCGGCGAGCCGGGTGATCGCAGCCGCCCACGCCTCCGCGTCCGTCGGCGGCACGTAGAGCGCGGCGTCACCGCCGACCTCCCGCAGGACCGGGACGTCACTGGCGAGCACCGGCGTGCGGGCCACCATCGCCTCCAGCATGGGCAGACCGAAACCTTCGACCAGCGACGGGTACGCGAGCAGCCCGGCCCGCGCGTACAGGGTGCCGAGGAGGTCCTCGGGCACGAACGGCAGCCGCAGCACCCGGTCGGCGACACCGCAGCGGTCGATCGCGGGACCGACCTCGTCGGGGAAGCGTTCGTCCGCCGAGCCGACCAGCACGAGCTGCGCGTCCGGCACCTTCGCGATCGCCTCCACCAGCACCGCCACGTTCTTGTGCGGCCGCTGGGCGCCGACGTGCAGCACGTAACCACCGTCCAGCCCGTACTCGCGGCGCAGCCGGTCCGCGGTCGCCGCCGTGCCGCCGAGGTCCTGGTCGACGCCGTTCGGGATGACCTGACCGGGGTGCACCCGCTGCCGGTAGAAGCGTTCGACCTCGCGGGCGGAGGCGTGCGACACGGTCAGCACGGTCGAGGTCCGGGCGATGACCGAGGTCAGCATCCGGTACGCGAGCCCGACCTTCCGCGACGGCACAAAACGAGGATCGGTCTCGAAGATGCAGTCGTGCAGCAGCGCCACCCGCGGCTTGCCGGCCAGCGGCGACGCCCCCAGGTGGTACGGGAAGAACATCACGTCGACACCGGCCCGCCGCAGCTCCGGGCGCCACCGCCAGAGCTGGCGCACGTCGACCGGTTTCATCCCGACCCGCCGCACCGACACCGCCGGCAGTCCGGCCAGCACGTCGAGGTCAAAACGCCGCGACGGCTGGTCACCGGCGAAGACGACCAGTTCCACGCCCGGTATGCGGGCCATCTCGGTGGTCAGCTCGTACGCCACCCGGCCGATGCCGTGGTAGCGGTCGGTCAGGACGCGCCCGTCGACGCCGATCCGCAGGGTCATCTGGTCCGCCTTCGCACGACTGAGAACTCCGGGAAGCCCGTCGCCAGCACGATCAGCCCGGCGGCGACGGCGACGGCCACCCAGAGCACCGGGTTCTCCACCAGGAACAGCACACCGAGCAGCGCCGCGAGCCCGGTGGTGTCGCGGAGCGTGCGGCGGGACGTGAGCAGGAGCTTGACTGCCCCGCGTACCGAGGAGAGCAGGGTGAGCGCCACGACCGCGAGCAGGCTCGCCCCGGCCGCACCGACGGCCAGGCCGGCCACGCCGAAGGTCGCACCGGCCACGGCGATCAGACCGAGGTAGCCGATCACGATGCCGGTCAGGTAGGCGGCCGTGCCGCTGTGCCAGTCGTCCGCCTGCAGGAACGTGACGCACAGGTTGAGCAGGCCGATCGCGAGCCCCAGCACGGCGGCGAAGGGCAGCCACCGGCCGACCGTGGCGAAGGTGTCCGGGAACAGCCCGGAGCGGATCTCGTCGGGCAGGGTCACCAGCGCACTGGTCATCAGGGCGCCGACCAGCAGGTACGACCGCAGGGCCGCCGCCTTCCGCACGACCGAACCGTCCCGGCTGAGCTGTGGGAAGACGGCCGTGGAGACGGCGTTCGAGGCGAACAGCGGCACCCGGCCGAGCGCCGACGCCGCCTGGTAGGGGCCGCCGCCCGTGCTGCCGAGCCCGAGCGCCGCGACGAGCACGGTGTCGCCGGCCGCGGCGACCGCGACGTTCGCCTGGAGGCGGGTCTGCCGGATCGCGGCCCGCAGCAGGGTCGCCTCGGCGGGTCGCCAGGACGGCGGCCGGATCAGCCTCCGGAATCTCGGCAGGGGTGCGAGCAGCACGATGCTGCCCGCGACAAAGCCGGCCAGCGCGCCGGTGGCCCCGAGGTGGGCGAAGAAGACCAGTCCGATGCCGACACCGGCCTTGACCAGCACCTCGAGCGTGAGCAGGACGGCGATCATCTCCATCCGGCCGATGCCCTGGAGGAATCCCATGCCGGTCGAGCCGACCGACATCACCAGGGACGCGCAGGCGACAACGGCCGCGTCCTGCACCGAGCCGAAGAGCAGCACTCCGCCCGTGAGCAGCGCGGTCAGCACCACACCGATGGCGAGGTTGGCCCAGAAGGCGAAGGTGGTGACGATCGCGTGCCGCTCGTGGTCGTGCGGCGCCTTGCCGATCTCGCGGGCCAGGATCCACGGGATGCCCGCACCGGAGATCGTCGCCCGGACCATGAGCAGCGCCTGACCGGCGGCGAACGCGGCGTACTGGGCCGGGGCGAGCCCGTGGGTGAGCACGAGCGCATACCCGTAGTTGACGACGCCGGCCGAGGTGGTCGCAATGAGCAGCCAGCCGGCGCCGCTGCCGCGACGGGTCGTCCGCGAGTCCAGCACGGCGGTCACGCGTCGTCCCCGTCCGGGCGGTCCCGCACGATGCTCCAGGCGTAGAGAGCCGCCGCGAGGCAGATGATCAGAGCGGCCAGCAGCACCAGGAAGCGGGTGCTCGACGCCTGGGCCGAGACCGGCGGCCGGTCGTTGCCGCACTGCTCACCCGTGACGACGGACGGGCCGGGCACGGACCAGAGCTCGATCCTCTCGTACCGGCGGCTGGGCAATTGGAGCACCGGACGTCCCCGGGTGCGGACCCAGGTGTCCAGCTCCGGTGAGCTGTTGCCGTACCGCAGGCGGCTGTCCTTGGGCGACAGCAGGAAGAGGTGCAGGCCGGCGTTGAGTGCGGTCGGTCCGTCGGTGAACGCGTACACGTGGTTGGCGGTCAGGGCCGGCGCCCAGCGCATCGCGTTGCCGGTGGCGTTGACCGGCGAGCAGGCGTTGTGGGTCGCGAGATATCGGCCCATCCGGATCGTCGCGTCGTCGCGGGTCAGCACGACGTCGGTGGTCCAGGTGGTCACGCCGACCAGCGCGGCGAGGGCGCAGGCCACGATCGCGGCCCGCGGT